>DURQ01000022.1 GCA_012840725.1 Bacillota bacterium
CAAGCTCTGGATCACCCTCAACGAACCCTGGTGTTCAGCATACCTGGGATACGGCAGCGGTGAGCATGCTCCCGGGAGGAGAGATTTCAACTCCTCGCTCCACGCGGCGCACCACCTCCTGCTGGCCCACGGACTGGCCCTGAGGGCTTACCGCGACCTCAACCTTCCTGGGGAGATCGGCATCACCCTCAACCTGTCGCCCCAGTATCCAGCCTCAGACAGTGACGCGGATCAGGATGCCTGCCGCAGAGCGGATGGCTTTCTTAACCGCTGGTATCTCGATCCCCTCTTCACGGGCTTCTATCCTCAGGATCTGCCTGAGCTGCTGGCGCCTGTGGCCGAGAAGATCCAGCCTGGCGATTTTGACCTGATTTCCGGTCCCCTGGATTTCCTGGGCATCAACTTCTACAGCCGGAGTGTTGTCCGGGCGGCCGGGCAGGGCGGGTTTGAATCCCTTCCTCCCGCGGGGCCCGTAACGCACATGGGCTGGGAGGTTTATCCGGAAGGATTGTATGATCTCTTGACGCGCGTGCACCGGGATTATGGACCGATCCCCCTTTATATCACCGAGAACGGGGCGGCCTATCCCGATGAGGTGCAGGGCGGACGGGTGCACGACCCGGAGAGGACCGCCTACCTCGAGCAGCACTTCGCCCAGGCCGCACGAGCTATCGCCGCCGGCGTGCCCCTAAAGGGTTACTATGTCTGGTCGCTTTTGGACAATTTCGAGTGGGCCTTTGGCTACGAACGCCGCTTCGGGATCGTCTACGTGGACTTCCAGACCCAGAAGAGGATAATTAAAGACAGCGGCCGCTGGTACCAGTCCTTCTTGAAAGGACTTGCCCGCGCTCAAACACTGTGATAGAATAATCGCGTAGTGCTAGCAAGGAGCAGGGAGGTGTCATCTAGCTGTGGGAACTTTCTTGATGGTGATTCAGTTCCTGATCTGCATCGCGCTTACTGTCGCGGTTGTGCTGCAGGAAAGCAAGGGCGAGGGGCTGGGTTCCATTGGTGGAGGCAGTCGCATGTTTTTCGGCAAGAAGGCTAAGGGGTTCGAGCAGATCCTTGAAACTGCCACCACCTATCTGGCTGTCGGTTTCATGGTCCTCTCTGTTGTCTTGTCGATTTGGTTCTAACTGCAGGCTGTACATTGCTTGACATAGATGCAGAGACCTTTGCCGGGGGGCAAAGGTTTTTTTCTGCAAAAAAACGCCTGCCAGAGGCAGACGTCTATCCTTCTTGTTTTGGTGGAGGTGAGCGGAGTTGCACCGCTGTCCGCAAGCGAAAGACCACCAGCATCTCCGAGCGCAGCTGCAATATTAGATCTCGTTCACCCTCGGCCTTGCAGCAGGCGTGAGCAATGAACCAGCCCGTAGTTTTCCCCCATCAGCCCCGGGCGCAGCCCATGGGGTAGTCTGTATTGTGACGCCGGCCTTGTTGCTTACAGACGGAAGAAACAAGCGGCGTGAGCTGAACTAAGCAGCTACAGCGTAATTATTGTTGGCAATTATTGTTGTCCCGCTTATTAACGAGGACGCGGGGACCTCGGCTCGCTTCTGATGCCCTTCCTGCCCACGTCGAAACTAATTCACCCCCGTGGTATCTTTAAGGATAACAGAGCAGCGCACCCCTGTCAAGGGACGCCACTTGGGGCCTGTTCAGCGGTCCTTGCCCAGTGCTTGGCGGGCCCGGCGTTCAGCGTCGCGCTTGGCGTAGCTGTCCCGTTTGTCGTAGAGCTTCTTGCCTCGGGCCAGAGCCAGTTCCACCTTGCACCGGCCTTGGGAAAAGTAGAGGCGGGTCGGTACTAGGGTGTAGCCCTCTTCTCTGGTCTTCCCCAGCAGGCGCCTGATCTGCCGCTTGTGCAGGAGCAGTTTGCGGGGGCGCAGGGGATCGTGGTTGAAGCGGTTCCCCTGCTCATAGGGGCTGATGTGCATGCCGAAAAGGAACACCTCGCCGTTTTCCACCCGCGCGTAGCTGTCTTTAAGATTGACCCGGCCCAAGCGGATCGACTTGACTTCGGTGCCCTGGAGCACGATTCCCGCTTCCAACGTCTCTTCGATGAAGTAGTCGTGACGGGCCTTGCGGTTTTCGGAAATCACTTTTATGTCGGACATATGGTTTCCTCCCGTGGTTATTATACCAGAAGCGCAGCGCCTGCGAAAGGAGCCCTTCCTGTGCGGTCGGGAAAGCAGCCGGGCTGACGAATAGATTGGAGGAGGCCCATGCCCCGGGCAGGATAAAGGGATTCCGGGGCGAAATGTTGGAAGTATCATCTGCTGGAGGTAGGAAGATGAAACGGGCCGGCCTTTTTGCTCTCTTTTTTATTCTTCTACTGCTTTACTGCCCGCACTCGGCGCAGGCCTCGCTCAAGCTGTATGTGGAAGACGAAGAAGTGCAGCTGCAGAATGACTTGGTGCTGATCAACGGCAACTTCATGATCCCCCTCTGGGTCTTTGCCGAGCACCTGGGTGCTGAAACTGCCGTACACGGCAGCCAGCTGGAAATCAAGTTCGAGGACCAGACTGTCCAGATGCAGCTCGATGTTGAGACTGCTCTCGTAGATGGCAGGGAATACAAACTGGAAGTCGCGCCCACGCTGATGCAGGGTGAGATTCTTGTGCCCCTGCGCTTCATGGCCGACCAGAGGAACTTGAGTCTGGTGTTCGTCCAGGAACTCAACGGGTTCCGCCTGTCCCGCAAAGCGCCTCGCTTTACCGGCTTGAGCTCTCTCCGGTCCGGTGAGGGCGCATCGAGCGCGCCTGCGGCCCAGGAAACCCCGGCAGAAGAGCCCGAAGTGCCCGTAGAGCAGCGGTCTGCGGATCTGCCCGTGGAAGACCCTGCTACCTCCATCGTAGTCTTTGAGCCTACGGAGGAAGAGGAGCGCGGTTTGAGGGAGATCATCTTCCTCGGCGGCCCCAGGTCCACAGTCTTTCTGGACCTGGAGTCCTTCACCGGCTACCAGACCTATCTCTTGGAGCACCCTGCCCGTTTGGTGATCGATCTGCACGGAGTGTTTGGCAACCCACCTCGGGCGCTGGAAGTGGAGAGTCCCGTGGTGAAGTCCATCCGCGCCAGCCGGTTTGACGATCAGACTCTGCGGGTGGTCTGCGATCTCACTGCTCCCACGGGTTATCAGGTGCTGCCTGCCCCTGGCGGCGGCATCACGGTGGAGTTCAACTACCAGCTTTCTGAGCTGCAGTTGGAGGAAGGCGGTGGCGATCTGCGCCTTGCCTTTGCCATGTGGGCCGCGCCGGACGTTGAGGTTACATATCTTCAGAACCCCCTGAGGCTGGTCTTGGATTTCCAGGATACCACTTTCATGCTCCGCTCGTTCGATGTCCCGGTGAACCTAGGCCCCATCGTGCGTTGGCGGGTTGGCCAGCATTCCTCGTCGGTAACACGTGTGGTTCTCGAGCTGACTGAACCACTGGTGGCACTTCCTCCTGAAGAGCGGTCTGCCGGCAGCTTCATCCTGCCCCTGGTCTCGGCCGCGGAGGCAGACGCTTCCGTTTTCCTCCGTGCTCAGCAGGCCCAAGAGGCCGAACATGCGGGTGCGGAGCTCCTCCCGCTGCAGGAAGGGGTGCTCTCTGGGCTGATCATCGCGGTTGACCCTGGCCACGGCGGTTCCGATCCGGGTGCCATTGGATACCAGGGGACCTTTGAGAAAGATGTCAACCTAGGCGTCAGCCTCTACCTCGGAGAACTCCTGGCGCAGGCAGGGGCCAAGGTGATCTACACACGAGACAGCGATGTCTATGTTTCCATATTCGAGCGACCTGAGATCGCCATCCAAGCCGGTGCCCATCTCTTCGTCTCCATCCATTCCAACTCAAACATTGAGCGGGGCAGGGCCCGGGGTACGGAGACCCTCTACCGGGACGGCGATCCTGTGTCCGAGATGTTTGCCCGGATTGTCCAGGAGGAGCTGGTGAAGTCGATCACCCTGATCGACCGCCGCATCTGGGGCCGGAAGGATCTGGCTGTGTTCAACGGCTCGAGTCTGCCTGCCATCCTGGTGGAAGTGGGCTTCTTGGACCACCCCGATGAAGAAGTGCTCCTGCGGGCACCAGGTTTCCAGAAGGCTGCCGCTCAAGGTATTTTCAACGGCATTGTCCGCTTTTACCTGGAGAATAAGCGGTAGGAGGCGAGCATAATGAAAAAGGAGCGCATTTTGGCGTGGCTGCTCTTGGCGGCCGTAACTGCTTTGGCAGTACGGGCTCTGGTGGGCTGGCCTGTTCCAGATGGAGGGGCCATACCAACTGCGCTTGATACTTCAGAGCCCTTCTACTCTGTCTATTTTGCCTCACCGGAAAGCGGCCGGCTGGAGCCAGAGTTCCACCAGGGAACGCCAACGGTGGATCGGGTACTGGCTGACCTGCTCGCTGGCCCCCAGTCAGGGAGCTTGGCCGGCGTCCTGCCGGCTGAGACTGCCGTCCTGGGTTACCGCCAGTCCGGCGGCACCCTTTACGTGAGCTTCAGCCATCATCTTGTCACAAACCACCCCGGCGGCAGTACCGGGGAGATCCTCACCGTCTACGGCATCGTCAACAGCCTGGCCGACATCGACGGAATTGAGCAGGTGCAGATCCTCGTAGAGAACCAGGTCATCGACACACTGGCCGGGCATCTCAACTTGCGGAGGGCACTGTCTAAGGATCATACAGCGTTGGGCGGCCATATGTTATAATGGATATTGTTAGGAGGAATAAGTCTTGACCATAGGCGTCTATGACTCGGGCGTCGGCGGGCTCTCTGTCTGGCGCGAACTGCGCAGCAGGGTTAGCGGGCATCTGATCTACTTCGGCGACACGGCGCATGTACCATTCGGAGAAAAGACTCCCGAACAGCTCAGCCGATACTTCGCAGACAGCCTCGCTTTCTTTGAGAGCAGGGGCTGTAATTCTGTTGTGGTGGCCTGCAACACGACAAGTGCTGCGGTGCTGCCGAGGATCAGGCACCTGGTCAAGCTGCCGCTGATCGATATGATCGAGGGGGCAAAAAGGGCAGCGGCTGCCGCCCGCGTCAAGCGGTTAGGCGTCATAGCTACCAAGGCAACCGTGAACAGCGGGGTCTACCAAAGGGCCTTGGAAGAGTCCCTGCCAGGCAGCCGGGTGTTTATGCAGGCTGCGCCCGAACTCGTCCCCCTGGTGGAGGCCGGCGAGATCACAGGCCCCAGGGTCAAACGAGCCCTGGAGAAGTATTTAGAACCGCTGATGGCCGAGGAGATCGACGGGCTCCTGCTGGGCTGCACCCACTACCCTTTTCTCGAGGAACCCTTGACAGAACTGCTCGCGGGGAGAGCCGTACTGATTGACCCGGCACTGGCCGTGACCAGGCTTGCCCTAGAAGCTTGGCCCCAGGTGCAGGGCAGCGGCGCGACAACCGAGTTTTGGGTAAGTTCCGATCCAGAGAAGTTTGAGGCAGCGGCGAAGCTGATCTTGAAGGAAGAGCTGCCGCCGGTCAACCTGCGGAGGCCGCCTGAGGAGGATATTCGATGAACGAGGCGATCAGAGCCGAGTGGCAGGGAAAGCGCGTAGCCGTTATTGGTCTGGGAGTGAGCAATACGGCGCTGATCAGGTTTCTCAAAGATACGGGAGCTGAGATCAGCGGCCGCGATCAGAAGACAAAAGAGCAGCTCGGTGCCGTATGGCAGGAGCTGGATTCCTCAGGCATCCAGCTCGTCCTTGGACCGGGTTATCTGGAGGGTCTCGAACAGTTTGACGTGGTTGTGGTCAGCCCTGGTGTGCCCAGAAACCTTCCTCAAATCCAAGAAGCGGCGCGCCGGGGAAAGTTGGCGAGTGAAATCAGCCTCTTCTTCCGCTACAGCCCCGCACCAATTTTCGGCATCACGGGGAGCAGCGGCAAAACCACCACCACCAGCCTGGTCTACGAGATACTGCGCTCCTCGGGCCACAAAGCGGTGATCGGGGGGAACATCGGCACTCCGCTCATCACGGAGCTGTCCAACCTGAGCCCTGAGCACAAAGTGGTCCTGGAGCTGTCCAGCTTCCAGCTGGAAGGCCTGGAAACAAGCCCCCATGGGGCGATCATCACCAATATTGCCGAGAACCACCTGGATGTTCACGGCACCATGGAGAACTACATCGCGGCCAAACGCCACATCTACCTGCATCAAAAGCCCAAGGACTTCGTGGTCCTCAACTACGATGACCCCACAACCAGGGCGATGGCGGCCGAGGCGCCAGGAAAGGTTTTCTTTTTCAGCATGGAGAATAGGGTGAGGGACGGGGCTTACCGCCGTGGGGAAGATCTCGTCTTCGTACGGGATGGAGAAGAGACCGTCATCGTACAGCGCTCAGAACTGCGGCTGCGAGGTGAACACAACGCCGCCAACTTCCTGGCCGCGGCAGCCCTCAGCTTGGCTGCGGGTGGGAGTCTGGAAGCGGCGGCCCAGGTGGCCAGGACCTTCCAAGGGGTTCCCCACAGGCTGGAGTTTGTGGCCGAGCATGGCGGAGTCCGCTACTACAACGACTCCATCGCCACTACACCCCAGCGCACATTGGCCGCCCTCAGGTCCTTTGAGGAGCCGATCATCCTCATTGCCGGCGGCTACGACAAGAAGCTCTCCTTCGCTCCGCTGGCCGAGGCCGTGCACAACCTGAAGGTCAAGCACTTGGTGCTCCTGGGGGCCACTGCGCCGAAGATCAAGGAGGCCGTTGAGGCGCTCGGCGACTTTCCCCTCCAGGCGGTGGAGAACCTTGAACAAGCGGTGGCAGCTGCCAGAAGCGCAGCTGAACCCGGCGACTGTGTGCTCTTGTCGCCTGCCTGCGCCAGCTACGATCAATACAGCAATTTCATGGAACGCGGGGCCCATTTCCGCCAGCTGGTTCAGGATCTGAGCAGATAGAAAGGTGGAGAAGTGAGCATGATCCATCTGACAACTCCTTTGGAGAATGTGGAGGCCCTGCGCGCCGGCGACCAAGTGGCTCTCAGCGGCGTGATCTACACGGCACGGGATGCTGCCCACCAGAGGCTGGGGCAGCTGATTCGGGAAGGCC
>DURQ01000023.1 GCA_012840725.1 Bacillota bacterium
AGAACATGGATTCTGAGACCCCGCCCCCGTGGCGGGGTTTTTTCATGAGAAAAGGGCTGCCGGCCAAGCCAGCAGCCCATCTGCGTAGGGGTTCCATCGAAACCGTCTAGCGCATATACATCTGAGGTTTGAAGTATCTCTGCAGTGAGATGAACATGATCAGCAGCGGCAGGATGGTGAAGAAGCTGGCCGTCAGGGTTAGGTTGTACACCGGGAAACCCTGCGGGTCGGTGATCGTGGTGATACCCAGGATCAGAGGCATGCGCGCCCTGCTGTTCAGCACGACCAAGGGCAGGAAGAAGTTGTTCCAGCCGCTGACAAAAGCCAAGAGGAAGAGGGTGATGAACCCGGGTATTATGTTGGGCAGCCCGATCTTCCAGAAGGTGATGAAATCGTTGGCCCCGTCGATCGTTGCCGCTTCAAACACTTCGTCTTCAACCTGGTTCCAGTAAGAAACCATCATGTAACAGGCAAAGATGTTGACGAAGGACGGCAGCAGCACAGCGAACCTGGTGTCCAGGAGGTTTATGTCCCTGAACATCATAAACAGCGGCAGTGTGGTGGCGAAACCCGGCACCATCGCAAAGGCGATGATGAACATGAACAGAATCTTCTTGCCGATGAAGTCGTACCGCCTGAAGGCATATCCCGCCAAAGAGGCGATGAACACGCCTGTAAAGGCGCCGACAGTGGCATAGAGGAACGAGTTGGCCATCCAGTTGTAAAACACTCCGCCCTGGTAAGCGAACACCTTGGAAACGTTGTCAGTCAGATAACTCGGATCACCCGGCAGGAGCGACTTCTGGAACAGCTGGCTCACGTTCTTGGTTGTGCCGATGGTCAACCAGTAGAACGGGAAGATAAAGAACACTGCCAGCAGCACCAAGATTACGGTCACTATAATGTAAGAAGGTTTTCTTCTCATTTTTCTCACTCCCCATCCTTAGTGGCGGCGCCCCAAGATCTGCCGCCCGGCGGAACGCAGGATGTACCAGGAAATGCCGCAGGTTATGACGGCCAGGATAATGCCCATGGCCGAGGCGTACGTGAAGCGGCCCTGGGAAAACGCCGAGTTGTAGATGTACATGGCCGGCGTGTAGTTGAGCGGCAGAACCACTAAGTTCCCCAACATCCATGGTTCGTTAAAGACCTGCATCGCTCCGATGGCGTTGAAGATAAACAGGGTGATGAGGGGACCTACAAGGAGCGGCAGTTTGATGCGGAAGGCCACCTGCCAAAAGCCCGCTCCGTCAAGCTGTGCGGCCTCTGAGTACTCTTTGGGTATGGCAATCAAAGAGGAATAGACCAAAAAGGCGGTATACCCCGTAAACTGCCAGAGGATGATGACGAGAAGGATGGCCGGCACATTGCCTCTGGTGAGGAACTTGACGTTTTCCGCTCCGAACCAGCCAAGGATCGGACTTAGCGGTGACATGGAGTCGGAGAAGATATAGGACCAGACAATACCCGATACGATCCCTGGGATGGTGTAGGGCAGGTAGTAGAGGAACCGGTAAATGGGTCCTCCGTTCTTGCGTGTCTCATAGCCCAAAGCGATCAGAGTGGCCAGAAACAGCATGACGGGTACCTGCACCAAGAGCAGGAACAGAGGGATCTTAAAGGAGCTCCAGAACATGGAATCCTGGAAGACTCTCTGGTAGTTCTCCAGGCCCACATACCACATCCTGGCTCCGCGCTGCCCGTAGAGCGACAGCTTAACACCGAGCCCGATGGGGTATACGATCAGGCCTATGAAAACGACTAAGAACGGGGCTAAAAAGAGATAGGCCTTTAACGTTGACTTCAGTCTTGCCTTACTAAACATGATATGACCACTCCTGCACTTAAGGTAAGTCAGCGCCGCGAGATCGGGCAGGTTGGCGGTGCAAGCACATACACGATCCATGGGGGAAGAGGGGTGCGGAGCACCCCTCTCAGACTGTCACTGCTTATTCGGGCAGCTCGCCAATGATCACATTGGTGTAGCCGAATTCCTTCATGAACCCGATGACCTGCTCTTCCCACATAGGCAGGATGTCGGCAAAGCGAGCAATCTTGCCATCTGCGTAGTCCTGCAGCAGAAGGCTGAGAGCGTTGTCCAGGTTGGACCAGATCGGCAGGCACACGAAGGTGGTGTTGATCAGGTTGTGGGCATCCCACAGTTCCTCAACGATGTTCTGGCCCCCGAAGAAGGCGTCGTCAACAGCGAGTTCATGGACGACTTCTTCATAGCGGTTGGACACCATGATCGGCAGGTTGCTGTACACGTTCAGGCAGCGCAGTGAATCCGGATGCGAGTTCAGCCAGTTGACAAAGATGGCTGCCGCTTCAGGATTCTTGGAGTGGGCGGTTACGTAGAAGCCCGATCCGCCGAGCATACCGTCATGAGGATTGGAAGGATCGAAGTTCGGCGGAGCCTGTACTCTCCACTGGCCTTCAGAGTCGGGGGCGTTGTAACGCAGCCACTCTGCAAACCAGCAGCCGTTCAGCACTGTTGCCGTGGTTCCAGCGTTGAGAGTGTTGTACCAGTCAGCATTCCACCACATGGTCGGGTTGATGATCCCGTCGTCGATCAGCTCGCCCCAGAAGTTGAAGACCTTCTCAGCGATGGGGTTGGTGAAGTCAATGTACCAGTTGCCATCGTGGTAGTCGAACATCTTGCC
>DURQ01000024.1 GCA_012840725.1 Bacillota bacterium
ATACCACACCCTCCCACCCAACACAACTACCTTCGAATCATCGCCGGACAGTGGACCGCTGCGTGATGCCGTCCCCATTTGAGGCTGTGATATGGTTCGCTTCTGGGCTGATCGGGTATCACAGGTCCCTCACTCTTGGGTCAATCGCACCATGTGCTCATCCGGTGGGATCCGGATAGAGACAGTGGTTCCCTCTTCGGGGGCAGATGTGATCTTCAACTCACAGTCGCCGTTGTACATCAGCCGCATCCGTTGATAGGCATTGCGGATGCCGACTGCATCACCGCCGTCCTGCAGAAGGAGTTCCAGCTTCTCCGAATCCATTCCACGCCCATTGTCCGAAATCGAAAAGCACCGCCAACCGTCGTCAAAAAACCCTCTCACTGTTAAGCGGCATCCCTCTTGCTTGTCCATAAACCCATGGACAAAGGCGTTCTCAACAAACGGCTGCAGGAGGAAGCGCGGTACTCTCTCATCAAGAAGCCTTTCGTCCACTTCACAGGTGTAGTCCAGCTGATCTTCGAAGCGGCACGCCATGATGTAGACATAGTTGTCCAGCCAGTCAAGCTCCTGGCGGACCAATGCATAGGACTCTTGGTTGTCCACTGCGTAACGCAGGATCCTGGACAGAGCACAGACTACCCGTGAGATTTCCTCCGCGTTCTGCTCTATGGCCATGCAGTTAATAAGATTCAGGGTGTTGTACATGAAATGGGGATTGAGCTGTGCGTTCAGCGCATCCAGCTGCGCCTTCTTTTCGTGCAGTTTCACTCGGTAGTTTTCATCGATAAGATGAGCGATACGGTCATTCATGTCGTTGAACTGCTCGATCAGCCTGTGGAAATCGCCGTAGCCCTCAACCGGTACCTTGCTGACAAAATCGCCCTCGCCCGTTCGCTTGATGGCCCGGAAGAGCTGGCGCATGGGCCGTGTAATCGCCAGTGATATTGAGGCGGCCAAGGACAGGGAAATCAGAGCCAACGGGCCGAAGAAGCGGAACACGGAAGAAAAAAGGCCTGAAGATGCGCCAGCCAGCAGACCCTTGACATCTGTCGCTTTTACCAGGGTCCATCCAGTTACAGGCGAGGTGTCGTAACACAAGATCACCTTACGGCCGTAATGCTCGACCACTTGCGTGCCGCTCTTGGCCGTTATTATGTCGGCAAGCCAGGGAGCATGCTGGTAAAAGTCCACAGCCTCTGATCCGCTGGCCGAGATCATCGATCCAGCCCCATCGAAAATCGCGACGGAAGAACCATCGAGCAATAAGTCGGCATAGGCGTTTCGCAGAAACTCTTCACGGATGCAGATGACGAGCAGATATGTGTCGCCCAGATCTACTACCTGCGCAAGGTCACCACTCTTGTCAATGCCCCGGAAGACCCGGCCAGCAGCAAAGAGGTACCGGAAGTCGGTGTTCAGTCCCCGAAGAGAGTCCACAGAGAACATCTCCGCAAAATCGAACGTGGGGTACCAGACCACACGCCCGTTGGCTTCGACAATATCCTGCCCCAGCGGGGAGTCGAAAAGAGTTTCGAAAGGCACGTATCCCTGTCCGAGCTTCACTGAGTGGGACATGATGTTGTAAGCGTAAACCCATTCGCTGATGTTGAAATACTTGCCCAGGACCCTCTGCACTTCCCGATTGGCCTGGATCACTTCGTACTCGTTGGCAGGATCCAGCCCTTGAAGGGCCTTGATCACATCTCGTTCCTGCAGCACCGCTTCGCTGCTGTCGACAATCCGGGCAAGTTGGAGATCGATGATCGTGTTTGTCTGGATGGTACGCATCCACATGTCCTGGCTGTGTTGGAAGACCAACCGCTCTGACATGGTCTGGTAATAGGACCAGGTGACAACCAACAGCGCGAGCAGGAGAACGGCCAGGATCCCGGCGAACAGTTTGATAACAAACGGAATTCTGCCGAGGAACCGACGAAACTTGTCAACTGCGGGTATGCGGCGTACGCGGTCCAAGAGTCCGAAACTCGTTCGGCGAGACGCCGTAGACCCTCTTGAAAACGCGTGTGAAATACTTGACGTCGCGGTAACCAACTTCCTCGGCAATCTCATACACCTTCTTGCGTGAGTTCTTCAGCCTCACTGCAGCCTTGGACATCCGGAGAGACACCATGTAGTCAGTGAATGACTCACCTGTGTGCTCCCGAAACAGCTTGCTGAAGTAAGATGGGCTGAAATGGCACCAATCAGCCACCACTGGCAGCGACAACTCCGGGTCAAATTCCCGTTCCATCCGCTCCAAACAGCGCTCCAGAACGTGATGATGTCTTCTCTTCAGGGCGTCTCTTAAGGCAGTCTGCGTCTGGTTCAGATGCTCACACAACCAGCGGCAGGCCTCATCGAGGCTTCGGCAGGAATCAAGACCGTCGGTGCTGGGCAGCTCAGCTTGGCATTCCACCAAGGAGCGCTCTACGAGAGAATGCTGCTGCCTGAGCAGCGTTCCCCTGATGGCGAAAAGCAGCACCTCTGGGTCGACCAATCTACCGCCAGTCAGTGTCGTCACCCAACTCTCGATCTCCTTGGGGCAGAACTCATTGTCACTGTACAAGCCGGAGAAAACCTTGTCATCGCAGCTCGGATACACGCTCAGTTCGCTGCTCCAACGGCTGGCTATTTCTTTATATGGGAAGAGCCTGCGGTAAGGAGAGTTCGATGACGTCGTTTTCCCATTCTTTTTCCAAGGCGATGAGGCCTTGTTTTATGTTCGGCTGCTGCGGTTGTCCATTGACAGTCACTCTTGGGGTACCGA
>DURQ01000025.1 GCA_012840725.1 Bacillota bacterium
CATCCAGTTCGCCGTCTTTGTCAAGGTCTTTGAAGTACAGGCCATCAACAAGGATAAACAGATTCTTGTCCTTGGCGCTGAGAGCCGCCTGAGTCGCGGTACGTTCGATGTAGTAGAAGCCGGATGCGCTTTCCTTGATTACGGATTCTGCCGCAAGTACTGGTACGACTGTACTGGACAGCAGCATCACTAACGCGAGGGCGAGAGCGATAACCCTTCTCTTCATTGACTTACTCCTTTCCTGAATGGACATACCTGAATTCCAAATGACTGAACGCAACAGCCTCAAACTCCAACACAACAGCACTTAACAGCGTCTCGGGATCCACCACCCCCCGATTATCCGTAATTGCCCACACGGCTGCCATACCACCACTAACGGACGTCCATCTAAGCGATGCGGTCTCCTGTCTTGCCGTCAAACACATGTAGTTTCTCAGGATCGACCTTTACCGCAACGCGTTCGCAGACTCTGTCCTCATCTGCCGCATCGAACTTGCCCACAAGCAAGTGGTTCTCAACCATGAAATGCACAAGGATCTCGTCGCCCATCGGTTCGATGAGTTCAACGGTGCCCTTGATAGCCTCGGGATCGCTCATGTCCGCAAGGGCGAAGTCCGAAGGCCTGATGCCTATGACGCAAGCTTTTCCACTCAATTTGGCTTTCAGGGAAGGACTCCCAGGTAGTGACGAACGGCCGAAGTTGAAGTAGGGTCGGTTCTCCTTGGCAGTCACGCCGCATTCCAAAAAGTTAATCTTAGGAGTGCCCACAAAACCAGCCACAAAGGTGTTGATGGGCCTGTTGTACAGGTCTTTTGGCGAGCCCTGCTGCATAACTTTACCGTCTTTCATAAGAACGATGCGATCGGCCAGGGTCATGGCTTCGGTCTGGTCGTGTGTAACGTAGATGGTGGTTACGCCAAGCTGCCTCTGGATGCGCTTGAGTTCAAATCTCACCTGCTCACGGAGCTTTGCATCGAGGTTTCCAAGCGGTTCATCCAGGAGGAACAGGCTGGGGTCGCGCACCAGAGCCCTCCCCAGGGCAACTCTCTGGCGCTGGCCGCCGCTGAGCTGCGCCGGTTTCCGGTCCAAGAGCTGTTCGATGCCCAGCATGTTGGCGATGCTGTTCACCTTCCGATCGATTTCCTCTCTCGGGTACTTCTTGTTCTCCAGCGCAAAGGCCATGTTGCCCCTCACAGTCATACTGGGGTAAAGCGCGTACTCTTGGAACACCATGGCAATGTTGCGTTCCTGCGGCCGGACGAAGGTCTTCTTGTCGTCGGAGATCACAACCTGGTCACCGATCTTGATGCTGCCAGATGTCGGTACGAGAAGGCCGGCGATGCACAAAAGCGCCGTTGTCTTTCCGCAACCAGAGGGGCCAAGGAAAACACAGAATTCGCCGTCTCGTATATCAAGGTTGAGATTGTCGAGGGCCAAAGTGCGACCTTTGTTGTAGGCAACAGTTAGATTTCGCACGCTAACTGATGGCACAGCTGACACGTCCTTTCCTGCAATGGTTTCAGGTACTGCTGCGGCGTCATTCTTGGTTGAAGCTGTTCACCTGGATCCCGAAGCCGAAATCAAACAGCGGATCGTCTATGTCTTTTGCAAGGTCTTCCCGCTGGTTGTAAACCTGTTCCATGCTTCGGGGCAGCTGTACCGGCAGTCGGCCAGTGATGGGGACCTCGCCAGCCAGGGCATCTGCGATAGCCGCCGCCCCCTGGCTCACGCCTGGCCTGTAGACAACCAAGACAGACTCGGACAGTTCGGTTAGTTCAGCCAGAAGGTATGGCCTGCTCAGTACAACAACGCTGATGGTTGGCACGCCGGCTGCCTCAAGCTTCCTCAAGAGTTCCATATCAGCTTCAGGTATCTCTAGGTTGTCAACGCCCCAAGGCGGCTGATGAGTGGAAGCGGGTTCACCCACGACCACAATGGCGCAGCCCACTGCACGCAGCTGATCTTCACTCATCTCCTCGGCGAAGGCCACGACCTCAGAACTGGCCTTAGCCCTCACTGCCTGCAGGATGCTGGTTTCACCTTCACCAATTACCTTCCAGCCGCTGTTCAGTGCATCAGCGTCATCCGCCAGAGAACCGCCTACTAAGATAGTGCCCTTGGTAAACGGAGACCCCTTGAACTCATGCTTTATCAGGGTGAACGTCTTAACTGCTGCTTCATAGGCCAATGCCTGGTGCTCTTCGTTCCCGACGAGCTCTGCGGCAAAATCGGGGTCAACGTAAGGATTCTCGAACAGCCCCATCCTGAATTTCGCTTCCAGAATTCGCATGAGTTTTTCATCTATTTGCTCGGGCGAAAGACCGCCGGCTAGCCGCTGGGCCTCTCTGACACCGGCACCACCAAGGATATCTGCTCCGGCCAGAGCCGCATCTAGGTGCCTCATACCCCAGTCGGTTTGGATGATCCCGTCATAGCCCAGCTGATGGCGCAGAAGGTCAGTCATAACCACGCTCGACTCATGGGCCGTCCGCTCAACCGCATCTCCCCCAAGGAACGGAACCTTGCTGTAACCATAGGGCATGATCGAACCCGCGCCTGCTTCAATGGCCGCTTGGAAAGTCTTGAGGTGCATGGGCAGAGTGTCTTCATGGAACACCAAGGGGTTGCCGTCCCAACCGTTCTCCTGCGGACCCGAACCGGGGAAATGCTTGACTGAAACCAATATGGACTCGCTGTTCAGCTCGGAGCCTGCCTGGAGCCCTTGGACTGCCGCCACAACGAGTGGAACAGCCAGATCAACATCCTCGGTGAAGCACTCCTGGAAACGGCCCCACCTTGGTTCAGTTGCCAGGTCAGCAATGGGCGACATGCTCATGCGGATACCCATAGCCAGCATTTCCTTACGCTGCATATCATTGAGCCTGCGGACCAAATCCGCATCGCCAGCGGCACCAAGGCCGATCTGGTCTGGATAGAGCGTCGCTCCCTTGATCCAGCTGGCTCCGATGATAGCGTCCATACTTATCACGAGCGGGATGCCCCATTTCGACGACTCGCTCAGCATCTGCAGCCGGTTCGCCCCTTCTGCAGCTTCGCGGGGACCGTCAGAGAGGTAGCTGTATGCTAAGGCAAATCCCACGTTCTGCTCGGCAAACCACTTGTCCTGAGGCGAGTACAGGGTGATGTGGATCATCTGACTGACCTTTTCCTCAGGTGTCATATGGGCGATCAGATCCAGAGCCCTCTCTTCTGGTGATAGACGCCAATCTTCGTAGTTGTCCAGAACTCCGTTCTTGTTCAAGTCTTTGAACATCAGGCCGTCTACCTCTAGGAGAGGAGCCTGCCAGCTGACCAGGGTAGGCTGGTCGCCCGAACCCTTATACACCACAAAGTCTTCAGTGGATGATCCCGCATTCACACCAACACTGGCCAATAACAGGAAGATAACAGCACCAACCATTCCCTTGCGCAGCATATTTGTACCTCCCTCTTTTAGGTAGCCGCGACGGATCCGGCCATATAACCTCTAATCAAGTACTTGCCCATGACAATGTACAGAACCAAAACAGGCATAGCCAGCCAAATCGAACCCGCCATCTGCACATTCCACTCGGCAGCCAGAGTACCCATCATCTGGTTAAGAGACACGGTGGCGGGCATAGCATCGTAACCGGTCAGGACCAGGGCAAACAGCAGCTCGTTCCAGATCGAAGCGAACTGGAAGACGACCCCGGTCACTGTAGCGATCTTGGTGCTGGGCAGGATGACTCTACGGTAAATCGTCCAAGGCCCATATCCGTCAAGCATAGCCTGCTGAACAAGACACTTAGGAACGTCTCCGTAGAAACTCCTGAACATCAAGGTCATCATGGGAATTCCGTAGACCGTGTGCGCCAAGATCAATCCCCAAACCGAGTCATACAGCCCCAAACGGCGGATAGTCTGGAAGAGCGGTACCAAGATCGCCTGGTACGGAAGGAAGATCGCGCTCACGACCAGGACGAAGATGATGTTATCGAATTTGAACCGGTACTGAGCAAACACATAGCCACACATCGATCCCAGCAGGACCGAGAAAAACGTTCCGCCGATGGTAACGACGATGCTGTTGATCAGAGGCTTTTTGAGGTGGTTCAGGGCGGCCACGTAGGCTTCCAACGTGGGCCTATCAGGTAAGGACAGCGGACTTGTTGTAAAGACCTCAGCAGACGATTTCAGCGACGTGGTTATCGCGCCCCAAAACGGGAGCAGGTAGAACGCTGCAAACAACAACAGAACCAGGTAATAGAAGGCATGAAGCAGTTTCTGTTTACTAGTCAGATGGAGCTGGCCCGGCACCGCCATCACCTCCGGTAAGTTTTGTAGGTATAGGGTACAACTAGCAGCAACACGAAAACCAGCAGCGCCGTTGCTATGGCAGCCCCGTAAGCATAACGCGTGGATAGAAATGTCTCACGGTACATCATCACCGACAGGGTGTGGGAAGAATACCCTGGGCCGCCGCCAGTCAGCACCCAGATGAAGTCGAAAGAGCGGAGTGCGTACATGGCAATGACCACGATAGCGGTAGCCAGGGGCGCTTTTAACTGCGGAAGGACCACCCGGCGGAAGACTTTAATGCTGGAGGCACCATCCAAATAGGCCGCATTTACTTGGTTTTCTGGGACTGACTTCAGGCCGCCCAAGAAGATGAGTGCGACATAACCCGAAAACTGCCAAACAAGTGCCAAGATGATGGCTGGCATCACCGTTTCCTGTGACGTGTGCCACTTACCCGCCAAGGATCCCAAACCTATCGCTCGCAAAACCGAGTTGATGATGCCGTTAGCGGGATTGTACATCCACGCCCAGAGGGTACCAGTGACAACAAAGGACAGGGCAAAGGGCAGCAGGAATATGTTCCTGAAAACGTTGGTTCCCCGCAGACCTTTGTCAAGGATGATGGCCAAGAGGAGACCAAGGATGACACAGATTGGGATGATTGCGAACAGAAGAACTGTGTTCTTCAACGAAAGCCAAAAGGTTGGGTCATCAAACATGCGCAGGTAATTGCCGAACCCTTTGAAGCTGTAATCCACTCTCAACCCAGTCCAGCCGGACAAGGAAACCAGGATATTCCAACCCAAGCCGACGTAGACGAAGTAGAACACCAAGCCCAGTGGGATGATGAGTACGATCAAAGGATGCTGCTGAAAAAACTTCTTCACAACGGCGCCTCCTTATCCCAAGCCGGGTGCGGGCGGCCGCTCACCGGCGGCCGCCTTCCCGACCCGTGAGACTAATAGCTCAAGCCGAACCCATAGTCGTACAGGGGGTCTTCGATGTCGAACGGCTGATCCGATTTCTGCTTCTTAACCTGTTCCATGGAGCGCGGAATTTGGATGGGCAGCTTACCTGTTGGGTTGAAATCACCAAACAGAACATCAGCGATGGCGATCGCGCCCTGAGTACCCGGATAATAGGCTACCAGGATGGCATCGGCGTTCTCAGCGCACCAAGTCAGGATGTACGGCCTTCCCATCATCACGACCACGACCATAGGTGTACCAGTCTCAGCGATCGCTTCCAGCATCTCCTGCTGGGACGGGGTGATCTCCAGAGTGTTGGCTCCCCAAGGCGGACTGTGCATGTAGGCGGGCTCGCCGATGACCACAATAGCCAAGTCAGACTGCTTTGCAGCCTCCGCTGCCGCTAAGGAGTCTTCCCCGTGGAAGACTACGCTGCCGCCCTTGCTCTCCACCCGTTTCTTGACTTCGTCCAGAATGGTCACACCGCTCTGCTGGCTGGTCCAACCGCCCGTCAAGCTGTCCATATCAGCCGCTCTCAGACCAGCGACCAGGACTTTGCTCGGCGACTGCAGCGGGAGGATTCCCGTGTTCTTGAGCAGAGTCATCGACTGGCGAGCTGCCTGCAGAGAAAGTGCCTGGTGTTCCGGCGAGCCAACCAACTGGGCTGCATACTCAACGTCGGCGTAAGGATTCTCAAAGACACCCATCTTGAACTTTGCAATCAGGGTACGGCGCACCGAGCGGTCAATGACCTCTTCTTCGATCAAGCCTTCGCCCACCAAACGGGCGATGTCATCGATGAGGCGGATCGATTCGCCGCCGATACCGTCGACCTGGCCTTCCTGCACGCCGATCACGACCGCTTCGTCGTGAGAAATCTCGCCGCTGACAAAGCTGGCGCTTTGCTGAATGCCCCAAATCATACCCCAGTCAGTGGTGATAATACCCTCAAAACCGAGTTCGCCACGGAGCACATC
>DURQ01000026.1 GCA_012840725.1 Bacillota bacterium
GAAAAAGGCCTTTTTAAGGAGAAAAAGGTATGAGGCGTGTATGGGCGGCTGCCCTCGTGTTGTTCATCGTCCTGATCCTGGCCTTGGCGCCCAGGTTGTTTTTGGTGCCCCGCTTGTCTGCGGAAATGGCGGGGCAGCTTGCCGCAGCGCTGAATACGGACGAGGTTGATCTGGAGATTGGTGCCCCCTTAGGCTGGGAACTGCTGCTCGGGCGGATCCCCCATTTCGAGGTCACGGCTGCCGACGCCCGCCTGGGCGGTCTGGGCATCTCCCGAGTGGAACTGGAGGGGGACGGCCTTCTCTTCCAGCCCTGGACTCTTTTCATGGAGAGGGATCTAGTGCCCATGGACTTCGGGGTGCTGCGGGGATGGCTGCGCATCGATGAAGCAGACCTCAATGAGGTCTTCTGGCGGGAAGTGGATCCTTCCCGGAAGCTCTGGCTGGAGGTCTGGCCGGAAGGCCTGGTTGTTCTCGGCACCGTGACCATTTGGGATATGGACCTGAGCATCAACATCGTCAGCGATGTGCTGGTGGAGAGCGGTTCGGCTCTGCGCTTTGCCGTCAAGGAACTGGCCGTGCAGGATGCGTGGCTGCCCGATCTTCTGCTGGACATGCTCAAGGACAGTTTTGCGTTTACTGTGGATCTAGGAGAGTTTCCGCTGCCCGTAGAGATCCAGACAGTGGAGCTTCTGGAGCATGAGATCAAGATCGGCATCGGAGGAAGACAATGAAAAAGGTTCTTTGGATCGTGATCCTAGCGGCCGCTCTCGCCGCAGTGGGCGTCGCTGCCCAGCGCTGGCAGGTGGAGGCACCCAACCGTACAGTAGAACTTGTCTATGATCTGCCCGGCCTGGAGCAGGTGAGCGCCGAAGCGGGTCTCCCCCTGGAGCAGCTGCTGGCTGACCTTAAGGCAGCAGGCGTAGAAACCATCGCAGTGCAGCCGGAGAGCCTGGGCGAGAGGATGCTGGCGGGCGGAAGCGTGCCAGACGAGGTGCTGGCCGCACTGCCTGCCGATCTGCAGGAGCTGGGATCGTTTTTGACACTGCCCCTCGCCTTCTATGAAGAGCAGTTCCAGCTGGTGCAGGCCGCCGGCCTCCAGACGGCGCCAAAGCTCAACACGGTGCCGTGGGAGGTTGAGCCGGTGTGGGCTGCGTACCATCCCGAGCTGATCATCCTGAGCGGGCAGGGGTCTGTGGATCTTGAGGAACTGCCCGTATCCGATGGGGTTCTGGCTTTAGTAGAGTTTTCCTCCCCCCACGTGGCCGCAAGCGAGGCCAGCCGGGTGGTGCGGCTGCACGGCATCAGTGCCAGAGAAATGCGAGTCCTGTCTGACGAGCGGATCCTCAACCGCTATGTGCGGGCCGTGCGGGAGCGGAATATCCGGGTGCTCTATGTGAGGCCGTTCATGGAGGAAGAGGGAGGATGGCAGCGTTCCCTCCGCCTCCTCAAGGATCTGAGCACAAGGCTTGAGGCCGCTGGGTTTGAACTTGGGACCGCCCGGCCCTTTGCTTCCTGGCAGCCCTCCCTTCTCCTGACGGCTGTCACGGCTGTGGGGATCTGGGCAGCAGCCGTTCTCTACGGCCAGATCCTCTGGCCGCGGCTGGCGCGGCTGGTTCTGGCGGTAGGCTGCCTCGGGCTTATAGGCAGCTTAGTTCTGCTGCGCATATCGCCCCTTCTGGCCAAACAGGGCCTGGCACTAGCGGCTGCGGTTGTCTTCCCCTGTCTGGCCTTGGAGTGCCAGTGGGGAAGAAAGCCCTTCTGGCGCGCGCAGAGTGTGTTCGGCGTTTCTCTCCTTGGCGCCTTGTTTGTCGTGGGTGCGCTGAGCGGGACAGAGTTCTTGGTCAAGATGGCGGAGTTCCGCGGCGTGAAGCTCATGCACGTTCTGCCCATCGCTCTGGCCTTTTACACAGCAGTACGTCCCATACGGGAATTCCTTAAAAGGGAAGTACCTGTGCGCTGGCTGATCGCTGCCGGCGGGGTTGGCCTGCTGGGCGTAGTTTACGTGCTGCGCACAGGCAACTTCGGGTTACCCGTTCCCGAGATAGAAGTACAGCTCCGGGAAGGCCTGGAGAACCTGCTGCGGGTCAGGCCCCGCACCAAAGAGCTCTTTCTGGGGCATCCCGCACTCTACTTGGCCTTGCGTTCAGAGAACCCCAGGCGTTCCTGGCTGCTGCCCCTGGCCGTCATCGGCCAGCTGTCGCTGGTGAACACCTTCACCCACACGCATACCATGCTTTGGGTGAGCCTCCTGCGCACGCTCTACGGGTGGGCAGGCGGCTTGGTGTTCGGCTGGGTACTCTGGCGCCTCTACCAGTGGGGGAAGGAGTGGCTCCGGCGTGATTCTGGTCTCCGGGTACTACGGGTTCGATAATCTTGGCGACGAAGCGATTTTGTCTTCTCTCTGCGCTGACCTGGCCGAACTGGGCGTCAGCCGCAGGGAGCTCGTGGTTCCTTCCGGAAACCCCGAAAAGACCGCTGCTGAGCACGGCGTCTCGGTTCTTGGGCGCTTTGACGTCAGGGGGATCTGGCGAACACTGTCTTCCGCGCGCTGCCTGATCAGCGGCGGAGGTTCGCTGCTCCAGGATGTGACCAGCCGGCGCAGCATAGCGTATTACCTGTCTTTGGTTGAAATGGCCCAGGCACGCAAGGTGCCGGTGATAATGTACGCCCAGGGTTTGGGGCCCATCAGGAGCCGGTTTTTTAAAGCTTGGACGGCGCGCACCTTTAGACGCGCCGCTGCCTGCTCAGTCCGGGACAAGGACAGCCTTTCCTTCCTGGCCGGGCTGGGCGTGCCGGAAGAGCAGATCGTCTTGGGAGCCGATCCCGTTTTCGGGCGTCCCTTTGCCGAGCGGGCGGAAAAGCCGTTGCGCAGGCTGCTGCTCAACCTCAGGCCCTACGCCAGCTGGACTGGGCAGCAGGAACTGTGGGTGCAGCACATTTCCCGCTGGCGGCAGGAAGGTTGGGAAGTAGAGTTCCTGCCTTTGGGGCCAGGCGATGCTGA
This sequence comes from Bacillota bacterium, assembly GCA_012840725.1. Classification (GTDB taxonomy): domain Bacteria; phylum Bacillota; class Limnochordia; order Darwinibacteriales; family Darwinibacteriaceae; genus DTU010. The sequence continues at coordinate 3,002 of DURQ01000026.1, forward strand.
ACTTGGGGCCTTCCTGCAAAGCCGGCTGCTCGGGCTGACGGTCCGTCCCCGGCCCGGCCTGGGAGAAGTTGAGCAGGTGTTCCACGGGGCAGCTCTCTGCCTGTCCATGCGCCTTCACGGCGTGGTCTTCAGTGCCCTGAACGACTGCCAGCCCGTGGGGATCAACTACGATCCTAAGGTGGCGTCCCTCTGCGCACAGCTGCAGGTTCCCTGGATCGAGGTGAACCATCTGGGACAGCTGCCTGAGCTCGTGGGCAGGGTGCTGGAGGAGGGAGAGCAGCTGCGCAGGGATTACCGCTTGGCTCTGCGTGAGCTCCAGCAGCGGGCTGAGTGCAATCGCAGAGTCTTAGCGCAGGTTTTGAGGTGAGAACGTGGGCCGAAAGGAGATTTTGGGAGTAGGCTTCGACCCGGTATCCATGGGGCAGGCCCTGGACAGACTGGAGCATTTTGTCCGGGAGGGGAAACCGCACCTGGTCGTTACCGCGAACCCCGAGATGGTGATGAAGGCCAGGTACGATCCGGTCCTGACTGAGATTCTGCAGCGGGCTGACCTGGTGGTGGCCGACGGCATCGGCGTCGTCTGGGCCGCATCCCTCCTGCGCCAGGAGGTTCCTGAGCGCATCCCCGGCATCGAGCTGGCCGAGGCACTGCTTGCCCGGGCCGCCGAGAAGAACTGGCGGGTCTTTCTCCTCGGCGGGGAGCCGGGAGTCGCCGAAAAGGCAGCAGGGGCCCTGAAGGATCGCTGGCCCGAGCTGCGGATCGCAGGAACCCATCACGGCTTTTTCCGAGATGCCGAGGAAGAGGCTGTCCTGAACAGCTTGAGGGCGGCCCGCCCGGACATTCTCCTCGCGGCCCTGGGAGTGCCGCGCCAGGAGAAGTGGCTCGCGGCTCACCTGGCGCAGCTGAAAATACCCGTTGCCGTGGGTGTTGGCGGCAGTTTCAACGTGTGGGCTGGTGTGGACAAGCGGGCGCCCCGCTGGATGATCAACCTGAACCTGGAGTGGCTTTACCGCCTGGTGCGGCAGCCCTGGCGGATCAAGCGCGTGGCGGTGCTCCCGGTCTTCGTCCTAGCTGTGCTCAGAGAGCGTTTCCTTAAGGGGAGGTAGCAGCATGGTGCGCAGGATTGTCCTCGGCTACGCTGGAGTTCTGGCAGGTGTGGTGATCACGGCGTTCGGAGTGAGCTTTTTCTTGATCCCGGCCCGGATCGCCGCCGGCGGAGTGAGCGGCCTGGCAACGGTCATCTACCATGTCGCAGGCTTTCCTGCGGGCGTTACCATGCTGCTCCTGAACATCCCCCTCTTTATCTTGAGCTGGCGCATCCTCGGTACCATGTTTGGCGCCAGGACTCTTTTCGGCACCGTGACCCTTTCCATATTCGTCGATCTCTTCAACCGATGGGCGGTCCCCATAACGGAAGATCTGGTGCTGGCGGCAGTATATGGCGGTATCATCTCAGGTATCGGGCTGGGCATTGCCTTCCGTTTCGGCGGCTCCACCGGCGGAACAGATATGGCAGCGCAGCTCGTAGCCAGGTTCTTCCCCACAAGCGTTGGCCAAGCCCTGCTGCTGGTGGATGGAGCGGTTATCCTGCTGGCGGGGGCGGTGTTCGGCTGGGAGCTGGCGATGTACGCCCTGATCGCTGTCTTCGTTTCCACGAAGACTATTGACTTCGTGCAAGAAGGGCAGAGCTACGCCAAGGCCTGCCTGATCATATCCGATCACCCCGAGGCCATCGGAGAGGCGATCATGGAGAAGCTGGAGAGGGGAGTCACCAGCCTGCAGGGCAAGGGAATGTACACCAAGCAGGGCAAAGAGGTGCTGCTGGTGATCGTCTCGCGCCTCGAGATCGCCAGCATCAAACGGATCGTGGCGGAAATCGACCCGAGAGCCTTTGTCATCATCCATGATGTCCACGAAGTGCTGGGCGAGGGCTTCAGGGGGCTGGAGGAAGCCGCTGGGCGCTGATGGGCGCGCTTGTCAAGCCCTGCAGTATTTGATATGATATTATGAATCCAGAGGCTGAAGTCTAACCCGGTGGTAGGTGGAATATAGTTTGCTGAGACTTAGAAAGCTGGTGGTTGAGTGAGCCGCAGAAGAGCCCTCACACTGATAACCATTGCCGTTCTCCTTGCTGTAACGCTCTTTTATGGGTCCTATCAGGTCAGCTCCCAGAGCGAAGCCGGGGGAAGAGAACACGAAAGCATCGGTACTGTGCTCGAAGTGATCGCCCTGGTCAAGACCAGGCATTACTACCAGCCGGTAAGCACTTTTGACCTTTTGAAAGGCTACGTTCTCACGGGAACCATCAACGGCATGCTTCGCCATGCCCTCGATGATCCCTACACCAGGCACATGGATGCCATCGCCTTTGAGAACATGATGAACACCACCACCGGTGTCTACGGCGGAATCGGACTCTCGGTGGGCATCGTCGATGAACGTGTCACCGTGGTTTCTCCGATCAAGGGTACGCCTGGCGAACGGGCTGGGCTTAGGAGGGGCGACAAGATCATCGCCATCGATGGGCGCGACACCACCTACATGACCCTTGATGAGGCCGTGAGCCTGATGCGCGGGCCGGCCAACACCGAGATCGATCTGACCATCAAGCGCGATGAAGAGATCTTCGAGGTGCACATCGTGCGGGAGATGATCAACGTCATCTCGGTGCCCGAGTGGTACATCATCGACGAAGACTACAGCATAGGCTATGTTGCGATCACCAACTTCTCCGAACGCACCTATGAGGAGCTGGTGCAGGCCCTGGCTGACCTGGATGCCAAGGGACAAAAGGCACTGATCATCGACCTGCGCAACAACCCTGGGGGAACCTTAGGTTCGGCGCTGAGGGTGGTGGATGAGTTTGTGGCAGGGGCGCCCCTTCTCTACCTGGAAGACAAGGAAGGAAACCGCACGCCCTTTGCCAGCACCGATGCGGGCACCAGGAAGCCGATTCCCATGGCGGTCTTGATCAACGGCGGCAGTGCCAGCGCCTCCGAAATTGTTTCGGGAGCGCTCCAGGACAACGGCCTGGCCACTCTGGTGGGGACAACCACCTTCGGCAAAGGCCTGGTGCAGACTCTTTATCCGCTGCGCGATGGGAGCGCACTGAGCGTAACCGAGCAGGGATACCTGACCTCTGGGGGCAAGGACATCAACGGAGTGGGCATCGAACCCGACGTAGTGGTGGAAGTCACCCTAGAAGAGGAGGAAGCCATCTATCTTGGCGAGGCGGAATACGATCCGCAGCTGGAGAAGGCTCTCGAGATACTGCGCTCACAGCTTTAGCGGCCCGCACCCCGGAAACCTCTCCGGGGTCTTCCTTTACTGGGCGGGATTCGGGAGGAGATTAGATGAAGCAGCTATTGGATCTGGCGGCCATAACCTGGCAGACCTTTACCCTGATGTTTACTGATCTGCGCTACATCCTCATTTTGCTCCTGGTCTTCAGTTTGGTGTACCGCCAGTACGCGAAAACCCGCGAATACGAACAGGGGTTCTTCGGGCTGAAGCGAATTGATCCGTTGCGGGAGACCGCGGTCGCGACCATCTACGGTCTGGCCGGGGGTCTGCTTGCCACGGTTCTCTTTATCGTGCTGGGTATCTCCCTGAGCAATGCTGGAGCGGCTTACCTGTGGCTGGCGGCCATTCTCTTGATGCTCTTCCACCCGCGCTTTCTGTGCTTTTCCTATGCTGGCAGCCTGGTGAGCATCGCCCACCTGGTCACCGGCTATCCCGATATCCACATCCCGACCCTGATGGCGCTCGTCGCCGTGCTGCACCTTGTGGAATCCGCTCTGATCTTCGTTGACGGGCATCACGGGTCTTCGCCCATGTTCTTCAAGCACAAGAGCGGCAGGGTGGTGGGCGGGTTTGCTCTGCGGAAGTTCTGGCCCATGCCGACCATTGCGCTGGTGGGCCTGGCCGTGGCCGGTCCAGCTGTGGAGTGGCAGACCGTGGCCATGCCTGATTGGTGGCCCGTCTTCCGTGCGGGTATCGATGCTCCAGAAGGCTATGTGTTCATGTACATGCTCTTCCCGCTGGTCGTAGCCTTGGGCTACAGCGACTTCGTGCAGACTGAGCTTCCCAGGACCAAAGCCCGGCGCAGTGCCGGTATGTTACTGGCGTACAGCGTAGTGCTGCTGGGACTCGCTCTGGCTGCCAATGCTTACCCGGTGCTGTCCCTGCTGCCTGTGCTCTTCGCACCCCTCGGACACGAGCTGGTGATCCGCTGGAGCCAGTGGCGGGAGCAGAGTCGCGAACCCGTGTTCCACGCTGCCGATGGGGTGATGGTCCTCTCGGTGTACCCCGGCTCCCCTGCCGAGCAGATGGGACTGCAGCCCGGTGATGTGATCAAGAGCGTGAATGGTGCGGAGGTCAAGGATCTCTCCCAACTGGTGAACGAGATTTCGCCCTGGGCGGTAGATCCGGTATTTGTTGTGGAGAACCAGTTCCTTGAACCGCGGCGTCGGGAAGTCCGCCTGCGGGGCAAAGTGCCGCCGCTGGGCATCATTCCTGCGCCCCATCCTGCCCAGGGAACCTATATGCAGTTCAAGGAAGGATTCTTGCGGAGCCTCTGGAACAGGTGGCGCGCAAAGAGGAAGTGAGGCCGTGCAGCTTCAGCTGGATACCAAGAAGAGTTACCTCATGGCCTTCTTGATACTATATGCCTTCAGTTCCCTCGGCTTTGCGGTATTTGGCCTGATCCTCGGGCCAGAAGAGCCTTTGGGCTTGGACAAGCGCCATCAGCTGGAAGTGCGGGTGCTGCTCCCTAAGCTGCCTGAGCTTGAGCCCTGGGCTGAGTTCTGGCATGGGGCCGGGTACCGCCTGTTTCGGCGCGACCAGAACAGTGAACTGCTGCTCCTGCCCAGCAGAGCAGTGGATGCCGGCTGGGTGCAGAGCCAGGAAGAGTGGGTGCTGGTGCCCGAACGGCCCGGACTGGAGCTGACCGCTCCCATCCTGCAGCTCTGCAGTGCGCTGCTCTCCGAAGGCTGGGCCCTGCAGCTGGAGCAGACTGAACACGGCTACAGCCTCGGCTTTTGGAGCACGGCGGAAGGCAGTGAGCAGCGTGTTTTGGCGCTGGACTGGCGGATTGAGCAGCTCAACCCTCACAACTACCGGCAGTACGCCGCCGGAGTCGTTCCGGTGCTTGGTGAGCTCTTCGACCCCGCCGGGTATCTGAAAGGGACAGCAGAAGCCCCTGTGCTGGCCATCATCATCGACGACTGGGGGCACAACTCTCCGGCCGCTGACCCGCTGCTGGCTTTTCCGCTGCCTCTTACGGTCGCGGTCCTGCCCCAGCTGGATCTCACGGCACAGCTCGCGGAACGAGCGCACGCTGCCGGCCACGAGGTAATCCTGCACCAGCCAATGGAGGCCTTGGATACCAGCCTGGCCCTGGGTCCGGGAGGGATCTACACCGGCATGGACCCGGCGGAAGTCCGGGCCAAGCTCGAGGAGAACCTGGCCGACCTGCCCATGGCGGTTGGCGTGAGCAATCACATGGGTTCGCTGGTCACCGAAGATCCGGCAGTTATGCGGAGCATACTAGAAACAGTCGACGAACTCGGCCTCTTCTTTGTAGACAGCCGTACCAGCAGCCGCAGCGTGGTATCCGCGGTCGCGGCTGAAATGGGCGTGCCTTACGGCGCCAATGACCTCTTCCTGGACAATGAGAGCGATGTGGAGAAGATCCAGGCTCAGCTGCAGACCGGCCTGCAGCGGGCTCAGCGCCAGGGGCAGGCGGTGGTGATCGGCCATGTGCGCCCCGCGACGGCAGAGGCGCTGTGGGGGATGATACCTGAACTGCTCAGTTCAGGCGTGGAACTGGTCCCAATTTCCCGCGTCCTGCATGCTCCCCAGGTTCCCGCGGATTAGCTGTTGTGGATGTAGCGGGCCCGGGCCTCGGCGATGATCCTCTCAGCTTCGTCCCTGCCCAGCCAGTTTCCGACTTTCGTCTTTTTCTTCTCCAGGTCTTTGTACACCTGGAAGAAGTGGGTGATCTCCTTGAGCAGGTGCGGCGGGACATCATCCAGGCTCTTCACCCAGTTCCACTGGGGGTCGCTCACGGGGACGCAGAGGATCTTCTGATCGGGGCCTTTTTCGTCCCACATCTCAAATGCCCCGATGGGCTCCACCCGGATCATGCACCCCGGAAAGGTTGCCTCACCAACGATCACCAAAGCATCGAGGGCATCGCCGTCTTCCGCCAGCGTATCGGGGATGAACCCGTAGTCGGCCGGGTAGTGGACCGAGGAGAACAGCATGCGGTCCAGGTAGAACCTCTTCTGTTCCTTATCGTACTCGTACTTGTTGCGGCTGCCCCGGGGGATCTCCACCATGACAGTCAGGCTCACGTTTCTGCCTCCTCTCCAGTTCCTGTCCTGAGTATCTAATTAGCCGCCCGAGGCGGATAACCTACTTTTTCCCCACAAAAGGAGTAAGCCATGCGCACTGATCGCCAGTTTCAAGTGGTGTCCCCCTTTCAACCAGCGGGGGACCAGCCAAAAGCCATAGCTCAGCTGGCTTCCGGGCTGCAGAACGGTATGCAGCACCAGGTCCTGCTTGGCGTTACGGGGTCGGGTAAGACCTATACCATGGCCAAGGTGATCGAGGCGGTACAGAAACCCACTCTGGTCATCGCCCACAACAAGACCCTCGCCGCTCAGCTGTGCAGTGAGTTCCGGGAGTTCTTCCCCAACAATGCGGTGCATTACTTTGTCAGCTACTACGACTACTACCAGCCCGAGGCCTATGTGCCGGCCAGCGATACGTACATCGAAAAGGATGCGGATATCAACGAGGAGATCGACCGGCTGCGCCATGCTGCCACCAGCGCCCTCTTTGAACGCCGCGATGTGGTCATCGTGGCCAGTGTTTCCTGCATTTATGGTTTAGGTTCCCCCGAAGATTATGTGGGCATGACCTTTGCCCTGAAAAACGGGGAGTACCGGGATCGGGATCACATTCTGCGCCGCCTCGTGGGTATCCAGTACGAGCGCAACGATGTGGGCTTCCGGCGCGGCACTTTCCGGGTGCGCGGTGATGTGATTGAGATCATCCCCGTGGGCAGCGAGTCGGTGATCCGCATCGAGATGTTTGGCGATGAGATCGAGCGCATCCTGGAGGTTGATCCAATCACCGGCGAGTTGATCCAGGAGCACGATGAGCTGACCATCTACCCGGCTTCCCACTTCATTACGCCCGAAGAGAAGCTGAAGAGAGCCATCCCGGTGATCGAAGCCGAGCTGGAGGCGCGGCTCAAGGAGCTGCGCGACCAGGGAAAGCTCCTCGAGGCCCAGCGCCTGGAGCAGCGCACCCGCTATGATCTGGAGATGCTGGCGGAGCTCGGTTTCTGCAGCGGGATCGAGAACTACTCTGCGCCCTTAAGCGGCCGCCAGCCTGGGGAGACGCCGGCCACACTACTGGACTACTTCCCCAAAGATTACCTGATGATCATCGACGAGTCCCACCAGACCATACCTCAGGTGCGGGCTATGTACCACGGCGACCGGTCCCGCAAGGAAACCCTTGTAGAGTATGGGTTCCGCCTGCCTTCGGCACTGGACAACCGGCCTTTGACCTTCCAGGAGTTTGAGACCCATATGAACCAGGTGATCTATGTCTCGGCAACGCCGGGCCCCTACGAGCTACAGCGGGCTCAGCAGGTGGTGGAGCAGGTGATCCGTCCCACCGGCCTGATCGACCCTGAAGTCGTGGTGAGGCCGGTAAAGGGCCAGATCGATGATCTGATCGACGAGATCGAGCAGGTGGTGAAGCGCGATGAGCGGGTCCTGGTCACTACCCTCACCAAGCGTATGGCGGAAGATCTCACCCAGTACCTCGGAGAGGTGGGGCTGAAGGTGCGCTACCTCCATTCCGACGTGGAGACCCTGGAGCGCATCGAGATCCTGCGGGAGGGGCTGGATCTGCCTGAGGTTTCCCTGGTGGCCATCCTCGATGCGGATCAGGAAGGGTTCCTCCGTTCGCCGACCTCGCTCATCCAGACCATCGGACGGGCGGCGCGCAATGTCAACGGCAAGGTGATTATGTATGCGGACCGCATCACTGATGCCATGCGCTATGCGATCGATGAGACCAACCGCCGGCGCCGCCTGCAGATTGAGTACAACGAGCGCATGGGGATCACCCCCCAGACCATCCGGAAGGGCATCTCAGACATAGCCCAGCACTTGGTGGAAGAGAAGGTGGCAGAGGACAAGCGCGGGTACGAGGCGCGGCGCAAGGGCAGCGTGAAAGAGGTCATCGCCCTCATTCAAGAGCTGGAAGAAGAGATGTACCGGGCGGCCCAGGAGCTCAACTTCGAAAGGGCAGCAGAGCTGCGGGATGAGATTAAGGCTATCCGTACGGAAATGGGGTTGTCGGTTTGAGTGACAAGCTGGTCATCAAGGGTGCGAGACAGCACAACTTGAGGAATATAGATTTGGAGATACCGAGGAACAAGCTGGTCGTGATCACGGGCCTTTCTGGTTCGGGTAAGTCCTCCCTGGCTTTCGACACCATCTACGCCGAAGGCCAGCGGCGGTATGTGGAGTCGCTTTCTGCCTATGCCAGGCAGTTCTTGGGCCAGATGGATAAACCTGATGTGGACTTCATCGAAGGCCTATCACCGGCAGTATCCATCGACCAGAAGACAGCGAGCCGCAATCCGCGCTCGACGGTGGGCACCGTGACCGAGATCTATGACTACCTGCGCCTGCTCTACGCGAGGGTTGGCAGGCCGCACTGCCCCAACTGCGGCAAACCCATCGCCCAGCAGACGGTGGAGCAGATCGTCGATCAGATCCTCGCACTGCCTGAGGGCAGCCGCATCCAGGTGTTGGCTCCGGTGGTGCGGGGGCGCAAGGGTGAACACAGGAAGGTGATCGAACAGATCGCCAAAGAGGGGTTCATCCGCATCCGTGTCGACGGCGAGCTGCGGGAGGTCACTGACCAGCTCAACCTGGATAAGAATAAGAAGCATACTATCGAGATCGTGGTGGACCGCATAGTGGTTCGGCCCGATGTGCAGGGGCGTCTTAGCGACTCTGTCCAGACCGCGCTCAAGTTTGGGGATGGGATAGTCTTCGTGGATGTGGTGGGCGGCGAGGAAATGGTGTTCAGCGAGAAGTTTTCCTGCATCGACTGCGGGATCTCCATGGAAGAGCTGACGCCCCGCATGTTCTCCTTCAACAGTCCCTACGGCGCCTGTCCGAGCTGCGAAGGTCTTGGTTCGAAACAGGAGATCGATCCAGATCTGATCCTGGATCGCGACCTGTCCATTGCCGAAGGAGGGCTGATCCCCTGGCGCGGTACCAAGAGCCGCTGGCTGTGGGCGATCGTGGACCGTGTCTGCGAGCTCTACGGGATCAACCAAGAGACCCCTTTAAGAGAACTGAGCGAAGACCAGCTCAACGTGCTTCTCTACGGGCTTGGGGATAAGGCGATCCGCTTTGAGTACACCAACATGAACGGTCTGGAGCGGATGTACGAGGCACCCTTTGAGGGGCTGATTCCCAGCCTGGAAAGGCGCTACCGGGAGTCGTCTTCCGATTGGGTGAAGCAGGATGTGGAACAATACATGAGCATCAGCACCTGCAACGCCTGCGGAGGAAAGCGCCTGCGCCCGGAGGTCCTGGGCGTCACCGTTGGCGGGAAGAACATCATCGAGGTGACCGAGCTGACCATCGGAGAAGTGCTCGAGTTCATAGATTCGCTGCGCTTGACCGCTAGGGAGCAGCTGATCGCCCGGCAGATTCTCAAGGAGATCAAGGAGCGCCTCAGCTTCCTGGTTAACGTAGGCCTGGACTACCTGACCCTCAGCCGCGCTTCTGCAACCCTGTCGGGAGGCGAGTCACAGCGCATCCGTCTGGCAACCCAGATCGGTTCGCGGCTGACGGGCGTCCTCTATGTCCTGGACGAACCCAGCATCGGACTGCATCAGCGGGACAATGAGAAACTGCTCGATTCCCTCAGGGAGCTGCGGGATCTGGGCAACACTCTGATCGTGGTGGAACACGACCGGGACACCATGGCGGCCGCCGACTGGATTGTCGACATGGGTCCTGGCGCGGGTATCCACGGCGGTGAGGTGGTGGCTTCGGGAACCTGGGAGCAGATTTGCGCTGAACCGCGCTCCATCACGGGCCAGTACCTTAAAGGGGAGCGCTGCATTCCCATCCCCAGGCAGCGCCGCAAGCCCAACGGAAAGTACATCACCATCCGCGGCGCCAGGGAACACAACCTGAAGAACATCGATGTGCGCATACCTCTCGGTGTCTTTGTGGCCGTGACAGGCGTTTCTGGTTCGGGGAAGAGCACCCTGATCAACGAGATTCTCTGCAAAAGGCTCAGCCAGGAGCTGAACCGGGCTAAGGCCAAGCCGGGCGCGCACGATGCCGTGGAGGGGCTCGAGCTGATCGATAAAGTGATCGAGATCGACCAAACCCCCATCGGCCGCACGCCCCGCTCCAACCCGGCAACCTACACGGGAGTCTTCGACAGCATCAGGGAGCTGTTTGCCATGACGCCGGAGGCCAAGATACGTGGCTACAAGGCCGGCCGGTTCAGCTTCAACGTTAAGGGAGGGCGCTGCGAAGCCTGCAAAGGCGACGGCATCCTCAAGATCGAAATGCATTTCCTGCCCGATGTCTATGTCCCCTGCGAAGTGTGCAAGGGGAAGCGCTACGGACGGGAGACGCTTGAGGTGAAGTACAAGGGGAAGTCCATCGCCGATGTGCTGGACATGCAGGTAGAGGAGGCTGTGGACTTCTTCCAGAACGTGCCCAGAATCCACAGGCGTCTCAAAACTCTCTACGACGTGGGTTTGGGCTACATCAAACTGGGCCAGCCTGCTACCCAGCTTTCTGGCGGTGAAGCCCAGCGGGTAAAGCTGGCCACGGAGCTCGCCCGGCGCAGCAACGGCCGCACTCTCTACCTTCTGGACGAGCCCACCACCGGGCTGCACTTTGAGGATATCCGCAAGCTGCTTATCGTGCTGCAGCGCCTGGTGGATGCGGGCGATACGGTGGTAGTGATCGAGCACAACCTGGATGTGATCAAGACTGCAGACTACATCATCGACCTCGGCCCCGAAGGCGGACAGCGGGGAGGCACGATCGTTGCTCAGGGAACACCGGAGGAAGTGGCCGCGGTAGAAGCTTCTTATACAGGGCAGTTCCTCAAGAAGATCCTGGAAGAGGAGCGCTGAGGGGGGTGATCACGTTGGATCTCCAGGAAAAGCTGGCCAGCCTGCCTACAGCACCCGGAGTGTACCTGATGAAAGACGAGGCAGGGGAAGTGATCTATGTCGGGAAGGCGGTCAACCTGCGCAACCGCGTACGGTCCTATTTCCAGAAATCGGCCGCGCATCCCCTGAAAACCCATGCCTTGGTTGAGCACATCAGCGATCTCGAGTACATCGTCACCGATTCAGAAGTTGAGGCCCTAATCCTTGAGAACAACTTGATCAAGAAGTACTCGCCCCGTTATAACGTGCGCCTCAAGGACGACAAGACCTACCCCTTCATCAAGGTGACTGTCCAGGAGGATTTCCCCCGCGTGCTGATGGTGCGCCGCCGAGTGAATGACGGTGCCCGCTACTTCGGTCCTTACACCGACGTTACCGCGGTAAAGAAGACCCTTGCCTTCCTGCGCACCCTCTTCCCGCTGCGCACCTGCAGCAAGAAGATCACAGAGGGGCAGCAGGACAGGCCCTGTTTGAACTACCACATCGGGCGCTGCCTGGGGCCCTGTGCGGGGCTGGTCAGCAAGGAGAAGTACGCCGAGATGATCCATGAGGTGCTGATGTTCCTCGAAGGCCGCATCGAGAGCCTTCTGCCCGAGCTCACGGAACGGATGCACGAGGCCGCAGCCAAGCTCGAGTTCGAAAAGGCGGCCAGGCTGCGCAACCAGATCCGGGGGCTTCAGGCCCTTGCCGAACGGCAGAAGATGGTAGCCCAGCACCATGCCGACCAGGACTACGTGGGCTGTGCTCGCTATGGCGAACTTGCCTGCGTGCAGGTTTTCTTCGTGCGCGGCGGCAAACTCGTGGGCCGGGACCATTTCCTTTTGGACTGCTCCCAGGATGAGGACGAAGCGGAGATCCTCCGCTCTTTCCTGCAGCAGTACTACCAGGACGCTTCCTACGTGCCCCGGGAAGTGTTTGTTCCCGTGGCGCTTGAGCAGCCGGAGGTTCTGGAGAGCTGGCTGGGCAACCTGAGGGATGGCCGGGTGTACCTGCGCGTTCCTCAGCGAGGGGAAAAGCGGCAGCTGCTGGAGCTGGTGATGAAGAACGCACAGCTGCTGCTCGACGAGGCCACGAGCCGCGCTGCTTTCCAGGAAAAAGCTGCGGAAAAAGCCCTGCAGGAGCTTCAGGAAGTAGTCGATCTGTCTGAACCCCCTGGGCGCATCGAAGCCTTCGACATCTCCAACCTCCAGGGCACCAACATCGTCGCTTCCATGGTGGTCTGGGAGAACGGAGATTTCAACAGCTCGGCCTACCGCCGCTTCAAGATCCGCGGCGTTGAAGGTGCCCCCAATGACTTTGAATCCATGCGGGAAGCGGTGAAAAGGCGCTTTCAGAGGGGGCTGCAGGAACAGGAGGAGCAGGCCGCTGGAGGGAAGTCTTGGGCTTTCCCTGACCTGGTGCTGATCGATGGTGGAAAAGGCCAGCTCAATGCAGCGCTGCAGGTGCGGGATGAGCTCGGCCTGATCGTACCCATCATCTCCCTGGCCAAGAAAAACGAAGAGATCTACTTGGAGGGGCGCTCGGACCCTGTGGTTCTTCCCCTGAACTCGCCTGGGCTGCTCCTGCTGCGCAGGATACGCGATGAGGCGCACCGGTTCGCCATCACCTATCAGCGCAGCCTGCGGGGGGCGAGCACGCGGGGATCGGCCCTTGACCAAATTCCGGGCATCGGCCCGAAGCGCAAGAGGGATCTTATCAAGCATTTTGGTTCGGTGAAGCGGATCCGGGAAGCCAGCGTGGAGGAGCTTCAGGAAGTACCTGGAATCAGTGCCAAGCTGGCGGAGCAGATATACCAGTACATGCAGAAGAGCTAGCGCAGCAGCGATACCGCCGCGCTAGCTCTTCCTTTTCGAGAGACAGTTGCAAACTAGAAACGCTGTGTGACGCCGGCGCTGATCCCGGCAAACGTTCCGTGGGTAACGCCCAAGGTCTTCCCTTCATGCTTGAACTCAGGGACACTATAGCTGCCTCCCACCAAGCCAACCTGCACGCTCAGGGTGTCCGAGAAAGAATAGGTTACATCGAGCTTGGCGTTGAACGAGGCGCGGGAGCCGGTCTTGGACGTGGTTTTCCCATCGCTGAACGACCAGCTTACCCAGGGCGCCGCCGTCACGGCAGCGGTCGTGTGCAGTTTGGAGTTGAGCTCGATGTCGACCAGGACCTGGCCGGCAAAGCCGTGGCCGGTGAGGTTGAACGAAGTGGGCTGGTTGCCCAAACCGGCCTTAAAGCGATTGGTGATGAAATGGTAGCCGAGTCCTGCATAGACCTGCATCGGCCCTTCCTCCAGGAAGCGGTAGTTTGCTGCCACCTGGCCGAGGTGTCTGCCGATGTCAGATGTGCCCAGGCCGAAAGTGCCCTGGTAGACGCCGGTGAAGCGCAGATCTTCCCAGTCATAGCGAGCCCAGACGTTGTTCATGAGCTGGGAAGCTCTGACTGCGTCTTTCACACCGAGGATCTGGTCGTAGGTGGTGCGGCCGTAGCTCAGCTGAATACCAGCCTCGATCTGCGCTGCGGCTGGGATGGTCGCGGTCAGCAAAACGACAAGCAAGGTGAACAGGCTTGTTAGTGCATGGAGCTTGCGATCCGCTCCTTGCTGGTTGATCAGCAGAGAACCTTTGCGCATCGGTGTTTCCTCCTCATGGGTTTGTCCTGCGCCAACATAAATTCGTTTCTCAGCAGTGAAAACCTGCCGCAGTCAGAAGGTTTTCCGCTTGCTTGTCAGAATATAGAAAGGAAAAAAAGACGTGCGGAGGGCTGAGTTGTGAAAAAGTTAATCTGTTTGCTGGCAGTGTTGGTTATGATACTGGGAGCGAGCTTGAGCGCTGGGGCGTTTTCGATTGACGCGGACGGCAGCTATCTGTTTGGTCTCGGCAGCGATCCCAAGGGACAGGGTTTTGCCGCCCATGCCAAAGCTCAGATAACTGGGGAGTTTTTCGCTGATGCTGCTTTCTCCTATCTCAACTTCAAGGGCAAGGACAGCACCACGCGTCAGGACACCCTGTTTACCGTTGGTGCCCTTTATCGGGTGGCCAAGGAGAATGACCTGCAGGTCTTTGTGGGCGCCGGCTACGGCATGTTCAGCTTCAAGGCAGCGGGCCCCGAACCGACGGATGGTGATCCCACCAGCGCCCAGGGCATCTACGGCAAGTTCGCTGTTAAGCTGGTTCCCGCAGATAAGGTAACGCTTCTCGCCGATGTGGGATATGCGCCCAAGTTCAAGTCCGGCGATACCGCCAAGAACCTGATCACCGCCAGGGCGACTGTCAGCTACGAGCTGATGGACAACATTTCGGTTCAGGGTACCGTTAAACATTACCGCACCGGGGACTACAACAGCGGCATCCTGGTAGGCGGCGGCGTATCGGTCAGCTTCTAGGACTGTTCTAGGTTTCTTCTGAGTATCGGATCTGCAGTGCACCTCACGTGCTGAAACAGCATGGGAGGTGCACTTTTTTTGCCCGTGGGCCCAAACCTTAAATTCGTGAGGCTCCATATTGACAATATTAACCTCTGCCTTTACAATGTGAAGTATGAATATGGAAAATGAAGGGTAAACTTCAAAGATTAAAGGTGGTGATTGAATTTGTCGAAGTCAATCCTCACGAAGTGTCCTGTCTGCGGCAAGGCCTTGGGCGTGACCAAGCTGCAGTGTTCCAGCTGCCACACATCCATAGAAGGACGCTTCGAACCCTGCCGGTTCTGCCGACTAAATGCAGAGCAGCGGCAGTTCATTGAAGTGTTTTTGACGTCAAGGGGTAACATCAAGGAAGTGGAGCGGCTGCTGGGTATCTCCTATCCCACCGTGCGCAGCCGGCTGGACAATGTGCTTGAGGCCCTCGGGTACCGGGTCGAGCGGGACCAGGACCAAAGGCGCAAGGAGATCATCGAGGCCTTGGATAAGGGCGAGATTACGTCCCAAGAGGCCATCAAACTTCTGCAGAGTTAGGAGGGGGGTCAACCATGCAGGAAGAACGGAAAATAATCCTGCGCATGCTGGAAGAAGGGAAGATCACAGCAGAAGAGGCGGAGGCGCTGCTCAACGCTCTGGGAGATGCTCCGGCCGGCGCAGAAAACGAGCCCCAGGAAGAGCCGTGGGTACGCCTGGAGAGGATGGGGGAGGATTTTGCCTCCAAGGTGGAAGTCGCCGTCGACCGCTTTTCCCGCTCCCTGGAGCAGACCGTTAGTGAGAAGCTGACTAAGCTGCCGAAGATCCTCGGCAAGTTCCCGTTTCTGGGCTTTGAGGAAAGCCAGGAGTTCACTCAGGTGGTGCGGGGCCCTGTGGGGCCCAGAGACGTTGTACCCATCAATCTGAGCAATGTGAACGGCCCCATCCGCGTGCAGGGCTGGTCGGAGGATTACTACCAGCTCACGATCGTGCAGAGGTTGAGGGGGAGGGATCGGGAGCTGCTGCGCAGCCGGCTTTATGAAGTGGGTTGGGAGGACGGGGCTGTCCTCGACGAGTTTCGGCTGACCGTGCCGAGCTATGGCGATCGTTCCATCTCACTGCACCTGATGGTGCCTGAAGGGCGTACCTATGAAGTATTCCTGGACTCACAAAACGGATCCCTGAAGGCTGAGAACCTGAAGACCACCAGCCTCCAAATGGAAACGATCAACGGCTCCACCGAACTGCGTTCGGTAAAAGCCCTGAGCATCCTTGGAAAGTCCGGCAACGGTTCGGTTGAGATGGAAGGCGTGGAAGCGGACAGCATCCGCCATCGGCTCGGCAACGGTTCCTATCGCGTGTCGGTAGCTTCTCCAGAGGTTGACCTTGTTACAACCAACGGAACGGTGAACGTGCGCGTCGCGGAAGTGCACGGCAGAGCGAAGTACTGCCTGCGCACCACCAACGGCACGATAAAGGTCAGCCTGCCTTCTCGGGTCGATTTGGGAACTTCCCTGGACCTGCGGACATCAGTTGGACGTATCACCGCTGAACTCGGCTCTTTGGAGATCGTGCGGCACGAGCGGGTGGGCGGCGGAGCTTTCCTGGCAGCGCATTCTCCCGGTTGTGAAGCATGCGGAGATCAGCTCCATCTGGAGGCCAACTGCGTTTCTGGAGCGATTACTGTATCTGCTCACACCGTTTAAGCAGGAATGGCAAAAAAAACGGCGAAAAACAGAGGGGATGGTTAAGGGCCATCTCCTCTTGTTGAAGAAACGGGGTTTAGTATGATCAGGCTAATTGCGTCGGATCTTGATGGAACACTGCTCGATCGGGATGGCCGGATAAGCAGAGAAAATAGGGAGGTGATAAGGGAAGCGGTCGCACGGGGGATAACTTTCACAATAGTCACCGGACGCATGTTCCAGTCAGCGCTGCCTTTCGCACTGGAACTGGGACTGGATGAGGAGCAGCCCATGATCTGCTACAATGGAGCTCTGATCAAGCGTTTGTCCGGTGAGACGTTGTATGAAAGCTGTCTTCCCCCAGAGCTTGCCCAGGCTGTTGCCGAGTACGGCCTCCAGCGCGGCTGGACCGTACAGGTTTACTATGACGACGAGCTCTATGTTGCTGAAGTTGATCAATATGTGGAACACTACGCTGCTGACGTTAACGTTCGGATCAACGCAGTGGGTGATCTGATGGCGTTTATCCGGGATGGCGGCAAGAAGCTGGCCAAGATCCTGATCGCCGGTCCCCCTGAAGACAGCCAAGACCGCGCCGCCGATCTGAACCGTGTGTTTGGATCGCAGGTGGAGGTAGCCAGCTCGAGACCGAGGTACGTTGAGGTGACGAGCATCAACACCAACAAAGGCAGGGCCTTGCAGTGGTTAGCGGGTTTTTTGGGTATCCGCCAGGCTGAGGTCCTCGCCGTAGGCGACAACGACAACGATGTAAGCATGCTGGAGGTGGCGGGAACCGCCGTAGCAGTTGCAAATGCTTCCTCCAGAGCCAAGGAAGCAGCCAGCCATGTTACCGAGCCCAATTGGAAACACGGGGTTGCCCACGCCATCAGGGAGTTAGTTCTGTTTCCCGACAAAGCTTTGAACAGCTAGAACCTGATTCCCTCTCTTTTGTAGAGGTTCAGGGAGGAGAACGCGCAAGATTGTTTTGCCAAACAGAATATTGTGTGTTATTATTTGCTTGTAAGTTAATATGCTCGGGGGCAGTGGCCCGGCATATTTCAAATATCCCAGCTTTTTATGGAGAGGAGATTTGTCGTTGGCACAAGTTCTCTTGAAAAACGTTACGAAACGGTTTGGTAATGTTACTGCTGTAGACCACATCAATTTGGACATTAGGGACAAGGAGTTTATCGTACTGGTTGGCCCCTCCGGCTGCGGAAAGTCCACCACCCTGCGTATGGTGGCCGGTCTGGAGGAAGTGAGTGATGGGGAGATCTTCATCGGCGATACTATGGTCAACGATGTTCCGCCGAAAGACAGGGACATCGCCATGGTTTTCCAGAACTACGCTCTTTACCCGCACATGGATGTCTACAACAACATGGCATTCGGTCTGAAGCTTCGCAAGTTCCCAAAAGATGAGATCGATAGAAGGGTAAAGGAAGCAGCGAAGCTATTGGGTATCGAGAACCTGCTCGATCGGAAACCGAAGGCGCTCTCCGGCGGACAGCGTCAGCGTGTTGCCGTAGGCCGTGCCATCGTGCGTGAGCCGAAAGTGTTCCTCATGGATGAACCTCTGTCCAACCTGGACGCTAAACTCAGGGTCCAGATGAGAGCTGAGCTGAGCAAGCTGCACAACCGCCTGCAGACCACGATCATCTACGTAACCCACGACCAGACTGAAGCTATGACCATGGGTGACCGGATTGTGGTTATGAAGGATGGACACATCTACCAGGTAGGTGCACCTCTGGACATCTACAACAATCCGGATAACATGTTCGTTGCCGGCTTCATCGGTAGCCCGGCCATGAACTTCCTCGATGTGATCCTGAACAAGGAAGGCGACCTCTACACGATCGATGCCAAGACCTTCAAGCTGCCTGTTCCGGCAGAGAAGGCCGCTTCCATCAAGAACCTTGGCAAGTATGTGGGTAAGCCGGTAGTCCTCGGCATCCGTCCGGAAGACATCGAAGACGCAGCTATCGTTGGCGACGATCCAAAGTTTGCCATCGTCGAGGCTGATGTGGATGTTACCGAGCCCATGGGCGCTGAGGTATATGTCTACTTCTCGTCCGGCGACAACAGCTTCATCGCCCGCCTGGATGCGTCCACTTCGGCACGGGACGGCATGAAGGCCAAGGCCGGCTTCAACATGACGAAGATTCACCTCTTCGACAAGGACACGGAGGAAGTCATCCGGTAAGCTTGTCGAGGACTATCAAGGGAAAAAAGCAAGCGAGAGGGTACCTGCGGGTGCCCTCTTTTCGCGCGCTCAACTGGAGTGCCCTGGCACCCCTGCCAGGACTTACAAGGCCTCTAGCAGGAGGAATGGCGATTGGGGGGGAGAAATAGATCGGCGTACCGTCACGGGAGGGAGATTCTTCAGCGACTTCAGCAAGGTCCGAACGTGAGGTACGCGCAGCGGTTTCAGCAGACTGCTCAGGAAAGGAGGTGCATCCCCTAGAGTGACTGATTCCGTCTGCCGCACAGCACAGACCAATCATACTTCAGGGAGGATCGGGGCGAGGAAACGTGGACACTCACCGAAGATCATCCCTCATCGCAGCCAAGGGTCCATCGCTGTGCGCCCAAGACAAAAGCGCAAAGAGGGGATAGAATCAATGAAAAGATCAATCATTCTTGCCTTAGTTGCAGCCCTGATCGCTGCAGCCCCGGTTGCCGCCGCAGGCCTGGACATCAGCGGCGCGATCGAAACCAAAATCGAGGTCAACAAGAACGGTAAAGACCTGACCGTGGTTCCCGGTTCCGAGCTGTCCCTCAACCTCGGCCTCAGCGCAGCTGAAGACAAGGTGCGGGCCGGCCTGGAGTTCGGTCTTGCCAAGAAGACCGAAAACGAGGATCTGGTGCCTACCGACATCACCCTGGGCGATATCGCTCTGAAGCAGGCGTTCATCGAAGCTGACGGTGCCTTCTGGCACGGCGGCCCCGAAGCCACGACCCGCTTCGGCACTCTGGACATCAGGTACAGCCCGTACGCCAGTCTGGCCAAGCGCAGCGGCATCAGCATCAGCGGTGTCGATGTTGAAGTGGCAGCGCTGAACGGCTTCTACGCTCTGCCCGCTGACAACGGCCACGTGCTCGGTATGCGCGGCGACCTGCTCATCCTGGAAGACGTAGCAGTTGGCGCATCGGTCATCAAGGACGACGAGATCACCCGTCTCCAGCTTGATGCTGCTGCAGCGCCTCTGGAAGGCCTGAACGTACGCGGCGCCATTGCTGCTGACCACACCGATGAGTCTGGTCTGAAGATGAACAACCTCTGGACCGTACAGGCTGGCTATGAGCTGGCCGACAGCACCACCATCACCGCAGGCTACAAGCACATCACCGATGGATACGTACCTCGCTATGTAGCCGAGAAGAGCAAGGATGGAGATGCGGAGCACGACTGGATCCACCTGCCCCGGGCAAAGAATTCGGGCCTCTTCGTAGGTTTCGAGACTGAGCAGCAGGGTGTTGAACTCCATGCCAACTACGACCAGATGTTTGCCGAAGCCAAGATCGGCGCCGGCACTGAGTACGAAGGCTTCAAGTTCGACGTCGAGACCGTGCTGGCAGTTCCCGCAGTGAGCGGGATCGCCGCTAAGACGACCACCTTCGGCGTAGGCCGTGAGTTCGAGGTTATGGAAGGTCTGGCCATCGATGCCAGCTACAAAGGCAAGTGGGCCGGCGAAGAGCGGAAACTGGTGCACACCATTGGCGCCAAGACCACTCTCGGCCTCATCCCGGCTGTCAACGGCCTGGAACTGAGCGCTGAAGTTTCCGCTTCCGAGTTCTCCCTGGATGCAGTAGGTTACAAAGTCGGTGCCAAGTTCGAAGCGCCCAACGGCGTGAACCTCGGCATCGAGCACGCTCGCTCCACCGGCACTACCTTCAACGCCGGCATGAAAGTCGAGTTCTAAAAGAATACAGCGCACGCGGAAGTGGCTCCCGGGGTTATCGGGAGCCATTTTCGCGCGCTTTGGTGTCAAAGCAGAGGAGATGGGGCATAGCAATAGAAAAGATAGTATACCGAAAAGCGCGAGGTTTTTGTGGGGGTACAAGGAAAAAAGTTGCGTTCATGGAAGGATTTATCTGCTCAGCGTCAAATAACCCAATATGTTCTCGAGCTTTGTGTTCTCGAAGGCACTGGTAAGAAAGGAGGTGCCCGCTCAGTATCCAGGCGCCGAGTGGAACACGAAGGCATTACCGAGGAACGATGGGGAGGAAAGGAAACAAGGAGACTTTTTCCCCGTCCTCTGATGGTAGTGTGAGAGAATGAAGAAACACTTTCCAAAAACTGAGGGGGAAAAAAGAATGACGAAAAAGATTATGGCACTCACCCTTGTGCTGGTTCTGGCAATCGCCGGCAGCGCAATGGCGGACGTCGTCTGGAGTGGCGAGTTCTCGGCCAAAGGCGAGTCGAAGAGCTTCAAGATCGGCAGCGACGATTACGAGTTGTCAGCCGGCCTGACTTTGAAAGTCGCCGGCAAGGCCAAGAGCGAGACCGCTGTTGACGAGGAGACCAACAACCTCAACTGGGAGTTCTCCGGTGGAATCAACCTCGCTGCCGGCACCGATGGGGCGTTGACTCCTTCGCTCGGCAAGTATAAGCTCAGCCTGTATGATGACTATTTTACCGCTTACGTTTGGGGCAACGGGCAAGAGCTCAATGACAAGGCCACCTACTTCAGCTTCATCTCCGCTCCTAAGGCCGCGGGTACGATCCGCGCCAGGGTGGAAGTCCCGGTAGTCGATCCGTTCAAGGTGACTCTGGACTTTGATGCTAAGAACAACATCAAGGCTTTTGTTGATGGCAAGTTTGGCCAGTTCGATGTTGGTTTGGCCTACAACCGCAACTGGAGCAAGGACCCTGCCGAGAACATCGTTGTTGCTCAGGCCGGTACATCCGTGCCCGCTGGCAGCACGAAAGTTGACCTGAAGGCTGCTGTCGGTGTTGATATCCACAAGGATCCCGGTATTGCTTTCGGTTTCAGCGCTGATGCCACCCTTACCGACCAGATCAAGGTGAACGCCAGTGTGACCAACGGCAACAAAGATTGGCATGGCGGCGGCCCGACTGCCGGCACCACCAACCTCAAGGCCGGTGGCAGCTACACCGAGAAGGCCTTCAACGCCAGCGCCAACTTCGAGACCACGCTGGTTAAGGCAGACAAAGACCAGAATACCAATTCCATCACCGTGGCTGCCAACTATCGCATGAGCGACACCTTGGCTTACGACAAGCTGTTCGATGACAAGGAATGGTTCAAGAACACCGCACCGGCGTTCGGCGTTTCCGTGAAGTTTGCGAAAGCCGCTGGTAAAGATTTCGGCTTCGACAACATCACTGCGAAAGCGTCTGCTCCTGTTGTGAAGGATATGGTATGGCTGAGAGCCACTGCCACCTTCAAGACCAAGAACGACTTCACCGCCAAGCTCGACGGTTACGTCACGGCCAGCAAGAAGCTGACCCTGAAGCCCGCCGTGTCCTACGCGAAAGTTGACTCCGTCATCGATGTCAAACTTGTTGGCGAGTACAAGATCGGTATGAGCGACACCCTCCTGACCATGACCATCCAAAAAGTCATGGCGAAGGATGGCGGCAGCACGACTCCGTCCGAACTCATCTCCGCCAGCATCAAGGTTCCGTTCTAAGCTTACAGAACCTGAAATAAGAGCCACCCGAACGATTCGGGTGGCTTTTCGTGTGCCCGGCATGTCTACCGA
>DURQ01000027.1 GCA_012840725.1 Bacillota bacterium
CAACGGCGCGGGGAAGACCACCCTGATGCGCATCTTGGCTACCCTTCTCCAGCCCACAAGGGGCCGGGTGGAGGTGTTCGGGTATGATCTGGTTACGGACAAACAGGCAGTGCGCGCCCTGCTCGGTTATCTGCCACAGGAGTTCGGCTTCTACCCGCAGCTGACGGCCGCCGAGTGCCTGGACTACTTAGCCATCCTGTCCAACATCAACTCTGCCCAGGAACGGGCCAAGCGGATCCGCTGTGTTCTGGAGCGGGTCAATCTTTGGGATGTGCAGGACGAGAAGGTGGGTACCTTCTCGGGAGGGATGAAGCAGCGCCTGGGGATTGCCCAGCTGCTGCTCCACGATCCCAGGATCATCATCGTGGACGAGCCCACTGCCGGACTCGATCCCCAGGAGAGAGTGTCCTTCCGCAGGTTGATCGGTGAGCTCTGCGAAACGCAGAAAGAAAGGATCGTGATCATTTCCACCCACATTGTCGAGGATCTGACCCACTTGACACCGAGGCTGGCAGTGATAAACCGGGGACAGCTGCTCTTTTCTGGCACTGTTGACGAGCTGAAGACGCATACAGGCAGCGACGGAGCGACCCTGGAAGAGGGTTACTTAGCGCTGCTGCAGGAGGGGTGATCGCGGTGGCCATCTTCCGCAGAGAACTCAAATTCAACCTGTACAGCCTCTGGACCGCAATCCTCGTCGTTTTCAGCTGCCTGCTTACCTTGTCAGGAGGCATCGAGTACGCCGCCCGGGAAGGGTTAGCACCGACCGCCATGGCCCAGGAATGGGCTCACCGGACAACCTTTGCCGCGGTTGGGCTGCCGGTGCTGGCTTTGACCGTGGCGGTATGGTTTCACGCAAGCCGGGATCGCCGTTATGGTTCAGCCAGCCTCATCTTCGTGCGCCCCGTGTCAACACGCCGGCTGGTGGCTGCGCGGCTAGCTGCGCTTTCTGCAGGGGTGCTCCTGCCGCACCTGGCCGGCGTCTTCGCCGGGGTCCTTTTGGTGGGGCTTCTCAAAGGTCTGTGGCCCGATGGGGGATTGCTTCTCCAGAGCACAGTACTCAACTTGGTGCCGGGTCTGACCGCCTGGGTGGTCTTGGCATACGCGGTGACCTGTGTTCTACCTTATCTGCGAGTATGGGTGTTCCCCGTGGCAGTCCTGTGGCTCCTGCTCGTCAATGTGCCCGCCACATCGCTCTTCTGGTTTTATCGCACTATCGACAAACCGCTCTTTCCTTTGGGAGATACCAAGGTCTGGCTGCGGATAGCCTATGCCGCGGTGGTCGCCGCTGCAGCATGCCTGGTTCTCTTCTGGACAGCCGAACGGCAGAGGACGGGCTGTGCTCTGTCGGTCTTCAGGAGTACCAGAGTCAAAGAGTTCCGTGTTCTGGGAAATCCGCTGGCCGGCCGGTTTCGGTATGCCCTCAAGACCACCCTCGGCTCCAGGTTGCCCGTGGCCCTGCTTGGAGTTACGGGCCTTGCCGTCGTGATGACGAGTCCGTTCGGCATCCTCAGAAGCCAGCCCGATTACGTCAGAGAGTACTTCAGCCTGGCCTTTTCCGAGCTGCTCTTCCCCCTTATAGGACTGCTGGTCACTTACGGCTTTGCAGCTGATCGGTACGGCATGTCTGAGATCATCTACCAGAAACCCCGCGGCGAAGGGAAGGCCTTGGAGCAGAAGCTCTTCGGCCTTGGCACATACCTTCTGGCCACCTGCCTGGTGTACTCCCTCTGGCTGCACCTTTTCCAGCCTTCCGTGCCGTTTGTGCAGGCCTTGTTGGTTTTGTTTCCATCCATGCTTCTTTTCTGCGGCCTTTCGATCCTCGTGGGCGCCTTCTGCTGCAGCACTCTCGGGGCGTACGCAGTCAGCCTGGCCTATTGGGGTGCCGCTTACTATCTCCAGGACAAGTTCCCCTGGTTCCTCAGCCCCCTCTACCACTTGGCCGAATACTCTTTTAAACTGCAGCAGGATCTGCTCTGGCAGAATAAAACCATACTCTTAGTGCTTGGAACAGCAGCCGCAGCTGTCGGATTGTGGAAAACCATGACAAGACCGGTGACTCCCAATGAATGATCAGCGTCTGGACAAGCTCATCCAGGGGGACAGTGGGGCCTGGCAGGATCTCTACATGGAGATCAGCCCGGGTCTGTTCCGCTTTGTCCTCTCGAGGGTGGGCGATAGACACGCAGCTCAAGACATTATGCAGGAAGGGTTCTATCGACTCGCCAAGAACCTGCGCCAGATCAGGGACAGCAGTTCCATCAAGTCTTGGCTGTATTCCACCTGCTACCGCTTAACCGTTGACTGGCACCGCCAGAGAGACGCGTCCAGCACTGACCTCACTCTGGAAGACAGGAGTGCCTTTGACCCCGAGGAAGCGGCCGTTCGGCACGAGCAGGACCAGGCGGTTCTTGACGCTGTGCTGAGCTTGTCTGAGCCCCACCGCACCGTTGTTCTGCTGCGCATCTGGGGAGGTTTGAGCTACAGCGAGATCGCGGAGATCACAGGCCTCTCTGAGGGGACCCTGCGCAGCCAGTTCTACTGGGCGGTGCGCAAGCTCCGGCAGATGCTGAGAAGCCACTGTTCAGGCCTGTGGAAGGATGTGAGTTCCAGTGAGTAGACGTCCCATGGACTGCCAAGAGGTCCAAATAGAACTTGATGCCTGGCTCACAGGGGAGCTGGACAAAGAAAGTGCAGAGGCGGTTCAGGCTCATCTTGACGGATGCCCCCAGTGCCGCCAGTTTGCTTCTGATCTGGAAGACCTTCGAGCCCAGATCCTGGCTGCCGAGGCCGGCTGCCCGGTTCAGATGGGATCGGACATAAAGGCAGCCATCCAGCAGATCGCCGCAGAACAGAGGAGGATTCACCAGGCTGCCCAGCCTCAGGCGCGCAGACGGCGCTGGGGTGAGCGGCTGATCTGGGCCGCCTACGGCCTGCTCGGTCTCGCCCTGCTCAGCACCTTAGATGCTCCCGCGGCACTGCGCCTCTTCACTGTGGGGCTGACCCTGAACCTGGCTGGTTTGGCCGTGGCGCCTTTTGTGCTCAAGAACCACAGAAAGTGGAGTCAGATATGAGCAGCAGGTTCGTGTGGAAGGTGAGGGACATCGTCAAGTATCTGCTGATCGCAGTATCAGTCCTGCTCGGTGCCGCGCTGGTGGCGTTTTTGACCCTGTCTGCTTACGGAACCAACCAGCGGGATCGCCTGACCAGCAGGGCCGATGCCTTCTTCGGCTCTGGATGGACAGCACAGGCGGAGATCCCTTGGGATCTGCCAGTGCAGCAGATCGTCGTCGTGAACGCCAGCGGCGAGATAGAGCTGAGCATGCCGGAGAGGCCTATGGGCGCGCTCAGCGGCCTGGAACTGCCGTCCCAGGCCGCCGAACTTGTGGGAAGTACGCTCGATCCGCTTGTGGATCGCTATCCGTATATCGGGCGCGTGCCCACTTTCCTCATCCGCAGCTACCCACAGCAGGACGGTTCGCTGATCGCTGCTGCCCTTTGGCTTCCTTCAGCCACGCGGCTGATCTGGACCTCCTATGCCGCCATGATCTACCTGTACTTGGTGCACTGGCTGCTCAGCGCGGCCTGGGTCTACTGCGACACCAAAGCACGGGGAGTCTACCCGTGGCACTGGACCCTGTTCACCTCGCTGGCGAACATCGTGGGCCTGCTCTGCTACCTATCGGTCAGGCGCAGTCAGATGAGAAATGTCTGAAGGACGTCAGCGCTTTTCCAGTCTGCCCACGGTGCTGGGGAACTCCCGGGGACCGAAGCTGCAGTTGACAGTGGTCTTGAGTTCCACCTCGCCAGGTGCAAAGGTGCAGATGGTAGTGTACGCGTGGGGCGTCTCCACCAGGCGCATCAAGATCTCAAGGGTGTTCTCGTTCCTCCAGCAGGCGCAGGCGAGGGAGGGTGTCACCCCGGGGAAATCCGGATAGGTACCCTGCTCGTAGCGGCCGTATCCGCAGGGGATGATGGCGGTACCTTCAGCGAACTCCATCGTGATCCGGCAGCCTTCATCGCCGAATTCAAAGGACGCGGTTTTCGGCCCAGCCTCTTTGCTATCGAAGGTATAGCGCCCGGCGAATTCCTGGGCACCTTCCCGTTTCTGTCCCGGGAGTATGGGAAGCGCCAGTTCCGCCAGCCTGGCTTGGAGGCGTTCGTGTTCGGCTTCGTTTTCCGGAAGGGCAGCGGGCGAAAGGGCAGGCAGCAGGATGTCCCACAGCCCGTTGAGAACGCCCTGCATATCGTTGGTACCGGCAGTGATGGCCACCACCACTTCGTGCTCGGGTATCACGACGCAGAACTGCCCGAAGGCGCCGTCGCCGCGGTAGGCGCCGTGCCGGCAGCGCCAGAACTGGTAACCGTAGCCTTGAGTCCACTCGATGGCCTCATTGGGCCCGCTGTAGATCTGTTTCTTGGTGGCCTCATCAATCCACTCCGCGTTCAGCAGCTGCTTTCCGTTCCAGACCCCGCGCTGCAGGTAGAACTGGCCGAACTTGGCGATGTCCGAGGTCTTGATGCTGAGGCCAAACCCGCCTGTGCTGATCCCCTGCGGGCACTTCTCCCAGGTTGCACCGACGATCCCGAGGGGTTCAAAGAGACGGGGCGTGAGGTAGTCGATCAGGCTCTCGCCGGTCAGCTTGTGCAGGATGGCGGAAAGCATGTAGGTGCCGGCGGTGTTGTACACGAAGAGGGTGCCCGGTTCCTGCTCCACATCCAGGGACAGGAAAGCCTTAACCCAATCATCGGTGGACATGACCCTGCCGGTGGGATCCTCCTCATGGCCTGTGGACATGGAGAGCAGGTGTTTGACCCGCATCTTGGCAAGGTTGGGGCTGACCTTTTCCGGAAGCTTGTCCGGGAAGAAATCGCAGACCAGATCTTCCACGGTGAGGAGCCCTTCCTGCACGGCAAAACCGATCGCCGTTGAGGTGAAGCTCTTGCTCAAGGAGTAGAGACTGTGGGGACGGTCGGCGCTGTAGGGATACCACCAGCCTTCCGCAACCACCCTGCCGCGGCGGAGCACCATAAGGCTGTGGATCTCGAGATCGTGCTCAGCAAAATAGTCGAGAAGCCGGCTCAAGGCAGCCGAACCGATCCCCTGGCTCTCGGGAGAGGTGCGTTCCAGGCCATCTTTTCCTGACATGTGCTCATTCCTTCCTGATGTTGGCATTGTGGTCCATCTATTCGCCAGCAGAAAGGCTTTTCCTCTGCTTCGGGAACAGTTTCACAATTTAAAGAGTGAATGGGGAAAAGACAGAGGAAACAGCTGCGGCGAAGCGAACCATAGGGTAAGAGAAGAGGTCAGGAGGGTGATCCATGGTTGACAGAAAGGAAATCCAGGAAGCAAGAGCGGCAGCCCAGGAGGTTCTGCGCCTGCTCGATGAGGTGGAAAGGACGCTGCGGGGGGCGCGCAACTGGGGTTTCTTCGATATGTTTTCCAAGCGGAGCCTGTTCTCCAGCCTGATCAAGTACGGCAAGATCGATAAGGCTGAAGGCCAGCTGCGCCAGGTGCAGTCTGCGCTTAGGAGGCTCCAGAAGGAGCTGGGGGATATCAACCTATCCATCAGAGAGTCGCTCAACGTGGGCGGGTTCCAGGCCTTCCTGGATATTGCCTTCGACAACCTGATCTCCGACTGGATCACCCAAAGCAGGATCCACGAGAGCCTGCGGGAAGTTGAGTACGTCAAGGGAGAGGTTCGGCAGGTGCTGGCCCGCCTGGACAAAATGGAAAGGGAACTCTGAGATCGCTGTGCTGACTGGCTTTGCGCCAGTCTATTTTTTTGAGAACGATTAGCGATAAGCAGGAGAATAACCCGGAGAACCGAATACAACCAGTCAAGTTCGCGATTTTTACCCGACGGCGGCGTGAAGAAAGTGAATTGTGGCACAAGAAGCGGTAAATCTGGCCGGGAGCTGCAGAGGGAGAAGGGAGTGCGGTTTTTGTTGAGAAGACTGTCTTTGAGGTGGAAGCTGCTTATTCCAGTATTGGGAGCTGTGCTGATCCTGGCCGGTGTCATCTTTCTCGTGTCCGAGCAGAGCATCGATGTCCAGGCGGATAACATGGCCCTTACAAAGGTCCGTTCCGACCTGGCCTTAATGTATGAAGTGGTCGATGCCAAGTACCCCGGGGATTGGCGTGTGGAGGGCGACATCCTTTACAAAGGAGACCATGCCTTCAACGGTGATAACGCACTCGTGGACTGGTTGGCCAGCCTGACGGGGAATACGGTCACCATTTTCCGGGGCGACACTCGGATCGCCACCACCGTGATCACAGATGGGAAGCGTGCCATCGGCACCCAGGCCGCAGATTACGTGGTTGACGCCGTTCTAAAGGCCAAGCAGCACTATTTCGGCCAGGCTGAAGTGGCCGGACACCTCTACCAGACGGGCTACAGGCCCCTGCTCGACTCCTCGGGACGGGCCATCGGCATGCTCTATACAGGGGCTGCACCTGAGGTCATCGACCAGATCGTTTCTTCCTTCCGCCGCAACGTCCTGATCATCACAGTCTCGGCCAGTTCTGTCCTGTGCGCTGCGCTCTACGCCTACCTCTCAAGGCGCATCCTGAAGCCCCTTGCCCGGACCGCTGCCCAGGCAGCCCTCATCGCAGACGGGGATCTCAGGGAAGACATCTTCGCTCGGGATGCGAGGCGCGGTGACGAGCTCGGCGTCCTGGCCCGCTCGGTCCAGGATCTAACGGCCAACCTGCGGCGGATCATCACCTCTCTCCAGGAACTAAGCACCAAAGCGGCCTCCACAGGGCAGAGCCTCCTGGCGGCCAGCGAAGAGAACTCCGCGACGATCGAGCAGGTAGCTTCGTCTTTGGGAGAGTTCAGTGAGACCATCTCCCACGTGAGCGGACAGGCAGAGGCCATGGCCGGCAGCGCCGGAAAGATGAAGGAACTGGCCGCCAGCGGCCAGCAGGAGATGGAGACGACTGTTTCGGCCATGGACCGCATCGTGGAGAGTTCCCGGGAGACGCAGCAGGCTGTCCTGCTGGTTGCTGAGGCTGCCAAGAGCATGGGTGTGGTGCTGGAGCTGATCTCTGATGTTGCCGAGCAGACCAATCTCCTTGCCCTCAACGCGGCCATTGAGGCTGCCAGGGCTGGAGAACAGGGTAGAGGCTTTGCCGTGGTGGCCGAGGAAGTGCGCAAGCTCGCTGGCGAGACGCAGGAGTCGGTGACGCAGATCGCCGAACTGAACAGCACCCTCATGGAACAGGTCAACAGGGCAGTTTCCACCATCGGCCAGACGCAAGGAGAGGTAACAGATGGGCATAGGGCCCTCGACCGAACCAGGAAAGGGTTTGACGCCATACTGGTCCACCTTGAGCAGCTGGTTCAGCTGATCCAAGATGTGGCCCAGTCATCCAGCCAGATGGACGCCACCGGCGACGGGCTGGCGGCGGCCACGGAGGAACAGGCAGCAGCCATGAGCGAGGTGGCCAACATGGCCGAAACCGTTGCCGGCATGGTTGGCGAGCTCCAGGAGGTTATTGGGAAGTTTAGAGTATAAAGGGAACGATGGCGGGAAGCGCCGAGCTGCCCGCCTTTTTTTGTCAAAAAGGGGGGTTCCAACAGGAGTTGTCCACAGAACATGGAAAATACATACAGTAATGGTAAGCTTTTCCGGCAACCAAAGACGTGCTGGCGGGAGTGGTGACCATGGACTTAAGGACTGTCATGATGCTGCTGGCCGTGGGTTCCTTTCTATTCGGCCTGTTCCTGTTGGTGCTCAAGTTCAACGTAAATCATCCCCAGGAGGTTCCCTTCTGGATCATGGCCAAGTTCAGCCAGGCCGTGGGTTATTTTCTGCTGTATCTGCGGGTAAACGGCTATGACGCCCTGTCTGTCTTGGCCAACATCACCCTGATCCTTGGCTGCGCCTATGAAGCGTGGGCGGTGCGCATCCTTACGGGTGCAGAGGTCAAGCGGCGGCTGCACCTTCCGGTCGCAGCAGGGATTGCCGCCGCGATCCTGGCCGCACTTCCTCTGGGTTCTCCCTACCGGGGCGGGGTGGTTTTCCTGCTCCAAAGCGTCTTCTACCTCCTGCCAGGGGCGTTTCTTCTGCACGGGCCCAGCGGTAGATCTCTTCTGCAGCGGATCTTGGGTTTCTGCTACCTGGCGGCCAGCGGAGTGTTCCTCGGCGCGTCCCTCATCTGCCTGGCCTTTCCATCCTTCGCCGTGAGTGCAGCCGGCAGGCCTGTGTTTGCTGTTGTTCCACTCGCCAGCTTCTCCATCTTCCTGATCGGCGGGTTCATCCTGTTAACGCTGGCCAAGGAGCGCAGTGACCGGATAGTGGCGGAGATGCGGAAGAGCCTGCGGCAGAGCCAGACCCGGTTCCAGCGAGTGGTAGAGACGGCCACGGAGGGCATCCTCATGTTTGACGAGGACTTCAGGATAACCTTTGCCAATGAGAAGATGGCATCAGTTCTCGGTTATGCGATCGGGGAAATGGTCGGCCGGCCTTACGAGTCCCTCATCCCAGAAAGCCACATCCAGCTTGTCCGTTACCAGGAGATGCAGCGCCGGCTCGGAAATGACTCCATCTACGAGTGCCCCCTCGTGGGCAAGGATGGGAAGGAACGCTGGTTCATCATCTCCGCCACAGCCATAGTGGGTGATTCGGGGCTCTTTGAAGGGTCCTTTGCCATGCTTTCGGACATTACGGAAAGGCGGGAGATGGAACTGGCCCTGGCCGAGTCCAACCGCCGGCTCACAGAGATGAGCCACACAGACAGCCTGACGGGCATAGCTAACCGCCGGCTCTTCGATCGAGTGCTGGAACGGGAATACGCCAGGCTTCTGCGCACTAAGTCGCAGTTATCTGTGATCCTCCTCGATCTGGACCACTTCAAGGATTACAACGATGAATACGGCCACGTGATGGGGGATGCCTGCCTGCGCCAGATCGGGGCTGTGCTGGCCGAATGCGTCGGCCGCTCATTGGACCTGGCCGCGCGCTACGGCGGTGAAGAGTTCGCCTGCATCCTGCCGGATACGGGCCTGCAGGCCAGTGTGGAGATGGCCGAGAAGATCAGAAGACGCATCGCCGGGCTCAACATCGAACACTCCAAGTCGCCTGTGGCACCCTATGTCACCGCCAGTTTTGGAGTGATCACCGTGCACCACTCGCCAAACCTCTCGCCAGCGGATATCGTTAACCTGGCGGACCGGATGCTCTATCGAGCCAAGGCCGCCGGGCGAAACTGCATCGAATCGGCGGAGTGGCAGGAAGAAGGACAGGCGATCAGCTAGAAAAAGAAGAAGCGGCCCCGGTGACCAGGGCCGCTTTCAACACTACTTGAACCTGAAGAACAGGGGGAAGAGAAAGACCACAACGGCCATCCACAGGGCATAGACTCCAAGGTATCTGGTCTGCCACTTTTCGATGGCCTGGAACTGGCTGCGGCCGCGGAAGTAGCGGATGTACATCACCAGCAGGGCAGCGAGGTTCACGAGCAGGAGCACATTCTCCCCCAGGGCGGCCAGTTTGTTGGGGCTCAGCCCGTACTCGGATAGCCGGAATACGATCGCTGAGAGGGCGACCACGTCTACGATGATCGCGACCGTGATCAAAGCGGCGTTCAGGTAGTCGAAGAGATTCTTCCCGTCGTGGATGTTCTTGGCGGAGATGGTGTAGAGGACCATACCCAGTACCAAAACCAGCATCAGGTCAAACCCGATGAGAAACTCCCGCTCTGTGTAGGGGCTGGTTCCCGTAACGGCCATGACAACCAGGAAGGCGAGCATGGTGAGAAGGAACAACGGGCTGAAGATCTTGGCCAGGATCGGGGCGAAGTTCTCAACGATGCTCTTCTTCGCTTCCACCAGGTACACCGTGGCCATGGCCAGGATCGAACCGCCGTAGACGAGCAGGTAGTTCTCAACAAATGGTTCGAGGTCAACGCCGATGGTTTGGAAGATGGTCAGGGAGAACACGGTCAGGACGATCAGTCCGAGCAGGAGCAGGCTGCCGTAGATCACGCTCTCGCCCGTGAAGCGCAGGAAGTCCATGCGGGCTCTGCTGGTCTGCCAGCCTCTGCCCATGTAGGCGGCGCCGGTCACGAACCAGAGCAGGATGGGGAGGTGGATCGCGCTCAGGGCCTCGGTGTGGTAGGGTTCATACGACGGATAGAGGTTGACAACGACCAGAGTCAAGGCAAAGATCCCTGCCAAGACCCCTCTCAGCTTAACAGGCGCACCGCTCCTCATCGCCAGGAAGAACGCGATGAAGGGGAGGATGTAGAAGCTGAGGTTCTTGAGGTAGGTCAGGCTTCCGACCTTGATGCCGAACAGCACGGGTATTCTGGCCGCCGTGCCGGCTAGCAGGGCCAGCAGGATCGCCAGCAGGATGCTGCGCTGATGGCGGGCTTTCTCTGCTGGATCGATGGGATCGAGCAGGAGCTGTTTCCAGAGGCTTTCTGTGTTGACCTTGGCAAACTCCTCTGAGATGTGGCTGACACTCCCCAGCCTCTTCACGCTGATCAGGAACGCCTCTTCCGCGTTGAGGCCGCTGCTTGTGAGGTCGTCGATCTGATCGCGGAGGTGGCTTTCCAGCTCAACAACATCGGCTTCTGCCAGCGTTCCGCGGGTACGCAGGTAATCACTCCACGCCTTGATGTTCATTTCCAAGTCAAACATCGGAATTCGTCCTTCCTTCAGGATTGCCGAGCGTTGTGCGCAATACAGAGTACACTAACTCCCACTGCTGCCTGTGCTTCTCCAGTTCCACCAGGCCGGCCTCCTTGATGCGGTAATACTTGCGTTTCCTGCCTGCCTCCGACGCCTGCCAGTACGACTCCACGAAACCGTTTTCCTCGAGCCGGTGGAGGACAGGGTAGAGCATGCCTTCGGTCCAGACCAGTTCATCACCTGATGTCTCCCTGATCTGTTTGATGATCTCGTAGCCGTAACTGTCCCGCTGTTTGAGGATGGCCAGGATGAGTGGAGTGGCTGAAGCGGCAATTAGGTCCTTTGAGACATCCATGGTAACCCCCATTCCTATACCTAGAAGTGCTATGTATTACCATCATCATACCTAGAATTTCTAGGTATGTCAACAGGTGCCTGACATTTTCCCATGGGGAGGATTTCAGGCAGCCGCGCCTAATGCTGCATTGTTTGGGCGATTCTGACAGTCCCCAAAGAGCGTGGCGAGGTCCCTCCATGGGCGAGAGCAAGATGCAGGCATTCGGCATCGTGCCCCTGACGGTTGAGCGCCTTGGCGATGCGACCAAGGCCAACGAACCATGACCCGCGGCGACAGAAAACCAAGTCTAAGGAGATGGGCTGAATGAGAATGGTGATCCCGCTGATCCTGCTGGTGGTACTGGTACTGGTGAGAGCAGAGACGGCCTCTGCCTGCACGAGCTTTGCAACTTACTTCGCTGAACCCATTTTTGGCTTCAACTTCGACTACTTGGCCGATAGGGAGATCCGCTTCGTGGTAGTGCCTGAACCGAACCGGACCTTTTTCGCGGTGGTCTTCGATTACGGAGAGTTTTTCGTCACCACAGCGTGTATGACAACAGAAGGGCGGTTTGCAGTGCTGCAGGAACAGCACCCGCTGAGAGACAGCACGCACGCCCAAGAACCGAATGGGGTCTTCTTCCATGAAGTGATGGGCATGTTCTTTGAGGCACCGAACCTTGAGGATCTCCTCAAGGAACTGGAAGGGAAGCGCATTGTCCAGACGCCGGGATCGAGCATCCACATGTTGCTGGCCGACGGGGATGGAAGCGCCGCGATCTTGGAGGAGGGAGCAGAACAGAACGAGGTCCTGCCTGCAGAGGATGGCTTTCTGGTTATGACCAATTTCAAGCACTCGGACTTCCGCGGCCTACCCTACGATCAGGTGCGGGGCGTCGGAGACGGGCGCTACATAACAGCCTACGAACACATCCAGGAAAACCGGAGCGAATTTGATCTAAATGCCGCGCTGCATGTTCTGCGGAAGACCGTCCAGCCCGGGCTCACCCGCTGTTCACTGGTGTTCGTGCCCAGCGAGAACAGCGTCTACCTTGCGCTGCGGGGAGACTTCACAACGATGTGGCGGGTCTCACTCAAGGAAGGCACGATCGAAAAGTTCAGGGGTCCTGGTGAACAGGTCGTTCTCCCGTTCCCCGAAGAAGGCATTTCCGCCAAGGAGCTTGTGAGACTCGCTCGTTAAGCGGCAGATGCCGCAGGGCAGCCCCCGCACTCGTCAGCTGATGAGGCGGGGGTTTTCAGATAATGTTCAGATAACCAACAAGAGCAGTTCAGTTTCGGGAGTTAAGCTGAAGACGTGCCGAGAAGGGAGTGGGAAGAGTGGATGAGCCGAACGGCAGACACGAACTGAAGCACTATATCAACTACGCGGATGTGCTGGAAATCCGGTCGCGGCTGCCCTGCGTGGCCAGATCGGACAAGAACGCCAGCGGCGCCGGGGGTTACCGCGTCCGCAGCCTCTACTTCGACAACTACAATGACAGAGCTCTGCGGGAAAAAGTGGACGGAGTCGACCGGCGAGAGAAGTTCCGTCTGCGCCTGTACAACAGTTCCGCCTCTCTCATCCGCCTCGAGAAGAAAAGCAGACGAAATGGCCTGAGCTTTAAGGAGAGCACAGCCATCACTGCGGAGGAATGCAGGCGCCTTTTGGCCGGAGACCCTTCGGTCCTCAAGGAAAACGGCAGCCCGCTCTGTCTGGAACTCTATGCCAAGATGCACTACCAGCAGCTTCGGCCCAAGAGCATCGTGGACTACTGGCGGGAGGCCTATGTCTATCCTGCCGGCAACGTGCGGGTGACCCTCGACTACGACCTGCGCACAAGCTGCAGCATCGATGACTTCCTAAGCCCGGAGCCCATCCCTCTGCCCATCCCCGGCATCTACATCCTGGAAGTGAAGTACGATTCCTTCCTGCCGGAGATCATCCGCGGCTTGGTGTTCCTTTCCAGCAGGAGAAGTACGGCCTTTTCGAAGTATGCGGCATCACGCCTGTTCTGAACGACTTCCTTGGAGGTGAAAAACTATGACCTTTAGAGATGTGTTCAAATCGAGTTTCCTGGAAAAAGCAGCAGAATTTTCCCTCATGGACATCGCCCTTGCTATGGTCCTCGCCTTTGCCATCGCCCTGTTCATCTTCTACGTGTACAAAAAGACCTTTTCCGGAGTGATGTACTCCGCTTCCTTCGGTGTTTCTATCATGGCCATGACCATGATCACCACGCTGATCATCCTAGCGGTAACCTCCAACCTTGTTCTCTCCCTCGGTATGGTTGGCGCCCTGTCCATCGTCCGCTTCCGCACGGCGATCAAGGAGCCTCTGGACACGGCCTTCATCTTCTGGGCAATCTCAGCTGGCATCGTTATCGGTGCGGGACTGATCCCCATGGGCATCATCGGTTCGGTGTTTATCGGCATCATGCTTCTCCTCTTCGCGAACCGAAAGAGCACCGACACACCCTACATCGTGGTGCTGACCCTTGCGGGTGATGAGGCTGAGGAGAAGTCCATGGCACTGATCACGGAGAAGACGAAGAAGAGCCTGCTCAAGTCCAAGACAGTCTCACCGAGCGGTATTGAGCTCACGGTGGAAGTACGCCTGAAGGACATGTCCGCCAAGCTTCTCAACGAGCTCCTCGCGGTGGAAGGAGTGAACAGCGCCTGCCTGGTCAGCTATAACGGCGACTACGTAAGCTAGGCGCTGAGGATCGAGGTGAAAGCATGATCCAGAGCAAGCGAATCGATGTGCTTGTGGCCTGTGCCGTGGTGTTCGCTGTGGTGGTCAGCATGGCTCTGGTGGTGATCGGCCGGCAGCAGGCTGCCAACGGCCAGTTGAGAAAGGAGCCGGAATACGCAGAAAAGGTCTTCGGAGCAGACATCATCTCCGTCGAGATCATCGCCGATGAGGATGATTGGCAGGCGATGCTTGACAATGCTCTGAGCGAGCAGTTTATCATGGTTGATGTGGTGGTGAACGGCAGGAGGTTCAACAACGTGGGCATCAGGCCCAAGGGGAACTCCAGCCTCATGCAGGTGGCGAGCTCGGGGAGCGACCGCTACAGTTTCCGCCTTCAGCTTGATAAGTACATCGATGGACAGACCTGCTTCGGACTCCAGAGTTTTGTCCTCAACAACATGCTGGGCGACTTCAGCTACATGAAAGAGTATGTGTCTTACGACCTCATGCGTGAGGTTGGTGTGGCAGCACCCTATTTCGGTTACGCCCAGATCAAGGTCAACGGCGAAGACTGGGGCTTGTACCTGGCTGTGGAGCTGTACAACGACAGCTACGAGCAGCGCGTCTTCGGCGATACCGCGGGCATGCTGTACAACGTGAAGACGATGGATATGGACATGGGCGGAGACTTCGGGGCTGGTGCTCCAGGAGGGCCTGGAGCAGGCATGATGCGCCAGGGATTCCCGCAGATGCCGGCAGCACCTCAGGCTGGCGGCAGCCGTCCGAATCCAGCCGCGCCCCAAGATGCCAGCTCTCCGCCGCGGTTTTCCGCGCCGGTAGATGGCAGTGCCCCCCAAGATGCCCCTTCGCCGCCCAACTTGGAGGCTCTTCCGCGGGGACAGTGGTTCCAGGGGTTTCCTCAGGGGCAGGAGTTCACCTTCCCGGGCTTTCCAGGGCAGGGTGGAGCGGATTTCTTCGCTGGAGCGCGCGGTTTCGGCGGTAGGGGAGGTGGCAGCCTCGAGTACATCGATGGCGAAGTGAGCAGCTACCCGTCCATCTTCAACAACGTGGTGGGCCGGGGAACCGAAAGCGATTTCAAACGGGTGATCAAGGCTCTCAAGGCTCTCTCCGAGGGCCGCGATCTGGAGACCTACTTCGATGTGGACCAGATCCTCCGCTACCTGGCGGCACACACCTTTGTTGTGAACCTGGACAGCTACAGCTCCGGCATGGCCCAGAACTACTATATCTACGAGCGCCATGGCAGGCTGACCATCCTGCCCTGGGACTACAATCTCGCGTGGGGCGGTTTCCAGGGTGGAGGCGCCAGTTCGGTGATCAACTTCCCCATCGATACGCCCGTGTCTGGAGTGGACATGGCGAGCCGGCCGCTCATCGCCCAGCTCTTTGCCGTTCCCGAATACCTGGAGCGCTATCACGGCTACCTGCAGCACCTCGTGGAAAGCTATTTCGCTGACGGGAAGTTCGAAGCCAAGATCAGGGAGCTCGATGCTCTGATTGGGGACTACGTCAAAAATGACCCGACGGCCTTCTGCACCTTCGAGCAGTACCAGCGGGCTGTGGAGGCTTTCATCACTCTCGGCAGCCTGCGGGCAGAGAGCGTACAGGGCCAGCTGGACGGCACCATCCCATCGACTACCGAAGGCCAGAGGGCAGAACCGGCCAAACTCATTTCTCCTGGAAGCCTCAACCTGTCGGTCCTCGGCAGCCAGATGGGCGGCATGGGTGGGGGAAGGGTCGGCAGGCAGGATGCCTGGATCCAAGGCCCTGAGATACAGGTTCAGAGGCAGACTCAGCAGAGCAGAAGGGTGTTCGGGCCAGGTGGGATTTCTCCGACGGGAAGCAGCCTCTGGCTGGACAACCTGAAGCTGTACGGAGGGCTCTTCCTCGTTCTGCTTGCTGCCATCGTGTTTGCAGCGCGGTACAGGAGGACGTATTGATTCAGAAGGGAAGCGAAGAAATGGCAAAGATCCTCATCTGCGATGATGAAGCTGGGCTGAGGACGGTGATCAAGCGCTATGCCACCTTCGAAGGGCACGAGGTATTTGAGGCCGGTGACGGCCTGGAGGCGGTGCAGCTCTGCCGGGAACACGACTTTGATATCATCATCATGGACATCATGATGCCGGAGGTTGACGGCTTCGCCGCGGTGAAGGAGATCCGCAAGTTCTCAGATACGCCCATCATCATGCTTTCGGCGCGGGGCGAGGAATACGACAAAGTCCTCGGTTTTGAACTGGGCATCGACGATTACGTCGTCAAGCCCTTTTCTTCCAAGGAAATCATGCTCAGGATCAATGCCATCCTGCGCAGGGTGGAAAGGGATAAGCCGAACCAGCCAAACGATGACGGGCATGTTGTGTTCGAAAAAGACGGCTTCAAAGCGGACCTAACGGCCTACAAGGTGTTCATCGATGGGGTGGAGGTGCATCTGGCTCCGAAAGAATACGACCTTCTGTTCTTCCTCATCCGCAACAAGAACATCGCTGTCCCGCGAGAACGGATTATGAGCGAGGTGTGGGGTTTCGACTACAGCGGCGATGACCGCACTCTGGATACCCACATCAAGCTGCTCAGAAAATCGCTCGGACCTTATGCGAATCTGATCAAGACCCTGCGGGGATTGGGGTACCGTTTCGATGCGTAGGTTCAAGCTGCAGTGGAAAATCTTCCTTTTCCTGCTGAGCTTCTGTGTCTTGCTCCTGGGCTTTTTGTGGATGTTCCAGACGGTGTTTCTGAGTGACACGTACAAGTTCGTCCGGAA
>DURQ01000028.1 GCA_012840725.1 Bacillota bacterium
GGTGCGATGAAGGCGAACGACGAACCCAAGTAAGCTGGCACCTTTCCCTGGGTGATTAGGATAAACAGGATCGTACCACTGCCAGACGTAAACAACGCCACAGCCGGATCCAAACCCGTGAGGAGCGGAACCAGTACTGTAGCGCCAAACATAGCGAACAGATGCTGAAAACTAAGGGCGAAATGCTGCCCGACACCTAACTGCCGATTGCCAGCCAATTTCATCTGAATAGTTCCTCCTTTAAGTCTCACTGGACTTGATTAAAGGTCTTCCTTCTCAAGTATGACTACGCGTTCGTCTCCATCAGTCTCTGTAAGCCTGACGCCAACGACCTCTTTCGTAGAGGTGGGCACATTCTTACCTACGTAATCCGCCCTGATGGGCAGCTCCCTGTGGCCCCGATCCACCAAAACAGCAAGCTGCACTCTCGCGGGCCTGCCGAGATCCATGATCGCATCGAGGGCTGCCCGGGCTGTCCTACCCGTGAAGAGAACATCGTCCACGAGAACAACAACCCTGCCCTCCACATTCACTGGCATGGAAGTACGGCTCACAATCGGCTGTTCCGCCACGTAACTCAGGTCATCCCTGTAGAGGGTTATGTCCAGGCTGCCCACTGGAACCTGAACACGCTCGATCATCTGGATTACTTCAGCCAGCCGGTTGGCCAGAGGCACACCTCTCGTGCGGATGCCTACCAGTACAATGCCCTCCGTACCCCGATTGCGCTCCACTATCTCGTGGCCGATCCTGGTCAGTGCCCTGCGGATCTGTTCGCGATCCATGATCTGGGCTTTTTCTTTGACTATGGTATCACCCCTTTCATAGAAAAATGCTTCCTGCACGCACAGCACGCGGGCAAGAAGCATCCGACTTCCAATTCTTCCCTTGCCAGCATCTCTGTGCCGCCTTAAAGGAACCTATTTGTCCCCACTCTACACCAATCGCCAGCGCTTGTCAACTGATCCGGCGTGCTTTTTCAACGACTTCCCAAAACTCGGGCCCAGGGGGAGAAGTGAACTCCAAAGGCTGCCCATTGGGATGCTGGAAGGCCAGGTAGCAGGCGTGGAGCATCTGGGTGGTCGCTCCCAGGTTACCGGTCTTCAGGCCGTAGACCGGATCGCCCACGATGGGGTGCCCCATGCTGGCCAGATGAACGCGGATTTGGTGCGTGCGCCCCGTCAGAAGACGCAGACGAACGAGGGTGTACCTCTTGAACCGTTCCTCCACCGAAAAGATAGTCTGGGCTTCACGTCCACCGGCCACCACAGCCATCTTTTTGCGGTCCTTAGGATGGCGCCCGATGGGCCTATCGATCAGCCCCTCGTCAGTGCGCATCAGCCCGTGCACCAAAGCGAGATAATGCTTGTCCATCTGTCGCTGCTGAAGCAGGTCGCTTAGATAAGCGTGGCAGCGGTCGGTTTTGGCCACCACCATCAGGCCGCTTGTGTCCTTATCCAGGCGGTGAACGATGCCGGGCCGTTCCGGGCTTCCGCCTTCCGAAAGGTCGTCAAAATGGTAGAGCAGTGCGTGAACCAGCGTGCCGCTCCAGTTGCCCGCACCCGGATGCACCACGAGCCCCTTGGGCTTGTTGATCACAGCCAGCTCTTCGTCTTCATAGATGATCTCCAGGGGGATCGGTTGGGGTTCGAGATCCATTTCTGGTTCTGGCTCCACCGTTACCCTGATCTCATCGCCCGCCCGCAGTTTGAAGCCGGCCTTTACGGGCTCTCCGTTGACCAGTACCAGCTCCCGATCGATGAGACGCTTGACCTGAGAGCGGCTCAGCTCCAGTTTCTCGCTCACGTAGAGATCAAGCCTCGTTCCTGCACCTTCGATCACGGAGAACACGTGGGTCTCAGCGGGTTTGAGGGTCATGGACAAGGACCTCCCAGAACAGCAGCGCGACCCCACATACGATCGCCGCATCCGCCACATTGAACACGAAAAGCCGCACATCGAGGAAGTCGATCACGGCCCCCCAGCGCAGCCTGTCGATCAGATTGCCCACTG
Source organism: Bacillota bacterium (assembly GCA_012840725.1). Taxonomy (GTDB): domain Bacteria; phylum Bacillota; class Limnochordia; order Darwinibacteriales; family Darwinibacteriaceae; genus DTU010. Next base: position 2,014 of record DURQ01000028.1, read on the forward strand.
CACCGATGCCGCTGATCACGATACCCCAACGCACGAAGGCGCTTTTGGCCTTCACTTTCTTCCACTGGCTGATGACGAGGAGCAGGCAGGCTGCGGCAATCAGGGAAAGCATGACAACCCTTCCCTGGAAAAGCCCGAAGGCTGCCCCCCTATTGCGCACGAAGGTGAGGTAAAAAACCGGCGGCACGAGGGGGATGCTTTCTCCGTCCTGCATGTTGGTCACAACGAGGAATTTCGAAACGCGGTCAGCGAGCAGAATCAAAGCAGCGGTAAGTGCATACCTCAACGGCCGAGCCCCTTCCCTTTTTTCTGCAGGCATTATTCTTTATCTGGGAAGGATTTCCCTGCCTATCACAAGTCTTCACCGGGGCTGTTGGAGGTGCCATGCCTGGCTACCTCTTCCCAAGCTTCGTCCCCATCGAAGCTGTAATCGACGCGGCTGGCCGCAGCTGGTTCCAGCCGGCGCATGGTCTCCTCTTCAACTGGACGGTCCCGGTCCTCCAGCTTTTCTTGAGTTTTCTTGCATTCCACGCAGAAAACTGTCGCTGGCAGAGCCAGCAGCCGTTCGTCTGGGATTGGCCGTCCGCATCCCTGGCAGATGCCGTAACTGCCAGCCATGATGGCCTGCTTGGCCTCCTCGATCTCAAGGAGCTGTCTCCGGGCCTCCTGAAGAAGCCCCAAATCCTTGCTGCGTTCATACATCTGAGAGCCATAGTCCGCCGGGTGGTTGTCATAGGCGGAAAGCTCCCGATCTGCTTCATCAACCGGCGACTCCAATCCCCCCGGCCCGGTCAGCCGCTCGATGACAGCCAGCAGCTCTTTCCTTTCCTGTTCCAACAGTTTCTGAAGGTTCTGCAGGCGCGCTTGGTCCATCGCCTTCAACGCCTCCCGGCCAGTTCATTTTGGACGATCCGCGTGATTTCAGCTATGAACTCCCCCACCACGGGCAGATTCCAAGAAGCCAGTTTTCCGAGCCCATAGAGAAAAAACGCCCCCACGACAGTAAAACCGATGGCCAGGCCAAATCCCCTGGCAATGCCGGCGAGGAAATTAAGAAAAAGCAGGCGCTTGGGTCGGCGGTAGAGCTCTATGTACTCTGCGATGCTGGCCTTCTCCAGGGCAAGGGCTAGATGCTCTGCCTTGCTCAAGAGGGTCTGCAGCAAGCCGGCACTGATCCTCTCTCCCACATCATCCACCCTTTCGCCCATAGAGTATGCAAAACCCCCATCCGTATTCGCTTGGATGGGGGTTGTGTGCTTGTAATGTTAGCCTTTGACCACTGCAAAGCAGCGCTGGCAGACATGGGGATGCGTGCTGTCACCGCTCAACTCCGGGAAGTACTTCCAGCAGCGCTGGCATTTCTCGCCATCGGCCCGGAAAACATCTACAGCCAAGCCAGGCTCGCTGTATGAGGCATTCACGCCTTCTTCCCAGGGCTTGATTTCTACTTCCGATACGATGAACAGCAGGCGAAGATCCTCCGCAAAGGCCTCCAGGACTTCCCGTTTTGCTTCGTCTGCATAGAGAACCAGTCTGGCCTCATTTGATGCACCGATCACCTTTTCATTCCGGGCGAGTTCGAGGGCCTTTGACGCCACACGCCTGATCTCGAGGAACTCATCCCAGCGCCGATCCAGTTCGTCGTCGAAATACTGTGCCGGCAGCTCCTGCCAGGTAGAGAAGTGTACGCTCTTTTCCGGCCGTGCCTTTTCAGGAAGGTAATCCCAGATCTCTTCGGCAGTGAACACCAAGATGGGAGCGATCAGCTGAACCAGCTCTTTGATGATTGCCAGAAAAGCTGTCTGCGCTGAGCGCCGCTCCCGGCCGTTGGGAGCATCGCAGTAAAGCCGGTCCTTGAGCACATCTAGGTAAAAGCCGCCAAGATCTACGGCACAGAACTGATGCACAGCCTGGTAGACGATGTGGAAGTCGTAGTTCTCGTACGCCTTTCTCACCTTGCGGCTGAGCTTAGCCAGCTGCATAAGGGCCCAGCGGTCCAGTTCCTCCATCTGGCCATAGGGAACGCTGTCTACCGCGGGATCGAAATCGCTGAGATTGCCGAGGATAAAGCGGGCCGTGTTGCGGATCCTGCGGTAGACATCCGAGAGCTGCCTGAGGATATCGGGCGAGATGCGGATATCAGCGCGGAAGTCTGCCGAGGACACCCACAACCGCAGGATGTCAGCTCCGTACTGGTCCCAAACCTCGTCGGGAGCGATCACGTTCCCCAGGGACTTGGACATCTTGTACCCTTCCCCATCCACTACCATGCCGTGGGTGAGCACAGCCCTGTAGGGCGGCTGCCCCTTGGCCGCGACGGCTATAGACAGGGAAGACTGGAACCAGCCGCGGTGCTGGTCGCTTCCTTCGAGATAAAGGTCAGCAGGCCAGGAAAGATCTTGGCGCGAGTTGAGCACGGCCCAGTGCGATGAACCCGAATCAAACCAGACGTCCATCGTGTCTGTTTCCTTTTCCAGATCTGTTCCGCCGCACTTCGGGCACCGGAAGCCCGGAGGCAGCAGCTCTGCGACCGGCCGTTTGAACCAGGCGTTCGAACCCTCCCTGCTGAAGATATCGGCTACATGTTCTATGGTTTCGGAGGTGGCAACGGTCTCTCCGCAGCTGCAGTAAAACACGGGGATGGGCACACCCCAAGAGCGCTGCCTGGAAATGCACCAGTCGCTGCGGTCGGCCACCATGCCCTTGATGCGGTCAATGCCCCAACTGGGGATCCACTGCACTTTGTCAATGGCCCTCAGCATCTCGTCTCTGAAGCGGTCGATGGAGATGAACCACTGGTCTGTAGCGCGGTAGATCACTGGATGCTTGCAGCGCCAGCAGTGGGGGTATGCGTGATCCACGAAGTCCATCTTTAAAAGGTTCCCCGAGCGCTCCAGATCTGCCGTCACCGCCTTGTTGCCTTCCTCGAGACTCAAGCCGGCATAGTGCCCTGCCTCTTCTGTAAACCTCCCCACACCGTCCACGGGCGAGAGGATGGGCAGGTTGTAGGCCAGGCCTACCAGGTAGTCTTCATGGCCGTGCCCAGGTGCCGTGTGCACGCAACCGGTACCTGCATCGAGGGTCACATGATCACCCAGGATGACAAGGGAATCTCGATCGAAGATGGGATGGCGGCACACCACGCCTTCCAGGTCGGCTCCTTTGAACTCCGCCACAACTTTCTGTGGATCCAGTCCCAGCTCTTCCAGTACTCCCTTGGCCAGCTCTTTGGCCATGACAAGTCTGCCGCGCTCGGTCTGAACCAGTACATACTCGTACTGGGGATGGAGGGCAACGGCCAGGTTTGCAGGGATGGTCCAGGGCGTTGTGGTCCAGATCACCACGTAGGTGTCCTCTTCCGGCAGCACTCCCTTGCCGTCCCGCACAGGGAAGCGCACGTAGATGCTGGGGGAACGGTGGTCGGCGTACTCGATCTCTGCCTCAGCCAGCGCGGTCTGACAGTCGGCGCACCAGTAAACCGGCTTCTTCGCTTTGTACACATAACCCTTCTGCACCATCTCGCCAAAGAGGCGGATCTGCACAGCCTCATACTCGGGCCGCAGAGTGATGTAGGGGTTATCCCAGTCGCCCCACACTCCCAGACGCCGGAACTGCCTGCGCTGGTTGTCCACCTGCTCCAGGGCATAGGCCGCACAGCGCTCACGGAACTCGGGTACAGACATCCCTTCCCGCTCTTTCCCAAGGGCTCTGACTACATGCAGCTCAATAGGCAGCCCGTGGGTGTCCCAGCCAGGAACATAGGGAACGTGGTAGCCGGCAAGGGAGCGCGAGCGCATGACAATGTCTTTCAGGACCTTGTTCAGCGCCGTGCCGATATGGATGTTGCCGTTGGCGTACGGAGGCCCATCGTGAAGGATGAACTTCGGCCTGTTCTGCTTCCGGCTCAGCTCCTGGAGCTGGCCGTAATAGTCCTCTGTTTCCCATTTCTCCAGCATGGCCGGTTCCCTCTGCGGCAGGTTGCCCCGCATGGGAAAATCGGTCACTGGAAGCCTCAATGTGTGCTGATAAGGCGATCCTTTTTCCATGTCCTGCTCCTCTCCTTTACCAATAAAAAAACCGCCCCCAAAGGGACGGGATAGCCGCGGTACCACCCTAATTAAGGCGCCCGGCTGAAAGCCGCGCCTTCACTCTGCGGGTATAACGGTACCACCGGCTCAGCCTACTCTAGATTTCAGCTGGCGACTCCCGGGTGATCTTCCTGAGCTGTTCACGGCATCCGCTCGCACCTTGCCGGACTCTCTGCAGCCGCTCCCAGCTAGTACTGTCCCGTTCATTGCCTGTTCAACAGTTTGTCGTCATTATACTCAAACAAGAAGCCAAAGTCAACTGCCTAGGCCCGTCTTTTCCGGCGACTCCGGCCCGGGGATAGTCTCACGGTACGGCCTCGTTGCCTCCGCATCTTCAGCCGTCAGGCTGTTCCAAATGGATTCCATGGTCATGCGGATGCGCTCCCGGAGCTGCCTTTCCAGACGCTGCGCCTTTTGCGTGCGTTCTTCCGCATCGCCTAGGATCTGTTGGGCACGCAGACGGGCTTCGCTGATGATGCGCTCTGCTTCTGCCTGGGCCACGCTGATCACATTGTCCGCTTCCCGGTTCGCCATCGTCTTGATGTCCTGAACAGCCTGCTTGGTCATGGCCAGCAGATCGAGGACATCCTGTTCCTGGACGCCCTTCTGTTCGCTGCCCTTGCGGAGCTCTTCTAACTCCTGGCGCAGCTTGCGGTTCTCTTGGTAGATGGCCTCATACTTGACCACTATCTCCGCCAGGAAGTCGTCCACCTCTTCGGGATCATAGCCCTTGAACACCCTTTTGAACTCCATATTGTGGATGTCAATGGGTTTCAGCATCCACGCCACCTCCTAGTAATAACGATGCAGTACGATGCTCGTCCTGCCCTTGCGGGTTTTGCCGGAAACCTGCGAAACGACAACTCTGCCTCTCCCCCGCATGGACAGCACATCCCCTTCCCTCACGTCCGCAGAGGGATCGGACTCGGGCCGCCAGTTCAGCTTGACCCGTTCCGCCTTAATCTCCCGTGCCATCTTGGTTCGGCTCATGCCAAAGCCTTCGGCAGCGACCGCATCCAGCCGCAGAGAGGCCACGGTAGCCTTGATTTCCTTTATCCGCTCTGGCTCCACAGCCAGCTGTTCCTCGTCGATCTCCCGGACTGAAATGGGCACCTGATGCACGCGGTCCCAATGGGTCAGGAGGTAATCGGCTACTTCCGCAGCAACAACCACCTGACAGCCCTCGGGCAGGACCAGGATGTCGCCGATCTTGCTCCGCTTCAGTCCCGTACTCATGAGGGAACCCAGATAGTCGCGGTGGCTGACGCTCTGGAAGGAAAAGTTGCCGGAAGCCTCGAGCACGCGCAGGGCCGAAGGGATGGTCTCCACAAGGTAGAGCTGAGGGTAGATCACCAGCCGAGCCCTCTCTGCATCCCTGTACCCGCCCTGCTGCAGCATCCCCACTTCAGGGATGCCGCTCAGCACGCTTTCAGCCACTTTCCGTTCGTAAGGATCGTAGAAATCTGTCACCTGGGGCCGATTGGTATCCCAAGCCAACCGTGCCAAGTCCACGATGTGGCTCCCCAGCTGGCGTTCCTCTTCGCTCCGCAGGTGACCTAAAAGCTGTTCTTTGTTCAACGCTTACTCAACCTCCTAGGGCCGACTGCAGCACCAGCATCACGAGAATTCGGCGCAGAAGCGAGTAAGCCAAGCGCAGAACTACGAACATGATGATCGGCGAAAAATCGAGGTTCCCCACGGGAGGGAGAATCCCCCGAAAGGGGCGCACCACAAAGTCGGTCACTCTATAGATAAAGCGCACCACAGGATGCTGGTAATTCACGCTGGGAATCCAGGACATAAGAAAACGCGCGATCAAGACCCAGGTGAAAATCTCAAACAGAAGGTCCAGAACCAAGATAAGGTGCAAGGCAATCACTCACCTTCGCCTTTGATCAGGTCAAAAAAATCTGCTTCCAGGTCTCCTTCAATCACCACGGAAGCGGGAGTGAAGCAGAAGATGGTTTCTCCCAGTTTTCGCATGTTGCCTTCCAGGGCAACGGTGGCTCCGCTCATGAAATCTACGATGCGCTGCGCCTCGGCCTTATCCACATTGTGCAGGCGGAGGATGAGCGACCGTTTTCCCTTTAGGAAGGAGACATACTCCTTCACGTCAGCGAAATCCCTAGGCTCCAAGATGTAGATCCTGCTCTGCACAGTGGTTTGCCCCCCTGAAAGGCTGACCAGTGTGGGCGTACTCTTGCTGCGAGCCTGGGTCTGCTGTTTCTTCGTCCGCTCGCGCCGCAGCGGCACCACATCGTCATCCAGAACCCGCTCTTTCGTTTCAGGTTCTTCGTTCTCTTCGTACTCCTCAGTCACACCCAAGAAACTTTTCAGTCTATGGATGAAATCGCTCATGCCTATTCCTCCTTGGCAAAGAGTGCCGAACCAATCCTCACCAGTGTGGCGCCTTCTTCGATAGCTACCTCGAAATCGTTGGTCATGCCCATGGATAGGGTGTCCCACTGCACCCGCAGGTCTGCCTGCAGCTCGTCGAACAGCCGCCTTGCTTCTCGGAATACGGGCCGGGCCTCCTCCGGCTCAACAAAGGGCGCCATGGTCATCAGTCCACGCACATTCAGCTGCGGGCAGTCACTGAGCACCCGTTGAGCAAAGGCCCGTACTTCCTTCGGTGCCAAGCCCTGTTTGCTCGCTTCGCCCGCGACATTGACCTGGATCAGCACGTCTTGACACTTCCCCCACGCAAGTGCCCTGGCGTTCAGCGCCTCCGCCAGAGCCCACCTGTCCAGGGAATGGATGAGAGTAAAGGGCTGGCAGTAGCGCACTTTGTTGGTCTGAAGAGTGCCGATAAAGTGCCACTCTGCCTCGGGAAAGAGCTCGCAGCGCCTTCTGGCACTCTGCATCCGGTTTTCCCCGAAGAGCAGCAGCCCAGCGCCGATCAGTTCCCGAACTTCCTCATCCGACGCATATTTTGTCACACCCAGCAGCCTTATCTCATCGACCGAGCGCCCAGATCTCTGGGCCGCCCGCCTGATCCTAGCCTGCACATCAGCCAGATTCTCTCTAATACCCATTACTTCCACCTTACTGCAAGTTTTCCTTCTCGTACGACCAGACCATCCCTAAAGCAGATGGACGATGATCACTGCTGCTCCCACCAACCACGTGTAGTAGGAAAACCAGACCAGTTTTCCCCGGCGCACCATCCCCAAAAAGAAACGGATCGCGAGGTACCCAGTGATGGCGGCTGAAACCAGCCCAGCAACCAACGCCCCCACTTCGAGGGCAGCCGTCCCGGAGACCAGGTCAATTAGAGATAGTACCAACCCTCCGAGGATAGCGGGCATAGAGAGGAGAAACGAGAACCGAGCAGCGCTTTCCCGGTCTAGGCCCCGAAAGAGACCGACTGCGATGGTTGTCCCCGACCGCGAAAGCCCGGGGAGGATGGCCGCAGCCTGGCCGCAGCCGATCACTAAAGCGTCCGCGTAAGACGGGGCGGACCTGCCCCGCACAGCCGAGCGCTTCTCGGCTGCATATAAGATGGCCCCGGTGACCAGCAGCATCACAGCGGTGAACAGAGTGCTGGAAAAAAGCCGTTCTACCTGTTCCTTCAAGATCAGGGCCACAAGCACGGCCGGCAGAGTGCCGAGGACCAGTGCCAACAGAAGGCGGCAGCCAGGGTCATCCTTGAGCAGCGTCTTGGCCTGTTTGGGACTGCGCAGAAGCTTGATCAGCGAAGCGAAGAGCAGCTTCACTTCACCCCAGAAAACAGCCAGAACGGCCAGGAGCGTACCCACATGGACCGTAACCTCAAAGACAAGGGACTGGGTCTGCACCCCAAACAGCTCTGAGAAGAGAACAAGATGTCCAGAAGAACTCACCGGCAGAAACTCCGTCAATCCTTGAACGATGCCGAGAACGATCGCTTGGCTGATAGTCACGGCGGCACTTCCTTTCAGGTCATCCTAACTAATTCTTGGTCCTTGCACCGATTCCTGCTCCCCACCATGCTAGAGCAGCCAAGTGTTCCAGAAAAGGAAGGGCCAAAAGGGCCGTGAAGGCGTTGAAGAAGGTGTGGGCATGGGCCACTTGACGGCCCGGGTCGCTGGAAAGATGTGCAATCAGATGCATGAACAGGGGAAACACAGGCAGGACCAGGAGCAGACCGCCCAGGTTGAAGAAGAGGTCCGCACAGGCTGTGGCCCGGCTTGCCCGTTTCCTGCCGAGGCTGGCAACAATGGTTGTGGCCACCGTCCCCACGTTGCTGCCCAAAGCCATGGCGATGGCCGCCGGAACGGACAGAATGCCTTCCCTAACCAGGGCGATGACCAATCCTGTGACGGTACTGCTGGACTGGACGACAGCGGTCAATACAAGCCCGCACAGAACCGCTCGGCAAGAGGTTTTCGTGCCAACGGCCAGGACAGCATAGACGGCGGGCAGCTCGAGGAGAGGGGCCAGCGAATGGGCCGCACAGGAGAGACCGAAGAAGATCGCCCCCAAACTGAAAATGGCCGCGCCTGCTCTTCTCCTGCGGAAGAAGAAACGCACAGCCAGTCCCGCAGCGCAGAGGGGCAGAGCCATGTCCTCTAGGGGCAGGGCGATGATCTGCGCCGTAATCGTTGTGCCCACATTGGCTCCGAGCATCACCCCGAGAGCCTGCGTCAAGCTGAGAACCCCCGTATCAGTGAGCACCACCATCGCGGCTCCCACAGCGCTGCTGCTCTGGATGAAGGCTGTCACCGCGAAGCCTACTAAGAAGCTTTGAGCCCGGCTGGCAGTGAACCTGTTTAGGGCCGTATGGAGCCGGAACCCCAAGACAGTTTCAAGAACGTTGGTCAAGAGTCTCAGCCCCAGCAGGAAAATGGCCATACCTGTGCCTGCATTTAGGGCAAAGAAAAGGATCCTCATATCTGACCATATGAGGATCCCCGCTCCGTTAGACTATCACGCCCTGGATGATCGCGCCCGGTTGGCAGTGAGGCTCAAGAAAATGCCTGGGATCTGTGCTCAGAACGCGTACCACTCGCGCTTGAAAACTGCCGAGGGGCTCCGCTTCCACAAAGACCCCGCCCACACTGAGTTCCAGAGTGGGCTGGGGCGCTTCTTCAAAGCCTTCCAGAACCTCCTCCAAATCCAAGACCGTGTAGAGTATCAATGGCCACCACCTCGCCTCTGGGCAGCGAGTTCCGACAGCCTCGTCAGGGCGGTCCCCAATCCCCCTACCTCGTCAATGAGCCCGACGCGCACCGCTTCTGCACCAACCAGGACAGTTCCCACGTCACGCACTAACTCTCCTGTGCGGAACATCATCTCCCGAAGAACCGCCTCAGACACCCTGGAATGCTGGACAATGAAGCGGATGACCCGCTCCTGCATTTTGTCAAGATACTCATAGGTCTGGGGAACTCCGATCACGAGCCCGCTCAGCCTGATCGGATGGATAGTCATGGTAGCTGTCTCGGAGATAACAGAGTAGTCGGCAGCCACGGCGATGGGAGCTCCTATGGAGTGACCTCCCCCCAGGACCAGCGATACTACAGGGGTAGTCATGGTCTTGAGCATCTCAGCGATGGCCAGTCCGGCCTCGATATCTCCTCCGACCGTGTTCAAGACGACAAGCAGGCCTTTGATCTTCGGATTCTGCTCAATCGCGACCAGCTGGGGGATGACATGCTCGTATTTTGTGGTCTTGTTGCGGGGCGGCAGGACAACATGCCCTTCGATCTGGCCGATAATGGTCAAGCAGTGAAAGGGAATCTCCTCACTGGGCAGGCCGCTTGGGACGCCCGTCTGCCCCAGTTCTCTGATCACCTGCAGCGGAGGCGCCTCTTTGATCGGTTCGCTCTCCACATCTGGATGTTCCAAAGAAAAGCCCCTCCTTTCTCTCTAGTATGATAAGAAAGGAGAGGCCCTAAACATGCTCGAGTTAGATTTCGGTGATGATCGGGAGAATCATGGGACGGCGCTTGGTCTTCTCCCAGACATAGCGGCTTAGGCTGTCCCGCACAGCCCCTTTGATGGCTCCCCAGTCCGTGCTGTTCTGCAGGATGCAGCCATCAATGGCTTCTTTCGCCTTCTGCCGGACTTCTTCCATGAGCTCTTCTGACTCACGCACGTAGACAAAGCCGCGGGAAACCACGTCTGGACCGGCCATGACTTTGTTGGCGCTGCGGTTCATGGTCACCACCACAATGACGATGCCATCGGTAGACAGCTGGCGCCGGTCCCGAAGGACTATGTTGCCCACGTCCCCCACGCCCAAGCCGTCAACAAAGACCTGTCCTGAAGCAACGCGCTCGCGGATGCGCATGCCCTCCGCTGTGAACTCAACGGGCAGGCCGATCTCGCCTATGATGATGTTATCCTTGGGAACGCCGGTGGCTTCAGCCAGGTCAGCATGCTTGAGGAGCATGCGGTGTTCACCGTGTATGGGCATAAAGTACCTGGGCCTGCACAGGTTGAGAAGCAGTTTGAGTTCTTCCTGCATGGCGTGGCCCGAAGTATGCACTCCTAGGTGGGGTTCGTAGATGACATTGGCCCCTTCTTTGAACAGCTGGTTGATGATCCTGCCCACCGATTTCTCGTTGCCCGGTATAGGCGAAGCAGAGATGATCACCGTATCTCCAGGCGCAATCGCGATGTGATGGTGCTCCGCCATGGCCATCCGGCTCAGAGCGGCCATGGGCTCACCCTGGCTTCCGGTCGTGATGATCACCGACTTATTCTTGTCATGTTTGTCCAGATCGTCCAGTTCCACCAAGACACCTTCCGGGATGTCCAGGTAGCCCAGCTCCGAAGCGACTTCGATGGTCCGGATCATGCTGCGCCCGGTTATGCTCACATAGCGCCCTTCTCTGGCCGCCGCATCGAAGATCTGCTGGATGCGGTGCACATTGGAAGCAAAGGTGGCAACAAGGATCCTGCCTTCTGCCTTGCTGAAAAGGTTCTGGAAGGTTTCGCCCACCTTCCGTTCCGAAGCTGTGTAGCCGGGGCGTTCGGCATTTGTGGAGTCCGAAAGCAGGCAGAGCACTCCTTCTTGACCCAAGCGAGCGAAGGCATAGAGATCGGCCACTTTCCCATCGTAGGGCGTCTGGTCGAATTTGAAATCGCTGCAGTGCACGATGGCGCCAAGCTTCGTGCGGAAGGCGACCGCCACCACACCGGCGATACTGTGGTTGACATGGATGAACTCTACGTCGAAATTGCCAACCTGCATGCGCTGACCGGCGCTGATTTCGTGCAGCACCGCGCTCTTTTCCAGGCCGTGCTCAACCAGCTTGACCCGGAGCAGGCCGAGGGTTAGTTTGGTGCCGTACACCGGCGCATTTATGTGGCGAAGCAGATACGGCACGCCCCCAATGTGGTCTTCATGGCCGTGTGTAAGGAAGATGGCCTTGACCCGGTGGGCATTCTCCGTCAAATATGTGATGTCTGGGATCACCAGGTCGACCCCTGGCATATCGTCTTCGGGGAACATGACTCCAGCGTCCACGACGGCTAGATCGTCTCCCATCTCGTACACCGTCATGTTCTTCCCGATTTCTCCCAGGCCGCCCAAGGGCAGAATACGTGTTTTTTCTTCTTTATTCATTCAGTATTGAAACACCTCCAAAAATTACGACTTCTTTGGACCGCGCAACAAAAGCAACCACCATTTCCGCCCGTTTCCGGTGGTCAGCCTTCCGCAAAGCCGAACAAGTCACAGATTCTTATATTATACACAGACCTCAGCCAATAATCAAACGCGAAAAGAAAAAACCCTCTCCCCGGCTGCGGCCAGGTAGAGGGTTCCTAACTGGGGTTTGCAGAATCTCATGACCCCAGACCCATACTGAACAGAACTTCTTTTACTTTCCTGGCTTCCTGCTCGGTAAGATCAACCAGGGGAAGCCGCAGGGGTCCCGTTTCGAACCCGACAAACTCGAGGGCCCTCTTAACAGGCACGGGGTTCGTGGTCAGGAACATGGCTTTGAACAGAGGCATGAGTTTGAGATGAATTTCCATGGCTTCGATCACCCTGCCGGCCATGAATGCCGTGATCATGGCCTTAATCTCCCGTCCGACCAGGTGGCTGGCCACGCTCACCACACCTGCGCCGCCTACGGCAAGGATGGGCAGGGTCAGGGAGTCATCTCCGGAGTAGATTAGAAAGTTAGGCGGCACCATGGTCTTGAGCAGGCTGACCTGATCCAAGTTCCCGCTGGCTTCTTTGATTGCCACGATGTTCTTTATCTCGGCTAGGCGGGCCACCGTCTCAGGCAGGATGTTTGCACTAGTGCGTCCAGGAACGTTGTAGATCATCACGGGCAGCGACGTCTGCTCAGCCACGGTTTTGAAGTGCTGGTACAAGCCCTCCTGAGAAGGCTTATTGTAGTAGGGGGTGACCAGCATGATCCCGTCCACCCCTGCCTTTTCTGCTGCCTTGGTCAGGGTGATGGTATCCTGGGTGTTGTTTGATCCGGTGCCAGCGATAATGGTTATCTTGCCGCCCAGTGCATCGGTGACTGCCGAGAACAGTTTGACCTTCTCATCAAAACTCAACGTTGGGCTCTCACCAGTCGTGCCGCTCAGCACCACACCGTCAGACCCGTTTTCACCAAGCCTCTGCGCCAGCTCAACCGCGGCCGAGTAGTTCACAGAGCCGTCCTTGTTCATCGGCGTGATCATCGCGGTGAGAACTTGACCTGCTTTCATCTGCTTACCTCCTAGATAGAATCGAGATGGAACTCTCTGTATAACGCCTGAACCGCCCTGGCCGTATGTTCCTCCAAAACGAGGCAGGATATGTTGGCATGTGAGTCGCTGGTCTGGAATATGGGGATGTCCTCAGCACTCAAGCAGTTGACCACACGGGCCATGACGCCGGGAACCCCGTGCATACCAGCGCCGACCACAGAAACCTTGGCAAACCCAGGGGTGATCTCCACCACAAGGCCGAGAGGGGCCAGGACCTGCCGGGCAGTACCTATCTTCGCTTCGTCAATCACGAACATGATCGAGTCTACGGCCAAGTTGATCAAGTCCACGCTGACCTGAGCCTCTGCCAGTACCCGAAAGACCTTAGCTCCGAGGCCAGAGACATGGAAGTCGTCAACACCGTGGATCTTAACTTGAGCCCGCTTGTCTAGGTGGGCAATGCCGGTGACCACCCGATCGGAGACCTGTTCGCCCCCCAGGGCAGTCCTGGCCTTTATCCCGTGTCCGATCACGGTTCCGCCAGTGGAGTGCTGCAGGGAGCGGATCTGAACCGATATGCCCTCCTCCATGGCGATCTCGGCGGCACGAGGATGGAGGACCTGCGCCCCCATGTGCGCCATTTCCATCGCTTCCCGATAGGACATGACCTGCAGGGTGGGCGCATCGGGGACCAACCTGGGATCAGCCGTTTTGATCCCGTCCACATCGGTGTAGATCTCGACGCGCTCTGCCTTTAGAACCACGCCCAGAACCGCCGCGGTGGTATCACTGCCGCCCCGGCCGAGGGTGGTCACTACCCCCTGCTCGGTCACTCCTTGGAATCCCGTGACCACGGGGACTCTGCCCTGGCGCAAGACCTCCCACAGCCGCTCGCAGTCCACTTTGAGCACTCGGGCCCCGAAGTGGACTTCGTCCGTGGTGATCCCGCACTGCCAGCCGGTTAGGGCCACAGCGGGCACACCCAGTGCGCAGAGTCCCTCAGCGAAGAGAGCGGCGGAGATAGTTTCCCCACAGGACAGAAGCAGATCGACATTAGCTCCCTGTGCCTTGGGATTGGTCTCACGCATCAGCTGAAGAAGGGTATCAGTGGCATACGGATCGCCGATGCGCCCCATAGCGGAAACGACAACCACAGGTGAAAATCCCGTTTCCAGCGCCTCCCAGACCCGCTGCATGGCTTCCCGCCTCAGGTCGGCCGCCGCCAGTGAACTCCCGCCAAACTTCTGGACAACAATTCTCACATTCTCACCTCGCCTAGATGGCGCCTAGTTTTTGGGCCAGTTCGGCGATCTGTACTGCGTTCAGAGCCGCACCCTTGCGCACCTGATCCCCAACAACCCAGAGGTTGAGACCGTGCTCGACTGTGCGATCCCGGCGGATCCTGCCCACATAAACCTCATCCCTGCCGGCCACCCAGAGCGGCATAGGATACTGCTGCTGACCGGGGTCGTCAATCACCACTACACCTGGCGCATCCTTAAGCAGCTCGCGGCATTCCTCCGGGGAAAGCTCCTGATCAGTCTCTATGTTGATGCTTTCGCTGTGGCAGCGCATCACCGGGATGCGGATGGTGGTCGGCGAAACCTTCAGGCTGGGATCCCGGAACAGTTTGCGCGTTTCGTTCACCATCTTCCATTCTTCCTTAGTGTAGTCGTCCTCAGCGAACTCGTCAATCTGCGGTATCACGTTGAAAGCTATGGGATAGTGCCGCGGTGCGCTGGCCACAGGCAGGATTTGGGCTTCCATTTCGCGGCCTGCCACATAATCCTCAGTCTGCCTGCGCAGCTCGTCCATTGCCCGGCCGCCCGCGCCAGATACGGCCTGATACGTGGAAACGACCACACGCTTAATCCCCGCCCGGTCGTAAATTGGTTTGAGTGCCAGGACCATGATGATCGTTGAACAGTTCGGATTGGCAATGAGGCCTTTGTGCTTGAGCACCTCTTGCCCGTTTACCTCAGGCACGACCAGCGGTACATCATCGCGCATGCGGAAGGCGCTGGTGTTGTCGATAACCAGAGCGCCGGCAGCTACGGCGATATCGGCCCATTCCCGGCTGACCTGCCCACCGGCGCAGAAAAAGGCGACATCCACCCCCTGAAATGCTTCAGGGGATGCTTCCTGCACAGCATACTCCTTTCCTCCAACCAGGACCCTCTTCCCTGCGGACCGGGCAGAGGACATCAGCGTCAGGTTGGCGATCGGGAACTCCCGCTCAACTAAGATATCAAGGAGCTCCTGTCCAACCATGCCAGTTGCGCCGAGGATCGCCACATTCAACTTCTTCATCGCTATCTCTCCCCATCATTTGACTTCTCTCAGTTTCCTTTCGATCAAAACGGGCTGAATCTGTTTGCCCTGTAAAGCATATTCCACGGTGGGAACAATTAGATCCATATCTGCCACCAAGGACCTGGGTTTCTCCAAGGGGTTATCCTGGCCAAACGGCACAAAAAACACCCTCGGAGTGTTGAGCAGTACTCCCAGGTTCTTGGCGTTCAAGCCAAGCGCATCGTTGGTGGAGATGGCCAAAACCAGAGGCCTGCCGTTGCGCAGCTGCGCCTTGGCGGCCATGAGTACAGCCGTATCGGTTATGGAATTGGCCAGCTTGGCACAGGTGTTCCCCGTGCAGGGGGCGATCACCAGCGCATCGAGGAGAGCCTGCGGGCCTAAAGGTTCCGCTTCCACGATGGTCGTGATAACCGGTCTCCCGGTCAGCTGGGCAAAATGAGCGACGATCTCCTCTCCCCGGCCAAAACGGCTGTCTGTCTCCGCAGCCGCAGGCGAGGCCAGGGGGTAGACTTCAGCACCCGCTTTCTTGAGTTTCTCCACCTGCGGCCAGATTTCCTGGTAGGTGCAGTGGCTCCCGGTGATGGCAAAGCCGATTTTCTTACCGCTCAGATCCATGGTCGTCCTCTCCTAACAGATTCTCGAGCAGGCGAGGAACGGTCTTGACCAGGATTGACGCGGCCGTTTTGGGAGCGACCTTACCGGGCAGCGAGAGTGCATGGATGGCCTTAAGCCTCAGCTGCGCGGCAGCGTTGAAATCGGTGCCGCCGGGGCCCGAAGCCAGATCTACGATCACTGCGGTGCCGGGCAGAAGGCGCAGATAGGAACGGGGCAAAACCATTGCCGGTATAGTGTTGAAAATCAGGTCGAACGTGTACTGCCTGGCAAGGGTGGCAAGCGGCAGGGGTTCGCACCCTGCAGCAAAGGCAGCGGCCAGATCCTTTTCCGAACGGGCGCACACCGTCACCCGCGCACCCAAGGCCAAAAGCCTTGCAGCCAGGGCGCTTCCGCAGCGGCCGTATCCCAGCACCAGGCAGCGAGAGTTGTGGATGGTTATGGCGGTGTTTTCCATGGCTACCTGGATAGCCCCTTCCGCTGTGGGGACGGCGTTTAAGATGGCTATCTCATCCAATTCGGCCAGTTCTACCAGGCGAACGCTGTATTGGGTGGCTAGGCCCCGGATGATCGGCCGGGCCACACCGATGAGCAGAGGCGTTCCGCTTGGCAGCAGAGGGATCACTTCAGTGAGGTCGATCAGAAGATCACTGTCAGCCATATGCGCCGCGACCCGCCCAGCCGCATCCGTACTGCTCATGGGTGCCAATACGGCTTTTGTTCCCTGTACTGCCGCCTTGGGATCCCGCAGATGAAGTGCCTTTTTCAGCCGTTCATCTGGCGGAAAGCCCACCAAGCGAAGATCTGCCCCTAGTTCAAGCAAGGCTGCAGCCAGCTCCACCTCCCGCTGGTCGCAGCCCAGCATGCTCACTGGCGCGCCCGCAAGCTGACCCGCCATGGCAAGCCCTCCTCACCGAAACTCACTGTACTATATGTCGGTGAAGAGAATGTGTTCTAGTCCGATAACCAACCCCTGGACGTCATGGACTCTGCGGATGGCCAGGAGCACTCCTGGCATAAAGCTTTCCCGGCTGTTGGAATCGTGGCGGATAGTCAGCGTCTGCCCCGGCAGCCCCAGGATCACTTCTTGATGGGCGACCAATCCGGGCAGCCTCACGCTGTGAATTGGTATTTCCTTTTTATTTACCTCTTCCATAAGCATTCGTGTGCGCAGTGCTGTCCCTGAGGGAGCATCCAACTTTTGAGCATGGTGCAGTTCGATGATCTCTGCCTGGTCAAAAAAGCGAGCTGCTTCCCTGGCAAACCTCATCATCAAGACGGCCCCAATCGCGAAATTCGGGGCAATGATGGCCTTCCAGTTCTCCCTCAAAGCTCGGGCTTCCCACTCTTTGAGTTCATGGGTTTTCAACCCGGTTGTACCGATCACCATGGGTACACCGTTTGATATGCAGGTTTGCATGGAGTTCTGCAGCGCAAGAGGTGTGGTGAAGTCAACCACTACGTCCGGCCTGGTGTCTGCCAGGGCTTGGGCCAGGTCAGCATACATCACCAACCCTGACTGCTCCCGGCCGGACGGATCTACTCCGCCCACCAGCTTAAGGTCTGGAGCGCTGCTTACCGCTCTGCACACTTCCTGCCCCATTTTGCCATTGGCGCCGTTCACTAGTACGCGCATTGATCTGCCCTCCTTAGTAGCATGCCTGTACA
This sequence comes from Bacillota bacterium, assembly GCA_012840725.1. Lineage (GTDB taxonomy): Bacteria > Bacillota > Limnochordia > Darwinibacteriales > Darwinibacteriaceae > DTU010. Next base: position 19,335 of record DURQ01000028.1, read on the forward strand.
TTCGCTAAGGTCTACATCCTTTCCTGCAGACGCATAAGACCTCTACCTCCAGCGCTGCACAGCAAGAAGGCCGCCTTGCGGCGGCCTTTACCTACTTGAGTCAGTTCTTGCTTCCTCCGTGCGTCTCCACGTCTTTGGCTCCGTACTGCCTGAGGATGGAACTGGCGTCGTTAGCCTTGTCATCACTTGTCTCAATTACGGCTAGAACGCCTCCCTGCTTCAAGTTCTCCTCATATTGGCGCCCTTTATCCTCGGGAATCCCCAGGTCGATCAGGCCTCCGGCAACACCTCCGGTGACGGCTCCCGACAGCGCTCCGGCCAAAGGCCCGGCTGCCACTATCGGCCCAATTCCCGGTATGGCCAGAGCTCCTACTCCCGCCAAGAGGCCGGCTACCCCTCCAAGGGCACCGCCCCAGGTGGTTCCTTCTGCGATGGAGTCAGTGCCAAACTCACCACCCGTCTCCATGTCGCCCTTACCCTTGCCGGACTGGTTCTCCTTGGCCACAATGGAGATCTCATTATCTTTGAACCCTTTATTTCTCAGTGCTTTTACCGCTTTCTCGGCCGTGGAAATGTCACCGAAGACTCCAATGACTGTTGACAATAACAAACCCCCTTTTCCTTGTCTTGGCTCTAGCTTACCCAAAAAAAGGGGGCTTATTCCACGGCCGTCCTTCCTGAATTTTCTTCATCACCGCTGTGTGATCCTCCGCGGTACTCAGGTCCACTATGATCAGGTCACGCCCGATTTTCTTGATGCCCCGCCAAGGAACCACAATCAGTTTCGGACGGAACCAGCGGCTGCCGTAGGGAATGATGATCGACTGCACCTCACCGGTGCGCAGATCGATGATCAAGTCTGTGTGATCGATGGCTCCCAGCCGGATCCCTTCGTCGATGCAGATGATCTCCTTACCAGCGAGCTCCGAGTAACGCATAGCATCACCCCGCCTCAGCTTATGTATGCCGGAGGTGTGCTAGAACCTCAAGGTCCAGGAAAGCCTCAGCTGATGCGGCTGCCCGAAGCCTGCCGGAAGGTTGCCCCCATCGTGTTCGCCGAGCTCAAGCTGGAAGTGCCGGTCTGCCCTTCCCCAGCGCGCCCGGAGGTAGAAGTAGGTGAAATCCCGGAGAAAATCGCGCTTGACCACGACCCGCCACTGAACGGTTTTATCAAGCTGCAGCTCAAGACGGGCAATTCGGCGCTGGCCATCAGCCCTAAAGCTCAAGCGCCCTTCCTCGATATCCCGGTCAAAACGCAGCACCTGGCTCAGCAGGTCGATCTGCCAGAGAACTCCTTTGGCCTCCCGACGGAGGATCAGGGCTTGGGTTGGCTCCAGGCGCCACTCCACCCTGAAGCTGTCACCAGCGAGCAGGGTGCAGGATAGGCGGTTGTACTCCCGGCTTCGCTCCCAGTTGACCTGCCTGCGCATGTGTAAACCCATCTCCAGTGAACCCAGGGGCGCGGCAAGCTCCAGTTCCCAGCCCACCCGGTTGGGCGTGTACCTGTTGCTCTTGGCGAGGAGGCTCTCAAAACCGGGCTCGATGCTCTGCCAGCTGAGACTGGCCCGCGCCTTTTCTCCATCCCTTTTCAGCTCGAGCACTGCACCGCGGGACACCTCCCCTGCTTTCCAGATCAAGCCCCAGGCCGCAGCGGCCTCCCATCCTCGGAAGGCACCGGAAGCCTGAAGGATGCGGGCGGCTCCCACCGCCTCTGGGTTTGCATAGTGGAGGCTGAGCCCACGCAGCGCAAGGGGCCCCACCGTGAGCATGCTCTCAGAAAAAGCGGCATTGGCGGCATCGCCCCCCCGCAGGGGAACCTGCCGCAGCAGGCCCAGGCTGAACTGCTCACTCTCCACAGCAGCGAAGGTCGTCTCCGGAGTGTGCTGATTTTTCCCGATCATGCGGAAGAGATCGGAAGAAGAATAGTGATCTACGCCCTGCCCGGTACGCAGCCGGAAAGGCCCTTCGGAACGAGTCTCCAGCCGCCAGCGCGGCGTGAGATGCAGAGGCTTCTCCGAACCTTGCTGCCACTGCAGTCCCAGGAGCAGATCCGCATCTGCTAGCTGCCGATCAAGGAAGAAGTACCAGGTCTGGGCATACCCGTCAGGCCCCAAAGACCCAGTGACTTCGCCGCCGAAGGCAGCCCCGCAGGCTGAACTGGCAACCAAGACAAAAAGGACACAAAAAAACCCGCGCATCTTCAGAGAACACCCTCCCTTGGACAGCTCCCTGGGCGCGGAGTAAAGATATTGTAACACGAACCGCTATTTTTTCCAAGCGTACCCTTCCCGGTCAGTCAGCCCCTGCTGCCTGGCGAAGTTCTCCCGGTTCTTGCGGACATACGCCTGATAGAGCTCTTCGGGCCCGATGCTTGCCTTGAGGCACATGCTCACAAAGAAATGCAGCACATCCACGATCTCCTCTAGAAGGCGTTCTCGATCCACTTCCTTTGGGTCTTTCCACCACTTGAAGTTGACCTCAGAAAGAATCTCCGAGAGTTCGGATATTATGGCCAGTACCTCTTTCTGGATCCACTCCTCCTGGCTGAATTTGAGATCCCTGTGCTCTACCACTGCTCGGTCGAAGCTCTCCTGCAGGCGGAAGATCTCCCTCAACATATCTTCTTGCATGGTACGTCCTCCTTCACTAGGTGGCTGGGTCCGACCGCAGCCCAGCTCCAACGCTGGGGATCGTAGATCTCCTTCGCCAGCTCCACCACTTGACCGTAATTTACACTGTCGATCAGGTTGAGAACCGCTTCAGGCGCGATAGGGCCGCCTTCGTAGATTTCACCCTTCGCCAGGCGCGTCATGCGGGTGCTGGTGCTCTCCAGGGCGAGGATCATCCCGCTGCGCAGCTGCTGTTTGGAGCGCTCCACCATCTCAGCCGTGATCAGGCTGGGCACATCTTTGAAAAGGCCCAGGAGCACGTCCCAAACCCTACTCCAGTTCTCGGGGCAGAACCCTGCGTAGATGCCCGATAGACCTATATCGCTGTAGAGGCCCGTGAAGGAATAGGTGCTGTAGACCAGCCCTAGATCCTCCCTCAGTCTCTGGAAGAGCAGAGAACTCACGCCGCCGCCGACGATGGCATCAAGCACCTGGAGGGGGTATCTGCGCTTGTCCCCTCGGGCGATGGAAGGCGCGCCCAGGCAGAGGTGGATCTGCTCGATCTCCTTGTTCTCAAACCGCGATCTTCCCGCTGCAGAACTGGGCTCGTCCCCAGGCAGCCTGCCGCCCCGCGGCAGGGTGGAGAATGCCGGTCCCAGTGCCTCCACCACCTCATGGTGGTGGATGTTTCCTGCGCAGGCGATGATCAGCTTGTCAGCAGTGTAGTGCCTGGCCACATATGCCTTGAGGCGCTCCGGGGTGAACTCCTGGATGGTATCCTCTGATCCGAGGATGCTCTTTCCCAGAGGATGACCGGGCCAGAGCACGTCGGAGAACAGATCGTGAACCAAGTCCTCGGGCGAGTCTTCGTACATGCGCAGCTCCTCAAGGATCACGTTCTTTTCTTTTTCCACATCCTCCGGAAGAAAGAGGGAGTTGAGCAGCATATCCTGGAGCAGGGCAGCAGCAGTCGCAAAGTGCTCGTCCAGCACCTTAAAGTAGTAGCAGGTCTGCTCCTTGTCCGTAAAAGCGTTGAGCTGTCCTCCGCGCTGATCCATGATCTCGGCTATGTCCCGGGCGGAATAGCTCTTGGTCCCTTTGAACATCATGTGCTCGATGAAATGGGACATGCCCCATTCGTCCGGCATTTCCTGCCGGCTTCCCACCTCAAACCAAGCCCCTAAGGTGACGGAGCGCACATGGGGCAGGCGCTCCGTGATTATCCTAACGCCATTTGGCAGTACTGTCTTTTGGTACATCGGCAACCTCCACGGTGCTGACAGTCCGAGCCAGCACGTGCTGTTCTTTCCACTGAAAACAGCGGTACGAATATGATACCATAGTTTCAGTATCTCAGAAAGGGGGACGCCCATGAACCGAGGTGCTGTCGTAGCCCTTCTATCATTCCTATTTTACTTCACAACCATCTTGGGGGGAGAGGCGCCGCAGCCCGTGGAAACGCTGGTCCCCCCGGCCGAGCAGGCCAGCTATGAGGTTCTGGGACAGGCAGCCCAGATCGCGCTGGATGCGGTAACGGTGCGCAGTGCTCCTTCTGCCCAAGCAGAGGCCTTGGGTGTGATCAAAAAAGACACCCCCCGGGTGCTCATCTTGGACAAACAGGATGGGTGGTATAGGATCCGTCCAAGCTCGGGCCCGACCGGCTGGGTGCCCGAACACGCCGTGGCCATCACTCACACTGCTCCGAAGCTCCTGGACCAGATCGTCTTGGGCTTCTATGAGCCCGGCGGCGCGGCCTATGAGACGCTGCTCGAACATTCGGACAAGCTGACCGCGGTGGCGCCCCTGGGCTGGTCCCTGGACAGCTACGGAGGGCTCAATGCCGGTTTCGATCCCCAGGAGATGGGCCGCAGCCTTTACTTCGCCGGCAACCAGGAACTGCTCACCTTTGCCCATGTGCAGCTCAACCACAATCCAGCTCCCATGCTCCAAAGCCCTGCTCTTCAGCGGAACGCGATCAGCCGCTTGGGCCAGATCGTTGAAGAATGGGGCGTAAAGGGCCTGATCCTTCACCTGGCCTATACTCCCTCCGCCGAGCAGGCGGAGCTCTTCGCCTTTGCCGCGGCCCTGCGTCAGGAACTGGCGGCAAGAGGCGGGCGTCTGCTCCTCAGCCTGCCCTTCAAAGATGGTCTGGACTACGGTGCAGCAGCACAAGCCGGGGATTATCTTGTGCTGCGCAGCGCTCCTGAACTGACCGAACCCGGACCCTCTGCCGCCCAGCCTGAGCTGGACCGGATGCTGGCCGAGGTCACACAGGCTGTGCAGGCAGGCAAGATCATCCTGGCCCTGCCCACCTCAGGCCTTGATTGGCCGCGCGCAGGCCAGGCGCGGGTGCTCAGCCATGCTGAGGTGATGGAACTTGCCGCTGCCCAGGGGGCCAAGATCCGCTGGGACTCCGCTTCCCTGACTCCCTATTTCCAATACGGAAACGGCAGAGAAGTGTGGTTTGAAAACCGCTACAGCCTCAAGCAGAAACTGGAACTTGTGTCCAAGTACAAACTCGCCGGTACGGCCCTTGTCAACCTGGGGCAGGAGGATCCGGCCGTGTGGGAAAGCGCAGCGGCTCTGCTCAGAAGCTGATCAATCCGACAACAGCTCGCTCACAGTCACGCACTGGAAGCCCCTTGCTGAGAGGTGATCGAGGATCACAGGCAGGGCTTCCAGGGTCGGCTGTGTGGGGTGCATGAGGATCAACACTCCGTTGCCCAGCCCGCTGAGCACACGGTCGATGATCTTCGTGGGAGCCGGACGCTGCCAGTCCACCGTGTCAACTGTCCAGAGCACGGTTTTATAACCGAGCTCGGCTGCGAGTGCTACCGTTTCCTGGGTGAAGTCTCCTGCTGGCGGAGCAAAGGCCTGGGGCTTCTGACCCGTTGCCTCCAGGATCAGGTCTTCCCCTTCTTGGATCAACCGCACGACTTCCTCCCGGCCCATCTTGCTGGCTTCAGCGTGCCAGCCGCCGTGATTGCCGATCTCGTGGCCCGCAGAGGAGATGGCCCGCGCCAGTTCGGGAGCCTTCTTTGCCCAACGCCCAGTGAGAAACCAGGTGGCCGTCACATCGGCCTGCTCCAGTGCCTCCAGCAGGCCTGGGATGTACTCGTCTCCCCAATCCACGTTGAACATAAGGGCAACCCGCGGCTCGCTGGTGGGCCCGCGATAATACGGCCGAAAATGGGCTCCCGTGATGGAAGGCAGCACAACCACGGTTACCAGCTGCACCGCCGAACGGGCGGGTGCGGCCAGCAGGGCCGCCACCGTGTTCTGGATGTCCACGATCTGCCCCACCACCTCTGGCGTCAATTCGCCAGTCTGCCAGTTCCAGCTGGCATTGCTCGCCTCTACATAATAGCTCTCTGCGAGTCCGGCCACCACGTCGTAGAGTTCCGATTCCAGCAGCCCTTCCACCAGCTGGCCTTCCAGGGTCACACCGGGTTTTACCCCATAAAGAGCCCTCTGGGCCGCCTCATAAACGGCAGGTGCCAGCAGAACCAGAGCAGCGCAGAGAAGCGCACCCCCAGCGAGGAGCAGGGCGCGTTTGGTGATGATCATACCTAACTGCCTCCTTTACCCGGATGCTGCGTTCCTGCGTTGTCGATGTAGTAATCTCCTTTGTGGAGGAGTTCGGAAACAGGTACGATCGCGTAGCCCCTGCTGAGCAGGTCGGGGATGAGACGGCGAATAGCCCCAGGGGTGCCTGGGGCTGCGTTGTGGAACAGGACTATGGAGCCAGGTTTGACCTGGCTCATGACGCGCTCGTAGATCTGATCGCTGGAAAGGTTCTTCCAGTCGAGGGAGTCAACGGACCACTGGATAGTGTGATACCCCAGAGATGAGGCTGTGGAGATGACCTTGTTGTCGTATTCGCCGAACGGCGGCCGGAAAAGAGTCGTTTTCTGCCCGGTGAGATCTTCGATCAGGTACTCGTTTTTCTGAAGCTCATAGGCGATGCCCTGCTCATTGAGGGTGGTCATGTGGGGATGGGAATAGCTGTGGTTGCCAAGTTCATGCCCCGCAGCAGAGATCTTCAGCACATAGTCTGGGTACTTATCCACCCAGTATCCGGCCAGGAAAAACGTGGTCTTGATCCCGTTTTCCTTGAGTATGTCCAGGATATCATCGGTCAGATCAGCACCCCAGGTAGCATCGAAAGAAAAGGCCACCTTTTGCTCGGAGGTTTTCACGCTGTAAATGGGCACCAGGCGTCCCCTGGAGAGCACAGTTGTGATCAGCGGTGCCCTCACTTGAGGAATCATGCTGAAAAAAGCCAGCAGCAGAACCACGAGAAGGTACCACCGTCTGACCCTGATCACATAAACACGCATGACATCACCTCTAGGGCATTCTATTCACCTAGAGGGTGAAGTTATGATTTCCGATCCGCTTGATCACCTGTTTGGTCGCCCAGTAGTCGGGAGCCGCTGTTTTGTAAGGGTTGTAGAAGAAAAGTGCACCGCCAGTCGGGTCTTCGCCTGCCAACGCCCTCCGCACCGCATCCATGCTGGATGCATCACTCTTGCTGGACAGAGTCCCCTGCTCCACGGGAGTAAACTGGCCTGGTTGATGAAGCACTTCCCACACCGAGTTCGGGAACCTGCTGGAGCGCACCCGGTTCAAGATCACTGCCGCAACCGCCACCTTGCCCTCAAAAGGCTCGGAGCCAGCTTCGGCATGGACAACCCGGGCCAAAAGGTCCAATTCTTCAGAGGTGACAACCACCTTCGTGCCGTCCGACAGCACAAGGTAAGTATCTTCCTTAGTTGGAAGCCGCAGCCGTGTACCCACCTGGAGTTTGGTCGGATCTTTGATCTTGTTCAAGGCCGCCAGCTCCTGCCAGGAAATGCCATTGGCCACAGCAATGTCCCAGAGTGTATCGCCAGGCTGGACCACGTAAACGGGGCCTGAATCCGCTTGCACCAGGCAGCTTGTGAGCACCAGGCCCAACAGAATAACAGTCAAACCGCGCATTATCGTTCTCCTTGCAGGTTGTTGTCAGTAACACTATTCCACACCAAAGGTGTCTTTCCTTCAACGCCCCAGCTGATCAAGAAAATGCAGGAAGCGGCTGCGCTCAATCAAGGTGGAAAAGGAAACCTTCTCCGAGAGCAGGTTTAGCCCGATCAGCAGGGCCGTCAACACTGCTTTCGGAATCAGCGGCAAGCCTCGAGCCGCCTGCCAGCCCAAAGCGGCCCCTAAGGTATTGGAGCCCGTATCCCCCATCATGGCTTTCCGCCGAAGATCCCAGGGCAGGTAGCCGGCCACCGCCCAGGAAAGCATCTTGAGGCTCCCAGAATCAGCACCCGTTAAGTTCAGAGGCAGACCCAGGAGAAGGAAGGCCTTGGCTGCCCGTCCCGGCCTGAGATCCAGCAGGTTGAGGAAGTTAGCCGAAAGGGCGACAAGCCCTGCGTCGATGATCAGCTCCAACCAGCCTATGCTCACAGGTGCAGCAGCAATCAACGCCGCTGCGCCGCCGCCTACAGCCTTGAGGATCCCCGTTGAGAACCGCCCCGAGAGGAGATGACCGCGCCAGCCCTTCTCTTTTTGGCTGCCGCAGGCGTCATCGACTGAACCGAGCGCTGCAAAGACCAGAAGTAGAACCGCACCGGTAAGGCTTTTCGCATCCAGAGGCCAGCGCAGGACGCTGACAAACACCGCCGGCAGGATGAAGGCATAGCCCAAGCCGGCAGGCACCAGCTCTCCCCTGTAGTTCTTCACCCGATGGTGATGGTAGAGGGGAAGCATCGCGGGTACCAGCAGGTAGGAGAAAACCGCGACCCCAATACCCCAGATCAGCGGTGCCACCCCCTCCGCCAACACCCTCTCAAGCCCAGCAGAACGTGGAGAAGCTGCCGACTGCGGTGGCAGATCCCCCGAAGGCCCCGCCCGTACGCCCGGTGCCTCATGGGAAGCGGGACTTCCACAACGGTGAAACCGTGATGGAGAGCCCCCACGGTCAAGCTGACTTCTGCGCCAAACCCCTCGGCGAACCCACCCAGCCGCTCCAGCACTTCTGCCAAGACTGCCCGCTGTCCCGAAAGGGGACTGGTGACAGCACAGCCGGTAAGGAGTTTAACCCCACAAACAGCCACTCGGCGGACCAGCCCAAAGCCCATCCTGCCCCCCGGCGCCTGATCGCCTGTGAAGCGTGCGACAGCCATGTGCGCCTCGCCCGTCAGCACTGGCGCCAAAAGTTCGGCGCCATAACTGGCAGTGACACCCAAGTCGGCATCAAGCAGCAGGTATACATCGGCCTGCGCGGCGGAAAGCCCCGCATTGAGCGCGGCGCCTTTGCCCTGGTTAACGGGCAGCTCCACCAGGCGGATGCGGCCCGGAACCCTGCTCCGGCACTCCTCCACTGCCGCCTTAGTGCCATCAACGGACCCATCGTCAACAACCACGATCTCGTCCACTGTTTGAAGGGCGCTGGCAGCCTGCAGGGTCTCAGCGATCCAATACTCCTCGTTGAAGGCGGGGATCAGAGCGGCGACTCTCATGGAAAGAGTCCCTCGGCGCCAGGCTGCAGACCGTAACGCCCCTGGACACCGGCGGAAAGAGCCAGCAGAAAGGCGATCTCGCCTACACTGGTGTCGATGCTGTCCACCTGGAGGCTGGGGGGCAGCTCGGACAAGGGCGGCTTAAGATCTTTGGCCCAAACGAAGCTCAGCCTAGCGCCGGCTGCAGATAGCGCAGCGATAGCTTCCCGCTCAGCACTGGACAGCACTTCACTGCTGAGAGGAAAAACCACGCTGAGCCCTGCTGGAAAGGCCAGCTGACCCAAATCCTCCAGCCGCGCAACTTCCACCTGAGCGCCAGCGCGCTGCAGCAGCGAACTCAGAAATACGTCTCCATCGCCCACCAACAGCACCGTTCGTCCCGTCAACCGGTCCCGGGCGATGCTTTCCTTGAGCTTCAGCCAAGCTTCGGCAGAGAAGTCCAGGTCGGCCTGGAGAGCCGCCAGCCTGGCGCTGCTTTCGTGAAAGCGCTCCTCAAGCTCAGCGATGAGCAGCGCCTGCTCTTCAACCAAGGTGTGATCGGAAAACACCGCGCCTCCGATGAGCATACCCAAAACCAAGCTGAAGAATACGGCGATCAGTGAGGCTACGTGGTAGCGAAATCCCGGGTGCACTTCAGAGCCACCCCGCGATCAAACGGAGCTGCAGCCAAAAAAGGCGCAGATAATGGCGCCAGGGTGAGGCAAGGCCCATGAAGAGCAGGATCGGTATGAGCGCCGCCAGTACCAGCGGCAGCGCGCCGTAGGCTGTTTTGGGGCGGTACAGCTCGCTGAGTTTCTTGGCATCGAGGAGGATGGGTCCGATCTTCAGCCTGGTAAGGAAAGTGGAGGCCATACCAGGGCGCCCCTTTTCCAAGAAGTCGATCATGTTAGAGTGGGAGCCCACCAGGACGATGAGTTCAGCGCCGTTTTCGTGTACCAGGAGCAGAGCCAGATCTTCGCTTGTGCCCGGTGCCGGAACTGAATCGAACTCCACCCCCAACTCCATCAGGCGCTCTCCCCCGGGGCAGCGGCCGTCCACATAGGCGTAGGCGATGAGCTGGGCTCCGGAGAGCAGGGCGGCGTCACTCACACTGTCCATATCCCCAAC
>DURQ01000029.1 GCA_012840725.1 Bacillota bacterium
AGGCATCACCCGCTACAACGGCCAGGACACTGTGCTGATCCAGGTGATGCGTCAAGGCGGAGCCAACACCGTGCGCGTGGCCTCCGATGTGAAAGAGACCCTTGAGAAGCTGCAGGCAAGCCATCCGCACCTGCACTTCGCTGTCATCACTGACCAATCTGTGTTCATCAACCAGAGCATCAGCTCCCTGGCATCCAGCGGCATGATCGGGGCAGTGCTGGCCGTCGCCGTACTGCTTTTCTTCCTGAAGAATGTCTCCAGCATCGTGATCATCGCCTTGTCCATCCCAGTCTCCATCATCACCAGCTTTGTGTTCATCTACCTGTCCGGCCTTTCTCTGAACCTGATGACTCTCGGCGGCTTGGCCTTGGGTGTCGGTATGCTGGTCGACTCCTCCATCGTAGTTTTGGAGAACATCTACAGGCACCTTTCCGAGGGGCGGGACCGCCTGACAGCTGCTCGGAACGGTGCCGGCGAGCTGACCAGCGCCCTTCTAGCTTCCACCCTGACCAATATTGTGGTCTTCCTGCCCATCATCATCTTGGCCAGCCTTGCCGGCCAGCTTCTCAAGGAGTTCGGGCTGTCAATCTCCTATGCTCTAACAGCTTCATTCTTGGTGGCCCTTACTGTGGTGCCCATGCTTTCTTCCAAGCTCCTGAAAACAGGGGAAAGGGGGGGCAGACCGCAGCAGAACACGTTTGCAGGCAGGGTTAGGACCTTCTACGCGCGGCTTCTCGAATGGGCCTTGGCCAAAAAAGCCTTCGCCTTCGTTTTGGTGATCATCCTGCTTGCCGCCGCTGCGCTCATCTACCCCCGGCTAGATCAGGAGTTTCTACCCAGTTTTGATGAAGGATTCCTGGGCGTTCAGACTTCTTTCCCCTCCGGCATACCTCTGGAAAGGATGCGGGAAATCGTCCAGTCCATTGAAAGCGACCTCCTGGCCATCCCAGAAGTGCAGGCCGTTGCCATGCAGGCAGGAGACCAAGGGGAACTCGATGTGGTCAGCTTGGTCAGGGGTACGTCCACCAGCGACGGCCAGTTCTTCCTGACCCTCGTCCCCCACGATCAGCGGAAGCGCAAAGCCGTGGAGCTCAAGGATGAGATCCAGGACATCATGGACAAGCACGGCGTCCTGCGCACCTCCATCTCCGATAACTCGCTCTTCGGATCCGCGGCCAGCACCCTTCTGGCTCCCAACCTGTCCATAGCCATCAGCGGCCAAGACAGGAACGTCTGTCAAGAGATCGCCGCGGAGCTGAAGAGCCAGCTGCAGAAGGTACCCGGCTTCCGGGATGTTCAGGACTCCTCGTTCCGGCCTATCCAAGAGCTCTACTTCAAGGTCGACACTTCCCGGAGCATCCTGGGAGGGTTCACTGCAGGACAGGTCGGGCTCGGCATGCGTTATGCCACCGCGGGGCTGGAAGCCACCCACATCGAGATGGGCGGCAGGAGCCTGCCGGTTGTTCTCAGGCCGAACTCGTCCTTCGATTCTGTGGACGACCTCCTGAACACAAAGATCACCTCACCCGTGACCATCGCTGGGCTTGGCGAGGACCCGATCCTACTGAAGGAAGTGGTGGAACTGGAAACCACCTCGCAGCAGACGGTGAGCCAGCGCGTCGACCGTATGCCGACCACCTTTGTCACAGGCATCCTCGGCGATATCTCCCTGACGGAAGCTGTGCGCCGAAGCGAGGAGATCATCGCCCAGATGGATATCCCGGCCGGTTACCGCATCGAGGTGTCGGGACTGCAGGATGTGATCTCCGAGTCCATCAGTGAACTGACCCTCGCACTGATCCTGGCCGTTGCCCTGGTTTATCTCGTCATGGCCGCCCAGTTTGAGTCGTTCCTCCAGCCCTTCATCGTCATGTTCACCATCCCCCTCGCGTTAGTCGGCGCCCTGGCAGGGCTGTGGGCGGTTGGGGGAAGCCTGGGCATCATGTCGATCATCGGCCTGATCACCCTGGCGGGCATCGTGGTCAACAACGCTATCGTGCTGGTGGACTTCATCAACCAGAGGCGCAGAGAAAATCCAGATCTGAGCGTGCGGGAGGCTGTCCTGTCTGCCTGCCAGGTGCGCCTGCGCCCCATCCTCATGACTTCGATCACCACCATCTTCGGCCTGCTGCCGGTGGCCATAGGCTACGGGGTTGGCGCCGAGTTTCAGCGCCCCCTGGCCGCGACGATCATGGGCGGTATGGTATCCTCCACCCTGCTCACCCTGTTTGTCATTCCGGCTGTCTATGAAGCTCTAGCCCGCTTCGAACGCAGGCCCAAGAGACAGGCAGAGAGCAGAACCTTGTAAATGCCAAAGCAAAAAAAGAGCGGCAGCCTTCGACACGGCTGTCGCTCTTTCCTATGTACTTACCTGAAGTTTAGAGGTGGCTGTCCAGCACCTCAACCAACCTTTCTTTGGGCTGCACGCCCACCAGGGTTTCCTGGGGCTGTCCGTCTTTAAAGAGCATCAAGGTCGGGATGCTCATGATCCCGTAGGTTGCCACCGATTCTGTCACTTCATCGACGTTCACCTTGACAAACTTGACCCGGCCGGCATACTCCTCGCTCAGCTGCTCAAACACGGGCGCGATCATGCGGCAGGGGCCGCACCAAACCGCCCAAAAATCTACAAAAACGGGCTGATCAGCCTCGAGAACTTCGCTGCGGAAATTGTCATCTGTTACTTCTACGATTCTACCCATGAAAACCGCCCTTTCAGCATACTTC
>DURQ01000030.1 GCA_012840725.1 Bacillota bacterium
AACGAAGAAGAAATCGAGATCAAGGAAGAGGACGAAGATATCAGCGAGATGGCCAGGGAACTCGGCATCGACCTTCCCACCGGAAGCCCCGGTTCCAACTCCCGCCCGCTGCCGGACAGCCGAGCCAAGGTTAAGCCGGACGAGGGCGAGGAGCCGGCCGACGACGAGGAAGAAGACGACTCCTTCCTGGGAGATGACTCTTCCGAGGAGGGCCTGGCCGATGACGAGGACTTCGATCTGGATTTCGACGACGAGCCTGCCCTGGACGATTTGGACGATCTTTCTGACGACGACGAAGAAGAAGATCTCTAAAGCCAGGAACGGGCGTAACTAGCGGACTGAAAAGAAGGAGGGACAGCCCTTGCTGGACATCAACTATTTCGATCGGATTCGAATCGGGCTGGCATCACCGGAGCAGATTCGGGCCTGGTCCAGTGGAGAGGTCAAGAAACCCGAGACCATCAACTACCGGACCCTGAAGCCTGAACGCGAAGGCCTTTTCTGTGAGAAGATCTTTGGACCGACCCGGGACTGGGAATGCCACTGCGGCAAGTACAAAAGGGTCAGGTACAAGGGTATCGTCTGCGACCGCTGCGGCGTCGAAGTCACCAGGGCCAAGGTGCGGCGCGAGCGCATGGGGCACATTGAACTGGCCGCTCCGGTCTCCCATATATGGTTTTTCAAAGGCATCCCCAGCCGTATGGGCTTGATTCTAGATATGTCTCCGCGCACGCTGGAGAAAGTGCTCTATTTTGCTTCCTATATTGTCATCGATCCCGGCGACACCTCTGTCACGGGTTTGACGAAGCAGCAGCTCCTGAGCGAAGCTGAGTACCGTGAGTACCGCGACAAGTACGGCGATGCGTTTGAGGCCGGCATCGGCGCCGAAGCCATCAAGAAACTCCTTCAGGAACTCGATCTGGAGGAACTCAGCGAAGAGCTGCGCAAGGAAATCGAGCAATCTTCGGGCCAGAGACGGGTCCGCGCCGTGCGGCGCTTGGAAGTGGTGGAAGCATTCCGGGCTTCGGGCAATGATCCGGCCTGGATGATCCTGGATGTCGTCCCCGTTATCCCGCCTGAGCTGCGTCCCATGGTGCAGCTGGACGGCGGGCGCTTCGCCACCTCCGACCTGAACGATCTCTACCGCCGGGTGATCAACCGCAATAACCGCCTCAAGAGGCTTCTCGAACTGGGCGCTCCTGATATCATCGTGCGCAACGAGAAGCGCATGCTCCAGGAAGCGGTGGACGCCCTGATCGATAACGGCCGCAGAGGCAGGCCCGTTACCGGGCCTGGCAACCGCCCCCTGAAGTCCCTCAGCGATATGCTCAAGGGTAAGCAGGGACGGTTCCGCCAGAACCTTTTGGGCAAGCGCGTTGACTACTCGGGCCGCTCTGTTATCGTGGTCGGGCCGAAGCTCCGCATCCACCAGTGCGGGCTTCCGAAAGAAATGGCCCTGGAGCTCTTCAAGCCCTTTGTCATGAAGGAGCTTGTTGAGAAAGGGATTGCCCACAACATCAAGAGCGCCAAAAAGATGGTGGACCGCGTCCGCCCAGAAGTCTGGGATATCGTGGAAGAAGTAATCAAAGAGCATCCGGTCCTGCTCAACCGGGCGCCCACCCTGCACAGGCTGGGCATCCAGGCCTTTGAGCCAGTCCTGGTAGAAGGCCGGGCGATTCAGCTGCATCCCCTGGTCTGCCAGGCTTACAACGCCGACTTCGACGGCGACCAGATGGCCGTGCACGTCCCCCTCTCCGCAGAGGCGCAGGCAGAAGCCAGGCTGCTCATGCTCTCCACCAACAACATCTTGGTTCCTTCCAGCGGCAGGCCGATCGTAACGCCTAACCAGGACATGGTTATCGGCATGTACTACCTCACTTCCGTGAAGGAAGGGGCCAGGGGCGAAGGTCGTTACTTCGGCTCCATGGAAGAAGTGCTCCACGCCTACAACTCCGGTTCCATCGAACTGCATGCCCGGATCATGCTGCGGCTCGACGACGAAAAGCGGACCCGTGTGGAGACCACCGCCGGCCGCCTGCTGGTGAACAACATCCTGCCCGAAGGCTTCGGGTTTATCAATGAGGCGCTGGACAAGAAGAAGCTGGCCAACCTGGTCGACCGCCTCTACAAGCAGTACGGTGCTCAGGAAACGGCGCATGCCCTGGACAGGATCATGCAGCTCGGCTTCCGCTTCAGCACCCGCTCCGGCACCACAGTTTCCATCGCCGACATCGCCGTTCCGCCCACCAAGCACGACCGGATCCATGCGGCGGAGGAAGAAGTGGAACAGATCGAGCAGCAGTACCGCCGTGGGCTTTTGACTGCGGAAGAACGCTACCAGAGGGTTTGCGCAGTCTGGACCAAGACCAAAGAGCAGGTTACCAGAGACATGCTGGATAACTTCGACAAGTTCAACCCGGTCTACATGATGGCTATCTCTGGCGCCCGCGGTAACGAGTCCCAGATCAGCCAGCTGGCCGGTATGCGCGGCCTTGTAGCAGACCCCACCGGCCGAACCTTTGAAATTCCGATCAAGGCAAACTTCCGTGAAGGCCTGACCGTTTTGGAGTTCTTCATCTCCAGCCACGGCACCCGCAAGGGCTTGGCGGACACGGCCATCCGTACGGCAGACTCGGGCTACCTCACCCGCAGGTTGGTGGACGTCGCCCAGGATGTTATCGTGCGGGAGCAGGACTGCGGCACTGAAGATGCCATCACCGTCCGGGCGATCAAGGAGTTTACCGGCGACAGCGAAGCGGTCATCGAACCGCTGTGGGAACGCCTGGCCGGGCGGGTTGCTGCGCAGGATGTGGTGCATCCCGAGACTGGCGAGCTTCTGGTGGCCAAGGGCGAGATGATCAGCGATGATGCTGCCCGGGCCATTGAGGACGCAGGTATCGAGGAAGTCCGGATCCGTTCCGTGCTCGTCTGCAATACACGCCACGGTGTCTGTGTGAAGTGCTACGGGCGCAACCTGGCCAATGGCAGCCTGGTGGAGGTTGGCGAGGCAGTGGGTATCATCGCCGCCCAGTCCATCGGCGAACCCGGCACCCAGCTGACCATGCGTACGTTCCACACCGGAGGTGTGGCCGGAGACGACATCACTGCCGGTCTGCCCCGTGTTGAAGAGCTGTTTGAGGCCCGCAAGCCGAAAGGCCAGGCTATCATCACCGAGCTGCCTGGTACGGTCAGCATCGTGGAGAACAAGGGAGTTACCAAGGCTGTGGTGCGCGGTCCGGAGGGCGAAGCATCTTATGTTATCCCCTACGGTGCCCGCAGGCGGGTCAAGGACGGCACCGAAGTCAAGGCCGGAGACCGCCTGACCGAAGGGCCGGTCAACCCCCACGACATCCTTGCTGTCCAGGGCGTCCTGGCGGTTCAGGAATACCTGGTTCAGGAAGTGCAGGAAGTCTACCGCTCTCAGGGCGTGAACATCAACGACAAGCACATTGAGATCATCGTCCGGCAGATGCTCCGCAAGTACAAGGTGGAGGATCCGGCTGATACCAATCTGCTCCCCGGTTCTCTGGTGGATGTCTTCGAATTCGAAGAAGTCAACGCCAAGGTGCAGGCGGAGGGAGGCAGCCCCGCAACTGGCAAGCCCGTCCTGCTGGGCATCACCAAGGCCTCACTGGCCACGGAGAGCTTCCTCTCTGCGGCTTCCTTCCAGGAGACCACCAGGGTCCTCACGGAAGCTTCCATTAAAGGACGGGTCGATAGGCTGCTCGGCCTGAAGGAGAACGTGATCATCGGTAAGCTGATCCCTGCCGGCACCGGGATGACCCGCTACCGTCGAGTGAGCATAGACGTGGACGGCCAGGAAGAGGCACAGGCCCCTGACAGCAGTGTGGAGCAGGAGGTAGAGCTGGTCTCCGGCTGAGAAAGCGCGGAAAGGCCGATTCTGTAAGATTTTATTGACAACAGAAGACTCGAGATGATAGAATAAGCAGTGTTGCCCGCAGGGGCCTTCGCGCCCCTGCGGGATCTCTGAGTAAAGGGGAGGACCGTGATGCCGCACAGACTGGCGACGGCAGACCGCGTAGTCGGTACCAAGCAGACTATGAAGGCGATCCAAGCTGGCAGGGCAGATGTGGTCTACTTAGCTCGAGATGCGGATGAACACGTAACCGGTCCCGTGCGCCGGGAATGCCTGGCCAACGGGATCACAGTAGTTGACGTGGACACCATGGCAGAGCTCGGCAGAGCCTGCTCCATTGAGGTGGGGGCTGCCGTGGCCTGTATCATGAAATCTACAGAGAATTAGACGGAAGGGAGGTTATCCGGAGTGCCAACGATCAATCAATTGGTTAAGAAAGGCCGTCAAGCCCAGAAGACAAAGAGTTCCGCCCCGGCATTGGGTTTTACCCAGAACACCCTGCGTGATCAGGTGATCTACAACGAAAAAGGGGCACCGCAAAAGCGAGGCGTCTGCACCAGGGTCTACACAGCTACGCCCAAGAAACCGAACTCGGCTCTGCGGAAAGTAGCCCGTGTGAGATTAACCAATGGTATCGAGGTGACTTCCTATATTCCCGGGGAAGGCCACAATCTGCAGGAACACAGCGTTGTCCTCATTCGTGGCGGCAGGGTAAAGGACTTGCCTGGTGTGCGTTACCACATCATTAGAGGTACACTCGATGCAGCGGGGGTTGCCAACCGGCGCCAAGGCCGCTCGAAGTACGGTGCCAAGAGGCCTAAGTAAGGAAGTCTTGGAATCTCTATGCAGAAGGGGTGAAAACCGATGCCGAGAAAAGGAAACGTCTCGAAGAGGGATGTGATCCCTGATCCAATCTATGGCAGCAAGCTGGTGACCAAGTTCATCAACGCCATCATGCGCGACGGCAAGCGCGGACTCGCCGAGTCCATCATGTACGAAGCGCTGAGAGTGGCCCAGGAGAGAACGGGCACTGATGCCATGGAACTGCTGGAACAAGCAGTGAATAATGTTATGCCAGTTGTTGAAGTGAAACCCCGCCGCGTGGGTGGCGCTACCTATCAGGTACCTGTAGAAGTACGGGCTGACAGGCGGCAGACTCTGGCGCTGCGCTGGATAGTACAGAACGCCAGGCAGCGTGGGGAAAAGACCATGGTTGAGAGACTGTGCGGAGAGCTGCTCGACGCCGCCAACAACCAGGGCGGATCTGTAAGGAAGAAAGAAGATACTCACCGTATGGCGGAAGCGAACAGGGCTTTTGCTCATTACCGTTGGTGATCTGCTGCGAAAGCAAGTGGGCCGTGCACATTGGTGCTCTGACGACAACGGGGTGGTGAGTCTTACTCGGCTAGGAGGAGAAAGAAGTGGGAAGAGAGTTTGCTGTTGAGAAGACGCGGAATATAGGTATCATGGCGCACATTGATGCAGGCAAGACCACGACCACTGAAAGAATCCTCTTCTACACCGGGAAAGTTCACAAGATAGGCGAGACACACGACGGTGGAGCAACCATGGATTGGATGGCTCAAGAGCGTGAGCGGGGAATTACGATTACCTCGGCTGCAACAACCTGTCACTGGAAGGGTCATCGGATTAACATTATTGACACGCCCGGCCACGTGGACTTTACTGTAGAAGTGGAAAGGTCCCTGCGCGTGCTGGACGGGGCGGTGGCAGTGTTTTGCTCCGTGGGTGGAGTAGAACCTCAATCAGAAACCGTGTGGCGCCAGGCAGATAAGTATCACGTACCCCGTGTTGCCTATGTCAACAAGATGGACCGCGTCGGTGCTGATTTCAAACGGGTGCTTGCCATGATGGCCGAGCGCCTAGGTGCAAATCCGGTGGCCATCCAGTGGCCGATCGGATCGGAAGACACCTTCCGCGGTGCCGTCGATCTGATTGACATGAAGGCCCACGTTTATGTCGATGATATCGGGAACTTTGAAATAACGGACGTTCCTGAAGAGGTGCTCGAGGAGGCCGAAGCGGCCCGCCAGCTCCTGGTGGAGAAGGTGGCGGAGACCGATGACGAGCTCACCCTCAAGTATCTGGAAGGGGAAGAGATAACTCCTGAGGAATTGAAGCGGGCTCTGCGCAAAGCTTGCTGCAGCGTGAAGCTGGTGCCTGTGCTCTGCGGCTCATCTTTTAAGAACAAGGGAGTCCAGCCCCTGCTGGATGCAGTGGTGGATTTCCTGCCGTCCCCCGCCGAGCTGCCTGCTGTCGAAGGAACCAACCCCGACACGGGGGCTCCCGAGACCAGGAAGCTCCAGGACGATGAGCATTTTGCCGGCCTTGCTTTCAAGATCATGGCTGACCCCTATGTCGGGAAGCTGGCCTTCTTCCGGGTTTACTCCGGAACGCTGAAGGCTGGGAGTTACGTTTTGAACGTGGCTACGGGCAAACGGGAAAGAGTTGGACGCATCCTGCTGATGCACGCCAACCATCGCGAAGACGTGGAT
>DURQ01000031.1 GCA_012840725.1 Bacillota bacterium
TGGAAGAGATAGCCAACCCCCGTATGAAGCGCACCAGCAGTGTGTATAAGCTCTTTAAGAGCCTGGATTCGAGTTATGTTGAGGAAGTCTTCCGGTCCATGGACGACTACCAGAAGATCGGCGCCGCGGAGGTTGCCAGCGGGGGAGGGCAGCATTATGGAACAGGTCTTGAAGCTTAGGAACCTCAAGGTTGTTTTCCCCACAGACTACGGCCTGATCCGGGCCGTGGAAGGGATCGATCTGGATATCTACGACCGGGAATGCGTGGCTCTGGTCGGCGAGTCGGGGTCTGGGAAGAGCGTGACGAGTCAGGCCGTGATGCGGCTGCTGGGATCGCCGCCGTCTCTAGTGCGTGTTGATGTCTTGGAGTTTGACGGAAGAGACCTGACCCGGTGTACCGAAAAGGAGATGCAGGAGATCCGGGGCAAGGAGATGGCCATGATCTTCCAGGATGCCATGACCTCGCTCAATCCCGTGATGACCGTGGGCCGCCAGATCGATGAGGTGTATATCCGCCATGAAGGGGATTCCAAGCAGGCGGCCCGCGAGAAGACGGTTAAAGCTTTGGAACTGATCGGGATCCCCGAGCCCGGGGAAAGGGCCAACGCCTTTCCCCATCAGCTCAGCGGAGGGATGCGCCAAAGAGTACTCCTCGCGATGGCCTTCGCCTGCATGCCGAAGCTGATCATTGCCGATGAGCCCACTACCGCCCTGGATGTCACCATCCAGGCTCAGGTTCTGAAGACCCTGCGGGGCATGCAGAAAGGCTGCGGAACTTCGCTGCTCCTGGTCACCCACGACCTGAGCGTGGTGGCCAGTATCGCGGATCGGGTTTACGTGATGTACGCGGGGAAGATTGTGGAAAAGGCGCCCGTGGAAGACCTCTTCATCAAGCCGCATCACCCTTACACCGTGGGACTGATGGCTGCAGTTCCAACGCTGACCGATGAGAAGAAGAAGTTTACCCAGATCCCTGGAACGGTACCTTCACCGGTCAATAAGCCGAGCGGCTGCTACTTCCACCCCAGGTGCGAGTACGCAACCGAACGCTGCCGGCGGGAAATGCCCAGCCTCGTGCCCGTCGGCCAAGGCAGAGAGGTGCGGTGTTTCCATCCGCTCTCGGTAGAGGGGGGGAAGAGCAGTGAGTGATATCATAACTCTGCAGAACGTATCCGTGCATTTCCCCGTCTGGGGCTTTCTGCCTTTCTTAAAGAAGGGCGAGATCCAAGCGGTGAGCGATGTCTCTCTCCGCATCGGGCGAGGCGAGATCTTCGGGATCGTTGGGGAATCAGGCTGCGGCAAGACCACGCTCGCCAACACCATGGTGGGCTTCGTCAAGCCAACGGCTGGAAAAGTCCTCTTTGAAGGGGTGGACCTGTCCAGCCTGCCTCGCCAGGAGTTCAAGAAGGTCAGGCGGCGCATGCAGATGATCTTCCAGGATCCCTTTTCTTCGCTCAACCCCCGGTTCAACGTGTACCAGATCGTTTCTGAGCCGATGCTCATCCGGGGCGAAGACGATGAGGAGAGCATGAAGGCGAGGGTGGTTGAGCTCCTGGAGATGGTAGGCCTGTCCTCGGGGGATCTCTACCGCTATCCCTCAGATTTCTCTGGTGGGCAGCGCCAGCGCATCGGGATTGCCAGAGCGATCAGCCTCAATCCCAGCTTCTTGGTCTGCGATGAGCCGGTTTCGGCACTGGATGTGAGCATACATGCCCAGATCCTGAACCTCCTGCTGGAACTGCAGGAGAAGCTCAACCTGACCTATGTCTTCATATCTCACAACTTGGCTGATGTGAAGAAGCTGTGCGACCGTTTGGCCGTGATGTACTTGGGTAAGGTGATGGAAGCGGGGAACAGCGACAAGATCTTCGCCAAACCGCTGCATCCTTACACCCAAGCCCTGATGGCGGCCGTGTTGAACATCGACTTCAGCGGCAAGCGGGAGATCGCTGTCCTGCCGGGGGACACGCCCAGCCCCATCGATCCTCCACCGGGCTGCCGCTTCTGGCAGCGCTGCCCCAAGGCCATGCGGGGCTGCAAGGACGTTCCTCCAGAGTATGTTGAGGTGGAAGAAGACCATGTTGTGGCCTGCCACCTGGTGAATGGGTTTCCAAAGACAGAACTGCCGGATGGTTACGACCAGCCACTCGTGCGAAGCGAGAAGACCGTCAAGGTACGGCGATGACGCCCCGCTTTGACTGACGGAAACAAACACAAGCATCACAGGATAACGAGAGCTTCCCAGTATGAACTGGGGGCTCTTTTTCGTTGGTCGCAGATTCTTGAATGAAAGGCAAGATTTGGGAAACACTACTAGCCAGGAGGTGAGCCTATGTACAGGATGCCCGTCGCCTTGCTGGTTGTATGTATGATCCTGGTCCATCCAGCACCAGTGAGGGCGTTTGACTCAGCTGACGTCCCGGTTACGGTACGGATTCCGCAGATGATCGTGCTGGAGATCAATGCAACCGAGCTCATCTTTGAGGAGTCGGATTTCGACTATGTCCTTGGCGCGGCTCAGCGCGTCACGGTAGGGGTGGTAGCAACCAAGGAGCAGGCCGTGGTCGCCACCGTGTCGGGTAACGTGCCTTACACGCTCTCGATATCGGCCCCACACGAGTTCTTAGTCGGACTCAACGGTGGGCTCATCCATGTCTCGCAGTTGAAGTGGCGTCTTTCGGACAGTAAAGACCGAGACGACTGGAGACCCCTGACTCTTGAACGGGTGCCCGTAAGGAGCGGGCCACCAGGGACCATGGAGGTGAGATTTGACTTCCGGCTTACGGCATTCTGGGAAAATCCAGCTCAAAGTTACATGGGAGAAATTCTGTTGACGGTTATCCCCGTTGAAGACTCGCAGGTTGAGTGAGCAACCATAAGAGCCACGATTGCCAAAGGAGGGACAAGAGTGAAAAAACGGATCTGTGCATTCGTGTTCTTTGCTGTGCTGAGCCTGAGTCTGGTGGCCGGAGCGGAAGACCCTCAGCCCCTTGTAAACCTGTTCTTGTTTGAGACCAGCATCCGGGACGCGTTAACAGAGATCACCATGCAGACAGGAGTGAACATAATCCCGGATGGCACTGTGGATGGGATAGTCACCGTTGATATCCAAGACGTGCCTCTGGAACAGGCACTAAAGATGATCCTTATCGGAGGAGGCTTTACCTTCCGGAGGATAGACGATTTCTACCTGGTCGGATTGCCTGACCCCCGCAGTACAACGTTTGGAAGCCTGGCCGAAACTCAGATCGTGACTCTGCAGCACGTGACCGCCGGGCAAGTTCTCGCAGCGCTACCGTCGTTTCTGACAAGTTACGTCAAAGGAGAAAAGGAGAGCAGAACGTTAACCATAACTGCGCCACCCAACGAACTAGAGCGGATTTTGGAACTCGTGAGCAGCCTGGATGTCAGTCAGCGGCAGGTGGAGATTCAGGTAATAGTCACCGAGGTTTCGACCAAAGCCTTAAAAGAGTTGGGGTTCAACCTGTTCGAGTTCACCTTTGGCGCTGGCACCACATGGAACGATAACTGGACGGCGAGCTTCGGGCTTGGAGGAGGTCTGCTTTCTCTGGAGACGACGTTGTTGGGCAATCTACTGCTAAACCTGAAGGCCTTGGAGGAAAACCAGGAAGCGGTGATCCACGCGGATCCGAGGGTGTTGGTGAGCGACGGGCAGTCAGCACACCTATTCGTTGGTGATCGCCAGATACTCTTGCTGGCGGACTCAAATGACAAGACCACGCGCGTGGAGCGCGTTGAAGTCGGTATGGACCTGAAAGTAACGCCGCACATCTTGGGCGATGAAGTCCTCCTAACAATCTCACCGGAGATGAGTCACTTTGTCAGCGAGTCCAAGAGCAACCTGGTGGTGAAACAGAGCTCGGTTTCCACCACAGTGAAGTTGAAAGACGGTCAGACTGCAGTTTTGGCCGGAATGACTCTTAAGGAGTCCGGAGATCAGACCAAAAAAGTGCCGATCCTGGGCGATATTCCCATCATCCGCTGGTTGTTCAGAACCGATACTACCAGGGCGGCGGACAAGGAACTCCTGATCTTCGTTACTCCAGCGATCATCTAGTTGGGGAGAGCAACTATGAAAACACGCGCCGGCAAGGCCAGAACGCCTGTGCTAGTCCTCTGGCTGACGCTTTGGTTGACAGCAGCGTCCCCGATCCATGCCTTGGAAAACTGGAGCGTTGACATGGCAAGAATGCTCATGGCCGACCCATGGGATCTGGATGAGCCACAGCAGACAGCGGTTGTTGGCTATGTGATCCACTTGGTTGAGGTGGATCGGCGCCTGGTCAAGGCCTTGAGCGTTCAACTCGAACTGACATCTGAAGAGTCTCCTGGGGTATGGTTGGTCACCGGGCGTGATCTAGACCTAGGAGTTCGAGCCGGCGGTTCCTTGGCATGGTCAGCTCAGTCCCAGGTTTGGTGGGACAAGCGACAGCAAATGACCAGCTATGACTCGTGGCTTCTCACGGTCGATGGACAACCGGCCCGGGCAAACGTGTCCATGGCGAGAGTACCTACCGAAGTGCTACAGCCTAAAGAGGAACGCATTGAGGTGACGATTCTACCCCTAAGGGCTCAAGATGGGCGCATTGAGTCTCACATCCAAATAACCTTTGAGGACTTCGAGGGAACCGCAGCCCAGGTCGCCACAACGCATTGGGTGGGGCCCGAAGCAGAGCACCCTTTGGCAGTGGTGGCCCGCCGATCCAACACAAACAAGAAAGGCGAATACCAGTACTTCGCATTGTACCTGGCTGGGACCCTGATTCCTAGCACGTCGGTTCCAGCAGAGGCACCCGTACTCCCGATGGGTTCCATCTCTGGTCTGGCGCAGTTCATTGATGCACCCCCGGAGAAGCGGTGGGTAGACGTTGGCGTAAGCGTGGCTCGGAGGGAAGGAGAGTGGGGTTGGCAACTTGAGGGGTCCGTTCCTTTGGGGGACAGATACAGGATCTATGGACACGCAGGGCCTCTGTCGAATCCTGCTTACTTGGTTGGCGTCGAAGGATCGCTCAACGGGGAACTCTGCTTTGTAGCTGAAGCACTGATGAGCAGTGACGAGCGGCCAATGCTTCGTTTTGGCGTCCGCGACGTGGTTTACCTGGGCGAACACTTACGCCTATCGGCGACGTTGGTGCCCATGGCAGTGGATTTCCCCTCCTGGAAACCTAGTTTTGTCCTGGACTGGCAGATTCGGGCTGATTTCCTTCAGCCCAAGTACACCATATGGTATCAGATAGACCGTACCCAGAGGCAGTTCATCCAAAGCATTGGTACCTCAATCTGGCCCACAGACACCGTGGGAGCGAAGGTCTCCTGGATTTGGGACGGACATAACAGCAGTGTTTTCCTGTTGGGACTTCAAGTTCGATTTTAAGGGAGGGATAAGAGTTGAAAGGAAGCCGGGGCATGGTACTGGCCATGTTAGCCCTTGCGTTGATCGTCAGCAGCGGCGCTCAGGCCTCATTCGTCATTGAAGGCGGTCCCCTGCAGTGGGTACTGGAGGGCAAACCTAGCAGTTCTCGGCCCGTTGAGTATGTCGGCCTGCGTCTGATACGGGTGGGAGAGGAGCGGCGCAGCCTTTACTTCAGGTTATCAGAGCTGCACGACGACCAGGGCAACGAGTTTCCGCTGGACCTGATCGTTCTGCGCACGCCGTATGATTCGGATGAACAGCGTTGGGAGAATGTTCTTTCAGAGCGTTGCTTGTTGGCGGCAGATGATGATTACGTCGACCTGAAGTTGGGCGTCCGTTACAGCGAGGTAGTCGTTGCGGGTACCTACAGGGGATCCCTACTATCAGATGCCGGGGAGGAAGTTCCGTTGGAGGTCGTGGTCCAGCCCTTCACCGACGTAACTCTCGGGCCAGCAACGATCAGATTGGATGCCCTGGCTGGTCCTGGGCTATACAGAGCGGCTGAACCAGCGCAGATCAGCGTGAGGGCTAACCATGTGAACTGGATCGTTAATGTGAACTCGGGCGGTCTGTTTCGCATCGATGACCAAAACCGGGTTGCGGTCCAATCAGAGTTTATCCCCCTATTCTTTGTCGAGGTGCGGGCCGCCAACGAGTCCTCGGGGCGTGAGAATCTGCGGTTGCAGGGTGAGGACTACGGCCGGGAAGCGTTAATAACGTTCGAGGTCCAGGCTTATGTCGGCTGGGGTCATCCCGCGGGCACGTACGGCGGGGTGATCAACGTCGACGTGGAAGTCGGCGACTAAAAACATGGAGGGATTATGCCTTGGCTCGCACATGGATAAGAAAGCGTAATCTGACTGTAATGCTGGCACTCATCTTCTGGTCTGCTGCTGTCGGTTTGGCCGGTGCAGCGGGGGTGCGCCCGTTGGTCATCGAGATGGACGTGCGACCGGGAGATGTGCGAGACTTTGAAATTGCACTTATCCCCGGATCCAGCGAAGGGATGGTCGATTTGACACTCTATGAGCCGGTACAGTTGCTCAGCGGAGGACTGGTCTACAAACTACCGGAGAACCAAGCCTTTTCCGCAACTTCTTGGGTGACCTTGGACAATTATACGGTCCGCGTGTACCCCGATCAGGAATCCAAGGTTGCGGGGCGCGTCAGAGTTCCATTTTCGGCCAGCGGATCCCATACCGTGATCATCATGGTCGAACCTAGGCCTCCAGAGATGAGTTCAGGGATCACTTTCCAGGTCCGCTATGCTGTTCGCCTGAGTATCCGAGTAGAACGTCCAGGGCTGAGGCAAACTGCCGAACTCGAGGAGTTCAGTCTCGAACCAGGGGACAACGGTCAACCCATTGTACGGGCAGTAGTGAAGAACACCTCGGCTTGGGACTACTTGGTTGAAGGGGAGGTTACGGTTCGCGACGCCGAGCGGCGCCTTGTGGAACGGATTACGTTGGTCAGCCCCGCTGCGAGCAATGCAGAGACTCAGGCAACCCGACTCTACCCCGGCGCTCGTGTGGAGTTTCTAGGTGAAGTGACTAAGCGCCTGCTACCAGGCGAATACTCCTTAAGGTTGTATTTCCGCTATGGTAACCAAGGCCAGATTGTGAGAAACGAGGTCATTTCCATCTCCGAAGGTGACTTCCACTTCCCCAACGCTGAACGGGCCGGCGCTTTCTCCCTGATCCCGGAAACCATAGAGTATGCTGCCATTGCGGGTGAGAGGAAGAGTCATGTTTTGGAGTTTGTCAGCGAGATCGCAGACAGTGTTCGGATAGTAGCGGAACCCCGGTCCACAGATGCTGATTACAAGTATTCATCCATGGAATGGGTGCAACTGCGCATGGCGGGCAATGAGTTTGAGCTGCCAGGGAGAAGAAGGACTCGCTTGGGACTTACCATCGCTGTGCCGAGAGATACAGCCGATGGCAGTTACCACGGTAACATCGTAGTGCAGGCCTATGATCTGGTCACACAAGAGCTGTTAGCTGAAAAAACGGTACCCATATCCGTCTTTGTAGGGGAGAAGTTCGACAGGACGGTTGAGCTGCGGGCGATTTCTTACGGATCCCGTGAGCTGGTGATCGACCTCTACAATGCGGGCAACGTGGTGATCCACCCCCAGGCCGAGGTGATGATCCGCAACAGTAGCGGTGATTTTGTGGGGCGTGCGGAGCTAACCTTGCCCGAAGGCGAGAAAGGTATACTTCCATTAAGAAGGCAACGTTTGGAGGGCCGAACACCTTTCTTGGAGCCGGATAGCTACGAACTGGAAGTCACCGTTAGGGATGGAGCGACTGAACTGCTTGTTGTCACGAAAGAAATCGAAGTTCTTTAGTACCTGGTGCGAGAACAGTGGGCTGGCCGCTGGAACACACCGAGTTAGGCCACTGCCGCTTTGGCCTATATTGCTCAACCGGCAGTGGCCGGCTCTACCGATCGAGTAGAAGCCCTAACCATGTGTCAGTTCATCTGGCTATTGGCAGAAGTGTCAATAGCCCTTTTTTTCGCCCACGCATTGGAGCCAAAGTCCGCCATGGGAGCTGGCAGTTGCTAACCATCAGCCAAGCACAACGGTGACCATCGCGAGGGGGAACTCGAAGGCCTTGTGACGGGCAAGGTCGCGGCCTGAGGAACACGCTCACATCAGGCACGCGAAGGGGGACGAGTCTGAAAGCCAAAACGTAGTCCAGTTGACTGCACGAACACGAGGATGTAAACGTGGCGGGTATATGGAATGAAGATTGCGCGTCGTGCCGCGGGACGTATCACGGACGGGTGAAGGATGGATTTCGTCAGACATGGCGAGGGTAGGTCGATGGTGAACGTCCGCTATGGGGATAGCAGTTGCATACCACCGGTTTAAGACGACTCGATTCAAGAGCCACGAAAAAGTATGTTGAACTGGGCAGTTTCGTCCCATCAGATGGGCATATGCAAGTAAGCAAGAAGTCCGAGTGGACAACGGCGCAGAACCGAAGATTTGACTTCAGAAAAGTGAAGGGTCAACTGCCTACCGGCAGCGACCCCTTTCTCTACTTGAGTGTTGTTGAGATGGCGAAGGTGCCTAACTCTGTTATTTCGAAACAGTCACGATAATCTTGCCCTCATAGGTGCCCGCTCGCTGGCTGGAAATCTCGTCTGTGCTGGCGAACCCGAAGACCTGGAAAGCGTAGATCCCTTTTTGGTTCACATGGTTGCTGATGGCTACGTGTTCCTCATTCCAGTATTCTGTAGGCCAGCGGTTTCCGAGGCCCAACAGTTCGAGAACCTCAAACAGAATCTGTTCGATGAACCCGCCGCTATCTTTACGAGGAGCCTTGCCTGCTTCACCGAAGAAGCCGATCTCTTTGTAGGGCTGTATCTGTTTTGGGATATTTACAAACAGATAGGGTTCTGGAAGATCGTCAACACCTCGAGAGAGCCATGCCGAGTATCTCGTGAGCATCTTGTCGCCGTACTCCGTATGGGTTAGGGATTCGCCTTTGAACGTTACCGTCACTCCGGTATTCGTTTCGAGGATGAAGCAGTTGCTGTCAGCCGCCTTTCCATAGCCAGCTTTACCATCATAGAAACCGAAGTCCATCCCTGGGTCATCCTCAGTCCATGCATACCACCAGCAGTCTTTTTTGACAACAACGCGTTGCGGCTCAATCTTGGCATAGGGGCCAACGGACACGTAAGCACCTAACGTTTCCGAAAGCGTTTCTGTGGGGTTCTTCTCAGCGGCCAGAACTCCGCTTGAGAACGCCAACACCATGCACAGCATAAGGAAAACTGTCCTTTTCATAGTAAACCTCCTCATGTTGGTTTGAGAAGAAAGGGGCTCGGAACGGCCCCTTTCCTTGGCGTCTTGCCTAGGGATATCCCCAGGTTGCTACTTGGATACTGTGACTGTGAGAGTGCCGCTGTAAGCCTTCGCTTCCTGCTCGCTGATCGACCGGATGTAAATGGCACCGTCAATGCCGTACTTCTGGACACCTTTCATGTAGGTGTGGGTGAAAGAAGTCGGCCGTCCTCCAAGGTCTTGGTTTGACGAGGCCCAAGCCAGAACGGTGGATGGCTCCCCGAATTTGGCAACTCCGAACACGGTTGGTGATGTCAACCAACCCGCGTTGGCGAAGGATATGCTGACGATCACATCGCAATTGGTTTCAATCGCGAACCAACCATAGCCGTCGTTGTTGCCAACGTACAGATCTGGAGAGACTCCAAAGACCGGAGCCGCCCTGTGGTAGAACTGTTCCGCTGTACCGGTTGGTTCCTCGAGTCCGTTAGCCGTGTAGATTCCAACTTTGCCAAGGAGCTCGCCGAACTGAACGGGGCTCACGGCGTCGATCTTGGCATACGGTCCGATCGTGGCCAACACGTTAATATCAGCAGAAATTGTCCCGAGCTTACCGTCCGCGGCGGAAGATGCACCGGCCAATGCCAGTACCAGCACCAACGCCAACGCCAAACCTGCAAACTTCTTCATCGCCTTTTTTCCTCCTCAAATTTCGTCAGTGTTAGGATCGGACTTCGTGGCTGCGCCAACGCTCGGCGTAAGATAGCTTTGGGCTTGATCATCACCCCCCCTTTATGGCGTCAGCCCAGATAGATAGGTTGTACACCTTTACGAATCCTAGGATATTCCCCCAAATTGAAACTTATGCATGCCAAGACGGCATTTTTGTCCGATCTTGTCCCTTCTAAAGAAAAGGCTCTGGGCGCTGAGGTTTTCCGCAGATCACCATGTGAAGGATCAGTTGTCACCAGTTCCTGTCCCCTTTGAACGAACGACCTTCGCACCGAAAAAGGAGTTGGCGACCCGATGTATAAATGTCCAGTGTTGCCGCACAAGTGATCATATGCCCGAATGAGCTCCATCCCATGATGTCGCCACTTTCTTTCTTTTCTGGAGCAGAGGAAAAACCGTGTCAGACTAGAACTCTCTCCTCTGGAGGTAGGGACTATGCTGTTTTTAGGAGTAGATGCTGGTGGTTCCACAACCGTGGCAGCTTTAGCAGATGAAAAAGGTCAGGTACTGGCCCTGGCTTCCGCAGGATGCGGGAACTTCCAAGGGCCGGGGATGGAGGCCGCGCGAAGAGAGGTAAAGAGAAGCATCGATCTGGTCTTGAATCAGGCTGAGGTGAGTGCAGAGCGGGTGACCGCTGCTTACTTCGGCATGGCCGGTGCCGATCGGCCCCGGGATTTTGAACTGGTGCGAGAGCTCTTGGCACCTATAGTGCCGCCTGGTGCACGCTGGGGTTATGAAAATGACGCCCTCTTGGGGCTGTGGGCCGGAACCAGGACGGGAGTGGGCGTGGCCGTGATCTGCGGCACCGGAACCAACGTAGTGGGTATGAACGCCCAGGGCACAAAAGTGCAGGTGGGCGGCATGGGCCCCCTCTTTGGGGATCAGGCTGGTGGCAGCTACATCGGAGCCCAAGCCCTGGCCCGCAGTCAGCGGGCGGCAGAAGGGCGCGGCGAACCCACCATGCTGCACCAGATGCTCTGCGAGCATTTCAAGGTCAGTGACCTCTTGGATTTGGTGGACTGGCTCTACGAGGGCAGAGAACTCAAGCCGGCGCAGTTGGCGCCGCTTGTGGTTGAGGCAGCGGCGCAGGGCGATGCCGTTGCCTGGGAAATCCTCTTTGAGGTCGGCGAAGAGCTGGCCGTTTCGGCTCTTGCGGCGATCCGGCGCCTCTTTGAGCCGGAGGAACAGGTCGAAGTTGTCGCTATGGGCAGTGTCTTTCAGAAGGCCAAGTACCCGCTCATGTATAACGCCTTTGCGCAGCGGCTTTTGGACAGCGAATTTAGAACCGCTGTTCAGCTCCTTCAGGTGGAGCCTGTAGTCGGCGCCATTTTAGCTGCAGCTGCCCAGGGCGGTCTCAAGGTGAGCGAAGAGTTTGCCCGACGGGTTGAAGAGTCCATTAAGGAGTATCTTCCCGAGGAGTGATACCGTGAAGATTGCCGTTATCGGTGCGGGCAGCACTTACACCCCGGAACTGGCGGAAGGTTTGATCCTGGAATCGCAAGTGCTTGGACTGCAGGAACTCTACCTGCATGATATCAACAGCGAACGCCTGCAGATCGTTGGCGGGCTGGTTGAACGCATGGTGCGGGCCCAGGGAAGCCCGTTTCAGGTTAGGCAGACCCTTGACCGGGTGGAGGCCGTTGCTGGGGCAGACTTCGTGATCACCCAAATCCGGGTGGGCGGGCAGGAAGCCCGGGCTCTGGATACCAGGATCTGCCTGGAGGAGCGTATCATTGGCCAGGAGACCACCGGGCCGGTCGGCTTCGCCAAGGCCATGCGCACCATCCCCGTTCTCCTTGACATATGCGCCGACATCCGCACCTATGCGCCGCAGGCTTTTCTGATCAACTTCACCAACCCGGCGGGGATGATCACGGAAGCTGTTCTCAAACACGGCGGGGTGAAGGCCATTGGCCTCTGCAACATCCCCTTCGGACTCAAATCAGCGGTTGCCAAAGAGTGCGGAGTTTCTCCACAGGAAATAGAGCTGGACTACGTGGGGCTGAACCACCTTTCCTGGGTACGCAGGATCTATGTCTCCGGTGAAGACTGTACTGCCGAGCTTCTGAAGAAGCAGGCGGAAAAACCGGCCAATATCCCCGGCCTCGCATTCGATCCCGACTTTAGTAGGGCGCTTGGTATGTGGCCAAACAGCTATCTGAACTACTTCTACCTGCAGGATGAAATGCTCGCCCATCTCAAGGAACAGCCCAAAACCAGGGCAGAGGTGGTCAAGGAGCTGGAAGCTCAGCTTCTGGACCAGTACAAAGACCCTCAGCTCAGCAGTAAGCCGAAGGAACTGGAGAAAAGGGGCGGAGCGCACTACTCCAGCGCCGCGGTTTCCTTGATCCGGGACATCCATCTCAACAGCGGCCGCAGGCATATTGTTAACGTGCGGAACAACGGGGCGCTCACAGATCTGCCTCCCGATGCGGTGGTGGAAGTGACCTCGGTAGTCGATGCCCAGGGGGCCAAGCCCTTGTCTGTGGGCCGGTTGGAAGCACAGATCAGGGGCTTGATCCAGCATGTCAAGGCCTATGAAGAACTTACAGTGGAAGCTGCCGTAACCAGGAATTACCATACTGCGCTCCTGGCCCTAGCAACCCATCCCCTGACTACCTCAGTTAACAAAGCCAAGCGCATCCTCGATCGCTTCAACGCGGCGCACAATCTTCAGCTGGTGAAAGCATAGCGAGAAGTGTGCGGTGGGGCGCAGGGAGGAAGCCGCTCCAGGAATATATGGAGTAGGCGATGGGGACTGCCGCTGTGGAGCAGCGAAATGAAAACTGAATAGTGCTCTGCGTCGTCGCCTCCAACGATATCGCGTCTCTGGAAGCAGAGAATGCCTCAAGTGCTAGCGACATGACCGCGGTGCGTATCACTATGCGCATTGGCGGTATTTCTTTGCGCCTGAAAGGGCTCGCAGACAAAACTATCTCTTTCTCGCTTTGGGTATTTAACTTTCGTGTAGTAAGTGCTAATATATACAATGAGGGCCTATGTGCACATCCACGGCTCGCTCAGCACCAGAGCTTCACAAACGTTCGTAATACTCAGGAAGGAAGTGTTGCAACATGAATTGGCTTGTGTTGGTCTTTTTTGCAGCCGTCCTCGCGTTAGCCTATGCGAGCCTAAACTTTTTTACTGTAAGGAGGCTCGATGAAGGCACTCGTGTGATGAAAGAAATCGCAGGACGCATCCGCACGGGAGCCATCACGTTCCTCAACTACGAGTTTCGCGTCATCACCTTAATAGTTCTTGCTGTTTCCGTGTTCATGGGTGTGCTTGTAGGATGGTATGTGGCCGCAGCTTTCTTGATCGGCGCTACCATGAGTTCCCTTGCAGCAGTGGTGGGCATGCGAATCGCAACATATGCCAACGTGCGAGTAGCAAATACTGCCAGGACCACCAAGAAGCTGGGCCGGACCTTGAAAGTTGCGTTCCAGGGTGGTTCGGTCATGGGGCTGTGTGTTGGCGGCTTTGCCCTCCTGGGATTGGTCATCGTTTATGTAGTCTTTGGTCTTTTACTTAAGCAGTTATCCATCGAGAATGTGTACCTGGTGCGGAACTGGCTTGGTATTGAGTTTTCGCCCTTCACCATGACGATTTCCGGTTACGCCCTGGGCTGCTCCATCATCGCCATGTTCTTCCGTGTTGGTGGCGGCATCTACACCAAGGCAGCGGATATGGGCGCCGACTTGGTAGGCAAAGTTGAAGCGGGTATCCCTGAAGACGACCCCCGGAACCCTGCGACTATCGCAGATAACGTTGGAGACAACGTGGGCGACGTTGCCGGACTCGGTTCGGACCTGCTGGAAAGCTTTGTGGGCGCCATTTCGTCAGCAGTAATCCTTTCTTTCCACCTGTTCCTTTCCAGCGAGGCAAGGAACGCGGGCATGACCACCTCTATGCTTCAGAAGATGTTCATGTACCCAGTGGTTCTTGCGGGAGTTGGCGTCCTCGCCTGTGTCATCGGTATCGCTTATATCCTCCTAAAAGACCTTTCAGAAGATCCTCATCGGGAACTGAACATGTCCACCTGGGTGTCTGCTGGGCTGACGGTTATCCTGTCCGGCGTAAGCTGCTGGTTGATGTTCACAGGGCAGGATTTAACCGGTCTGGACTTCAGGCTTGGCTTCCTATCACCCTGGGTATCAGCTGTTTTGGGGATCGTGGCGGGTGTCATAATCGGTCTTATCGCTGAGTACTATACCAGCTATGACTATGCGCCTACCCGCAGCATAGCTTCTGCCAGCACGGAAGGAGCGGCTCTCACCATTACTCAGGGTATGGCTGTAGGTATGCGCTCCACCATGGCCCCGGTCCTGGTGCTCGGTGCAACAGTTATCGCTGCCTATGGCGCTGCAGGAATGTACGGGATCGCCATGGCCGCTGTGGGCATGCTGGCCTTCGTTTCCACCACCGTCAGCGTCGATACCTACGGCCCCATCTCGGACAATGCTGGTGGCATCGCCGAGATGAGCAAGCTGGACCATGATGTTCGCGCAATTACGGACAAGCTTGACTCAGTAGGTAACACCACCGCAGCAATCGGTAAAGGCTTTGCCATCGGGTCTGCTGCTCTGGCGGCTACATCCCTGATGATTGCCTACATCTTCTCCTTCTCGCCCCCTGATGTGAATCCAATCCTGGATGTGATTAACCCCATGACCCTTGCCGGTGTCATGGTCGGTACCGCATTGCCCTATCTGTTCTCGGGCATGCTGATCGAGTCTGTGACGAAAGCGGCTCGGAAGATGGTCGATGAAGTGCGCCGTCAGTTCAAGGAGAAACCGGGAATCCTGGATGGTTCCGAAGAACCGGATGTCACCTCCTGCATCGGTATTGCCTCTGAAGGTGCACTGCAGGAGATGAAGCTGCCTTCGTACATGGCGGTTATCTTCCCGATCGTGGGCGGGTTCGTGTTTGGCGCCGACTTCGTCGGTGGCGTTCTGATCGGTGCTATCATGTCAGCTATCATGCTGGCCCTGTACTGCGGCAATGCCGGCGGTGCCTGGGATAACGGCAAGAAGCTGATCGAGTCGGGCGGCATCAAGGGTCACAGCAAAGGCGGCCCAACCCATGCCGCCGCAGTAGTCGGCGATACCGTGGGCGACCCGCTCAAGGACACGGTCGGACCGTCCCTGGACATCTTGATCAAGATCATGTCCACCATTTCCCTGGTGGCAGTGGCCCTCTTCTCCAGGTACAACCTCTTCAGCTGGCTGTCGAACCTGTTTTAGAGACTAGACGGATCAGCAAAAGCAATCAAAGAACAGCAAAAAGCGCCCTGCGGGGCGCTTTTTCGTTATTGGTAAGTTTTGTGCTGCCAATGCCTACGCTTCGTCCATGTGCGGGTAGCGGTAGCAGCGGGGCGGCAGCAGGTTTTCCTTGATCGCCCGCTGCGAGACCCAGCGGAGCAGGTTGAGCATGCTGCCCGCCTTGTCGTTGGTCCCAGAGGCTCTGGCGCCGCCGAAAGGCTGCTGGCTGACCACAGCTCCGGTGGGCTTGTCATTTACATAGAAGTTGCCTGCAGTTTCGCTGAGTGCTCTGGACATGGCAACGACGGCACTGCGGTCCCGAGCGAAGATGGCGCCGGTCAGGGCGTAGGGCGAGGTTGTGTTGCAGAGCTCCAGGGTTTCCTCGAGCTTCTCATCTGGGTAGACGTAGACGGTGAGTACAGGTCCGAAGATTTCCTCTTCCATCAGCTTCATCTTGGGGTTGGTTGTCTGCACGATGGTGGGGTAGATGAAGTAGCCCACACTGTCGTCGTAGTCGCCACCAACCAGGATCTCGGCTTCGGGAGAGTTCTTGGCGTATTCGATGTAGGAGACGATGTTGTCAAAAGCTTTCTTGTCGATCACCGCACCCATGAAGGTGGTGAAGTCGGTTACATCGCCAACTTTGAGCTCCTGGGTCATCTTCACCAGGCGTTCCTTCAGCTCCGGCCAGATGCTCTGTGGGATGTACGCCCGGGAGGCGGCGGAGCATTTCTGTCCCTGGAACTCGAAGGCGCCCCTGACCATAGCAACGCACAGAGCCTCAACATCAGCGCTGGGGTGGGCAAAGATGAAGTCCTTGCCGCCGGTTTCCCCAACCAGGCGGGGATAGGTGCGGTAGCTGTGGATGTTCGTTCCCACAGTCTTCCACATGTTCTGGAAAGTTTCAGTGCTCCCTGTAAAGTGGATGCCGGCCAGATCAGGATGCTGCAGGACAATATCTCCCACTGTGCTTCCCGGTCCCGGGATGAAGTTGATCACTCCCGGGGGCAGTCCAGCCTCTTCCAAAATCTGCATCACGAAGTACGCGGGGTAGACCGCGGAAGAAGCGGGTTTCCAGACCACGGTGTTGCCCATCATGGCTGGAGCAGTGGGGAGGTTACCAGCGATCGAGGTGAAGTTGAAGGGCGTCACGGCAAAGACAAAGCCTTCCAGTCCGCGGTGCTCCACCCGGTTCCAGCTGAGGGGAACGGAGCGGGGCTGCTGGCGGTAGATCTGCTCCATGTAATAGGTGTTGAACCGCCAGAAATCCGCGAGCTCACAGGCGGAGTCGATTTCCGCTTGGTAGGGCGTCTTGCTCAGGCCCAGCATGGTGGCGGCGTTGACCAGATAACGCTTTTCCCTGGCCAGAATTTCGGCCGCTCTAAGAAAAATGGCGGCACGTTCTTCCCAGGGCATGGCGGCCCATTCCCTGCGGGCACGCAGGGCCGCATCGATCGCCGCTTTTACCTCTTCGGGCCCGGCCTGATGGAACTGGCCCAGTCGGTGGTGGTGGTTGTGCGGCACCACGCAGCTGCCGAACCTGCCGGTGCGCACCTCTTTTCCGCCGATGATCAGGGGAATTTCGATCTCTTGACCCATCAGCTTTTCCAGGGCAGCCTTCAGTTTGGCCTTCTCAGGACTGCCTGGTCCGTAGTTCAGCACCGGTTCGTTATCCGGGATGGGAACTTGGAAGATACCATTTGACATGGGATCACCTCTCCTTTAGTTATTTCAACAGTTCCTCACCGCTGAAGTCGCGGTAGGGAGACAGGTCTTCAAAGATTTCGGGCTGCTGCACGCCATCAACGATCGCCGCAGCGATGATCTCGGCCAGGCCTGGCCCAAGCATCAGACCCTGCCCGCACATCCCAACGGCATGGAAGAAGCCCTGCACGCCGCCGTCGAAGCCCACGATGGGTTTACCGTCAGGCGTCATGGGGTAGAGCCCGCGCCACACCCTCCGCACCCGGATATTCCGCAATCGGGGATAGAGGTTGAGCATGCGGGGGATGACCATGGGCAGAAACTCCGAGGTGGAGCGGCGGTCGGTGCCCAGACGTTTGGGCCGCGGCGTGATGCAGAAGACAACCGCGCCTTCTTTGGCCTGGTAGAAGTAGTAGTTGTCTGAACGATCATCTGGAGCGATGTCCACCAGCATGGGGTTGAACAGGGGCTGGATGGGCTCTGTCACTCCCGCCTCATGGGAATCGGGGTGGACCGGCAGATCGGCTCCGATCAGCTGACCGATTTCCCTGCCGTAGGCGCCTGCTGCGTTCACCACAGTGCTGCAGCCAAAGGAGCCTTTGTTGGTAAGTACACCGGTTACCCGGCCGCCTGTGACCTCAAAACCGGTCACCGTTGTCTCAAAGTGGAACTCGACCCCGGAACGCCTAGCCAGGCGGTAGAACGCTCCGGCCAGTTTGAGGGAGGATAGGTGGCCGTCTTCAGGTGAGAAGGTCCCGCCGAGCAGACCTTCCGCGCGGATGCCTGGGACAATCTCTGTGACCTCCTCAGGCCCGATCCAGTCAATGTTCAGGCCGTGGCTCTTCTGGAAGGGAAGCAGCGACTTGAGGTTCTGGGCGATTTTCTCATCGTAAGCGGGGAAGAGGTAGCCCCCTTCCACATAATCCACATCCTCGCCGTATTCCGGCTCCAGGCGGCGGATGAAATCCAGGGAGGCTATCCCGATTTTGATCTTGGCGCGATCTGAATGGGTGGCGCGGATACCCCCAATCGCGGCCTTGTTCTGTCCCTGGCCGTGGGAGGGCAGTTCCTCGATGACTCCCACACTGACGCCCTTCGCCGCCAGGCGGTGGGCTAAGGGAAGGCCAACGCTGCCTGCACCGATCACTATCACATCATAATTCTTCATGCCTGTTCACCCCCTTGGTTGGCCAGGGCCTTCATGGGCAGTTCCACCGTCGGCGGGCGGTAGGTGGCCGGCCGGATTTCATCGTTTGGCACTCCGGCCTGCACGAGCACCCTCGGCAGCAGGTCGAGGCAGGTCTTGCCGCCGCAGGCCCCCATGGCGGCTCTGATCTGTTTGAGCTGGTTCAGGTCGCGGACTTCGTTTTCCTGCACGAACTGCTTGATCTGTCCAACGCTGATCCGCTCGCAGCGGCAGACGATGGCGTTGTCTGGGACAGAGCTCAAGTCCACCTCCGGTAGAGGTTGTGTAACTGCCGGATCCTGCACTAAGATGCCGGCTGCTTTGGCAGCCACAGCAGCCTCCACTTCGAGAGTGATCAGGTGGGTACGGTGCTTCCTGCTGAAGCGGGTCGCCCGCACTGTGCCCAAGCCCAGATCCCGTCCTTCTAGATCCCGAAGCGCCGCCTTGTCACCGGGCCGTAAACTGTGGTCAAACTCGAAGGGGATCACTACTTCCGCCAGGCCGGGAGTCTGGGACTCGCGCACAAGCGTGATCGCCAGGCCCGGGCAGATCAAAACGCACATCCCGCAGCCGATGCACTTTCCACTGAACTCCGGCAGGTCCATGATGGTCCCCGTCCGGCCAGAAAGCTTGATGGATTCGTGAGGGCATACGGTGGTACAGGGGTTGCAGGGGATCTCTTCATAGCAGTGGATCACCGGCTGCCAGCCGTCCTCGGGCGGCCAGGTGTGCTCCCGGGGAAATACCTCTCCGGGAGGACTCTTAAGGATTTCCGCCTGCGCAAACCATTCCGGCGGGGTTTCAAGTTCGCTGCCCAGCATCCGTGCCATCTCTCGTCCCGTGATGCGGCCGCCCATCATGGCAGAAGAGGCTTCAGCGATTTCGCTGGCATCGCCTGTCTTCAGCACGGGGAAACCAGCCTCCACACCCGCGTTGTAGAACTCATCTATAGAGCTGAGGCCTACTGCTATGAGCACCGTATCCACCGCGAAGGTTTTGGCCGTTTCGAGGAGGGGATTCCAGTCCTCATCCACCTGGGCGATGGTCGCTCGCTCCACCCGGCCTTCACCGGATGCGCTGATGATGGTGTGGTTGAGGTAGACAGGCACGCCCATGCGCCTGATCTTATCCGCGTGGACTTTGTAACCAGTGACCTTGGGAGCGATATCTATCAGGCCGACAACGTTGATGCCAGCCTGGAGGGCGTGGTAAGCGGCGATCAGCCCGACATTGCCGCAGCCGACGATGAGCACGCGCTGGGAAGCCTGGATCAGATCGCGGTTGACGAGGGTCTGAAAGGCGCCGGCGCCGAACACTCCCGGCAGGTCGTTGCCGGGGAAGACCAGCGAGCGCTCCCTGGCCCCAGCGGCCACGATGACCCCCTTAAAGGAAACGAGCACGTATCTTTCTTCTCTGCTCTGGTAGATGCCAGCCTTTCCGTCGGCGAAGAGGCCGGCAACCACCGAACCTGTCATGACGGTGACCTTGTCCCGTTTCCGGACTTCTTCTTCCAGGATCCTGGCGATATCCGTCCCTCTCGTGCCCGCGTAGCAGTCGGCCATGGAACCGAAGAACTTGTGGGTCTGCAGTACCAGCTTCCCACCGAGGCGGTCTTTGTCGTCGACCAGGATGACCGAGTATCCTGCGTCAGCCAGCTCAACAGCTGCCGTGATCCCTGACGGGCCGGCACCAACCACCAAGACATCACAGGAAAGTTCCTGAGGACTTTGAGCAGGCCGCGGCCTGTCGTCGGCGGGCAGCTCCGGGTAATGCACCAACGTCCGAATTTCCATCCCTTCTCGGAGGGGAGTGATGCAGCTTTTCACGGGCAGTCCGTTTATGAGAACAGTGCACTGGGCGCACTGGCCGTTAGCACAAAAAATCCCCTGCGGGGCATCGTCTACCTTGTGGCGGGAGAAGGTGCGTACGCCATTGGCAAACAGGGCTGAGGAAACCATTTCTCCATCTCTACCTACCAGCGTCTTGCCGTCAAAGGTGAAACAGACTGTTCTCGCGGTCTGCGAGTCCAGGATGGGATGTTGAGTTATTCTCATCTCTGCACCTCCAAAGTCCGTGAGAAACCCTGAAGGGTTTTTCACGATGTAAGTATTCTGTTAAGACTCCTCCATTCCTGCCTTGATCCACATTGCGGAAACGAATTCCGTACGGCGCACTCAAGATCTAAATTGGGAAAAAAGGTACAAACCCCAGCTCAACTCTATTGACAACACTGGTAGCGGGACTATATCATAGCAGTGAGAATGATTTTCAATGTCGTTCTGGGAGGGAAGCAGATGTCCTACTTGCCTTTGATCAACCTCAGGACTGGTGAGCACGCAAAGGTAGCGCACATCGCTGCAGGGCGCGCAGCCACCAAGAGACTCTACGAAATGGGCTTTAACACTGGTGCAGAAGTCGTGGTAATCAAGAACGACACGGGTCCCGTCATAGTCGGGCTTTTCGGCCACAAGGTAGCGCTGGGCCGGGGCTTAGCCGAAAAGATGCTGGTCAGCAAAAAGTAAGAGCAGTGATAGGAGTGAGTTCCAGTCATGCCTAAGACCGTTGCCTTGGCGGGGAACCCGAACAGCGGAAAGACAACGCTGTTTAACGCCCTCACCGGCGCCAATCACCACGTGGCCAACTGGCCCGGGGTGACCGTCGAACGCAAAGAAGGACAGTTTCGCTGTGGAAGCGATGTATATACAGTTGTCGACTTACCTGGTATTTACAGTCTAGGTGCTTTTTCCGAAGACGAGCTGGTGGCTCGGGATTACATCTTGAGCGGCGAGCCCGATGTGGTAGTAAATGTGATCGACGCCACCAACGTGGAGCGCAATCTGTATCTGACCACCCAACTGCTTGAGATGGGTGCTAATGTTGTAGTTGCCCTGAACATGGTAGACGAAGCCGAAAGCCTGGCTATGTCCCTTGACGCGCAGGCTCTCTCAAAGCGCCTCGGCGTGCCGGTGGTTCCAACGGTTGCCTCGAAGAGGCAGGGCATCGATCAGTTGATGGCTGCCGCAGTTCGTGCGGCGGCAGATCCTTCTGTCAAGAGGAAACTGGACCTCAGCTACGGACAGAGCGTCGATGCCAAGGTCACCCAGCTGGAGAAGCTGCTGAAGGATAGGGATCTTGTGTACCCGCCTCGCTGGGTAGCAGTCAAACTGCTGGAAGGCGACGGTCAAGTTCTCAAGATGGTGGAGGAGCGCTTGACCAGCCAGGACGTGGAGGAGCTCAGACGGGTCTGCGAAGAAGCTGCTGCCGAGAACAGCGACCTCCAGCTGGAAATCGTTGATGGCCGCTACAGGTTCATCCAGAAGGTGACCAGGGGGGCTGTGGCAAGGCCCAAAAAAGAGGTGCCCACCTTAACGGATAGGTTGGACAAGGTGCTGACCCACAGGTTCTGGGGCCTGCCCCTCTTCGCTGTGATCATCTTCGCGGTCTTCCAGCTCACCTTCGTGATCGGCCAAGATCTGCTGGGAGGCCTGGTGGGCGAAGGCGTGGGCCTTCTCGGTGAGTACATCGATGGCCTGCTCGCCAGGGCCAATGCTTCTGAGCTGCTCCGCTCCTATGTGGCCGATGGACTGATCGGCGGCGTGGGCGTTGTTCTCGAGTTCATCCCCTTGATCGTTATCCTCTACACCCTCATGGGGCTTTTGGAAGACAGCGGCTACATGGCCCGGGCCGCCTATGTGATGGATAACACCATGCGCAAGGTGGGACTGCAGGGCAAGACCTTCATCCCCCTGATCGTGGCCTTTGGCTGCAATGTCCCCGGGGTGATGGCAACCCGAACCTTAGAGAACAAGAAAGACCGCATGACGGCCATCCTGATCAACCCGTTTATGTCCTGCGGGGCAAAACTCCCGATTTATCTGGCTTTTATCGCAGCCTTTTTCCCGAAGTACGGCGCTTTGGTGCTCTTTTCCCTGTATGTGCTCGGAGTCCTGGTTGCCCTTGCTATGGGTAAGTTGTTCGGCCGAACTCTGTTCAAAGGGGAATCGTCCCACTTTATCATGGAACTGCCGCCTTACCGCATGCCAACCCTGCGCAATGTGGTCCGCAACATGTGGGACAATGTTTCAAGCTTCCTGGTCAGGGCCGGCACTGTGATCTTCGTGGTTGTCAGCCTTCTCTGGGTGCTGGCGGTGCTGCCGGCCGGCGTGGAACCCTACGGGTCTGAGAGCATCTTGGGCAGGGTAGGGGCCGTGATCGCTCCCGTTTTTGCTCCGGCAGGCTTCGGGACTTGGCAGGCATCTGTCGGGCTCTTTGCCGGTGTAGCGGCCAAAGAAGCAGTGGTCGCCACTTTAGGCATGGTCTATGCAGGTGTAGAAGAAGGGGTGGAGCTGGTTTCCGCTCTGCAGAAGGCCTTTACTCCGCTGAGCGCCTTCGCCTTTCTAGTCATGACTCTGTTGTACACGCCCTGTGTGGCTACTCTCGCTACCATCAAGAAAGAGACTGGTTCGGCCAAATGGGCTTTCTTTTCCGCTGGATACGCCTTCGCCGTCGGTTGGCTGGGGGCTGTGTTGGTCTTCCAGTTAGGCAGGCTCTTCGGTTTGAGCTAAAGGAGGTCAGGAGCATGTTGAAAGCACTCCTGCAGGAGATCCGCACTGCCGGCTGCCTCTCCCGCGCGCAGCTTGCAGCCAAGCTCGGTGAGCCTATTGGGCTGATCGATGAAGGCATTGAACAGCTGAAACGCCTTGGCTATCTAGCGGAAGACAGCGGTGAGCGCTGCACAGCGGGCTGCGGGCGCTGCCCCTACGCCTCGCTCTGCAGCCAGAACTTCGTCAAGACTCTGAGCCTGACCGCTGAGGGGCAGAGGCTCACGGCAGAACACTGAGATGAACAAGTGCAAGAAAAAAAGAAGGTGCTCGCGGGCACCTTCTTTGATTTATCCGGTTCCTCTTACTTCGCCAGATCGATGGTCGGCCCCTCGCTGCCCACGTTGAGCATGATCTGGGGGGTCAAGAAGCCCAGCAGCTCGCCCTTGAACAGGCCGAGATAGCCGTGGTTGGAAGCGTTGTTGCCCATGATCCCCGTGGGGAAGCCCTGGGTGTTGCTGATCTCCAGCACTCCGCCATAGAGGCCTGAGCGCAGGGCGACCAATTTGGTCATATCGCGGGTGCCGTTGTAAACCAGAACGGCACCGGCGTTGGATTCATTCTGGATAGCGGCGGTGAGATAGCCCTCTTGGTTGAAGATTCCCACTGCGCCTCCATCTGCATAGGCGAGGAGCGATAGGACCCTGCGGCCGTCTTTGTTGAACATTTCGAAGCTCGGGTTCTGCTTCTGCTCATCGTATTTCAGCACCGCCACCTCGTTGCCTTCGTTATCGACGATCACGACCTCGCGAGCCACGATGCGCTCAAACATCTGCTGGGTGGCGTTGACGACATTGACACCTGTTAGGGCGCAGAACAGCGCAAGGAACAGCAGTGGGTAGATGATCAGGCGCTCGTACTTGGACATAGAACCGCTCCTTTTCTGAACGAACTAGTGCTACATTAATTCGGTGTCTTCGGCAAAAAACCTGCCGTGGGACTTAGGCGTCCTTAAGGGCAGCGTGCAGAGTTTTCAGGCACTCGGCGCTGAGGTCATGGCAGTACTCCCAGATCATCACTCCCGCTAGCCCCTTTTCCCGCACATAGGCCGCCTTCGCGGCCAGGGCCTGGGGGTCTTCGTAGGAAATGAACAGATCTCCATCGTAGAGCCACGCCGCTTGGGCCTCCTCGTCCCAGTACCGGGCAAAGTTAGCATCGGTCAGAAAACCCTTCTTGAGTTCAGTATAGCTGAGTCCGTGCTCGTAGGCGCCGCTGGCGAAGGGCTGGAAAAGGCCGTGGTTCTGCGCAGGTACGCCCCGCCAAGCCCTGGCGTAGAAGGGTACGCCCAGGAGCAGTTTCTCCGGCTGTACTCCTGCCTCCAGATAGGATCGCACCGCCTGATCCACACTCCAGCCACCTGGGTCGCCGGGACTGGGGTAAAGGTTGGCGGTATGCCCTGTCGTGGGGCTCCAGCTCCCGTAGAGATCGTAGCTCATGAGTTTGAGGTAGTCCACCTGTTCCTGCACCCGCACAAGATCGATCGTGCGGGGAAACCACGCCGCAGCCGGTACGGCCGTTGTCAGGGAGAACGTGCGGCCCTGCTCCGCACTGAGGCGTGCCAGCCCTTCCCGCAGGTCTGCGAGGAGATGGATGTAGTTCTCCGCGTCTTCTGGCCTGGATTTGATCACCTGGCCGCCTTCGGGGCCCACAGGATACTCCCAGTCAATATCGATGCCATCGAGATTGTGCCTGGTAAGCCAGGCGAGCACATCAGAGACAAATTCGGCCCGGCTCTCTTGCGAGAAGGCCATGTCCGAAAAACCGTCAGCCCCCCAGCCACCGACCGACAGGTTGATCCTCAGTCGGGGATATCTGTCCTTCAGCGCGGCCAGCTCCTTGAAGAGATTGGCGAAGGCCGGTAGTTCCGGCATGTACAGCCTGCTGCCCGAGAGCCGGGCGAAGGCAACGTTTAAGGTGTCCAGAAGATCCCCGCGGATCTCTTCAGCAGTCCACCGCCGACCGAGGGCCATCTCAGCTTCATCGCTGCCGAGCGGCCAGGTGCGGATGTAACTCACCAAGAGCATCCCCATCCCTCCCATTATCTGCAGTACTCCGTATATTTCTCCGCTCTCGGCACCGTTCCTCCGGAATTTGCCTGCCTGGCAGGCAGG
Organism: Bacillota bacterium; assembly: GCA_012840725.1. Taxonomy (GTDB): domain Bacteria; phylum Bacillota; class Limnochordia; order Darwinibacteriales; family Darwinibacteriaceae; genus DTU010. Next base: position 24,829 of record DURQ01000031.1, read on the forward strand.
AGGTCAGTAAGGCAGTGGGGAATTAACGGGCGAAAAAGCCAAGGAGGAAGATGTGGCATCAAGATCTTCGAACCATTTCTCACGCTCGCTCTGCTCATTGCAACTGGGGCCGTGTTCTACCGCTACCGCCTCCTTGACCTAGATTTCTGCCGCCGGTTGAGCCGCTTGGTAGTGCGGGTTTCCTTTCCCGTCCTGCTCTTTTTGTCCATGTACAAGAACGTCACTGCCGGCGCCATGCAGCGGGGTTGGGTCTTTACGGTTGCCGGCTTGAGTACCTCTGTCTTACTCGCCGTGACGGCCCACTTCACGGGCCGGCGCCTGGGCCTTCAGGGCAAGGCCTTTGGAACCTTCCAGATCCTCTGTACTAACGGGAACAATGTCTTTCTACCTGTACCCATCGTTTCCGCCCTTTTCGGGCCGGAGTATGTGGTGTATCCGGTCCTGTTTGAGCTCGGCGCAGGCCTGTTTTATTGGAGCTATGGTGTATCGCACTTTCGCTCTGGCCCGCGGTTCAGCCTCAAGCGCCTGCTGAACCCGAATATGATCGGGCTGACCCTCGGTCTCCTTTTCGGTCTTGCCGGCCTGCGCCTGCCTGGATTTATCCTGGGCAGCCTCGATCTGCTGGCAAACATAACTGTTGGTTCGGCCATGCCCATCATCGGTTCCTTGGTCGGGGATCTGCTGATCCGGCGCCAGCCCATTCGGAAAGAGGTGCTGGGCGTGCTCCTGCACCGCTTTGTGCTGAGCCCTGCCGTGGGCCTGCTCCTTTTGCCGGTGCTGCCCCTCACGGAAACCCTGAAGACCGTGCTTCTGATGATGCTGGCTATGCCGCCGCTCGCGACCACCGCCCTGGTAGCCGCGAGTTTCGGTGGAGACGAAGAACTGGCTGCGGCGGGCGTGGTCATTGCGACGCTTCTGAGCTTCGTTATCGTTCCCCTGGGCCTGCTGCTCTTCTAGGAGTGTAAAAAAGGTTATCGGGAAATGTGAAAAAAGGACAAGGAAAAAGAGGATTTGGTTCCCTGTCCATCAAATAATAAAAAGGCGATTGCATTTATGGGGCAAAATGCAACCGGTTACATTACAACTTTGAGGAGGTTTCGGAAGTGAAAAGAAGCATAGCTGCGGTCTTCAGTCTCCTGCTGGTATTCTCCTTAACCTTGGGAGCGCTGGCACAGGAGCGGGTAGTAACCATGATGGGCGTATGGGGCGGTCAGGAACTTGAGGCCTTCCAGGCAGTGATGGATGCCTTTACGGCCAAGACTGGCATCAAGGTACAGTTTGAGGGTACACGCGATCTGCCCACGCTGCTGCAGACCCGCCTTGCGGCCGGCAATCCTCCGGATGTAGCAGCCATTCCCGGACCTGGTGCCATGAAGGAGTATGTTGATCAAGGCGCCATGGTTGATCTGAGCGGCGTCATCGATCCTAAGGTATTGGCTGAAGACATCAACGACGCTTGGATCGAGCTCGGCACCCACAAAGGAGGGTTCTACGCCCTCACCTTTGCGGCTGACATCAAGAGCTTGGTCTGGTACCGTCCTGATGTTTTCGCAGCGAAGGGTTATGAGATTCCCTCCACCTGGGAGGAACTCGAGGCCCTTATGGAAAAGATGGTAGCCAACGGCGATACCCCCTGGGCGATGGGTCTGGAGTCCGGTGCCGCCAGCGGCTGGCCGGCAACAGACTGGATCGAAGACATCATGCTCCGCACCGCCGGGCCTGAGGTCTACGATCAGTGGGTGAACCATGGGATTCCCTGGACCGATCCGCGGGTCAAGGAAGCTTTCGAAGTCTTCGGCAAGATTGCCAGGAACAGCGCGTATGTCTACGGCGGCCCCACCACGGTGCTGGCTACCAACTTCGGCGATTCTGTGAGCGAACTGTTCACCGAGCCGCCGCGGGCGATGATGCACCGCCAGGCCAGCTTCATCACGAGCTTCATCGTGGACGCCAATCCTGAGGTGAAGATCGGCGAAGATGTCACCTTCTTCGGTTTCCCAATGATCAAGCCTGAGCACGGGAATCCGATGCTTGGTGCTGGCGACATGGTCGGTATGTTCCGCGACACGCCCGAAGCCAGAGAGTTCATGAACTTCCTGGCTGGCCCCGAGGCTCAGGGCATTTGGGCGAGCAAACTCGGCAAGCTGGGTACGAACAACAAGATCGATCCAGCCGTCTATCCGGATGACCTGACCAGAGAGATGGCTGCCCTGCTGAACAGTGCCGACGTGTTCCGTTTCGACGGCTCTGACTCTATGCCGGCTGCTGTCGGTTCCGGAGCCTTCTGGGAAGGCATGCTCATGTATGTGGGCGGCGAAGATCTGGACACCGTTTTGGAATACATTGAA
>DURQ01000032.1 GCA_012840725.1 Bacillota bacterium
ATCTCCCGGTGCTGGCCGGTGATGATCACGCGGGTGTCCCACGCGGCGACCTTCTGGCAGGCCCTCACAAGAGGCGCCATTTTGATCGCCTCGGGCCGGGTGCCGAACACTATTGCGAGTTTAAGCATCCTTATTGTCTCCCTTATGTGATCCGAAGGGCTGGATCATGCCCACCCTCATGGAACCGTACCAGAAAACGAGGCCCAGAGCCAGGGCCACCAGCCAGGTGGCACGCGCCATATGGACCGTGAGCACGGCCATGGTGGCGGAGACACCTGTGATCAGATAGGCCAGGCCCGCAATCTGCCGCTGGCTCAGCCCCAGATCGAGCAGCCGGTGGTGGAAATGGGAGCGGTCGGCCTGGTAGAAGGGAACCCCGTTCTGCACCCGGCGCAGCACCGCACAGAGCAGGTCGGTGACGGGCAGAGCCAGGATCAGGATAGGCACCGAAATACTGATCGTGGCAGCACCCTTGAGGGCACCCTCCGTGGAGATGGCTGCCAGGAGAAAGCCCAGCAGCATGGCCCCGCCATCGCCCAGGTAGAGCTTGGCCGGGTTGAAGTTGTAAGGCAGAAAGCCCAGGGCAGCACCGCCGGTAATCACCGCAAGGAGGGCCGCATCGTAGCGCTCCAGCAGCAGGGCGAGGAACGCCAGGGCGGCTGCGGCGATAAAGCTGACCCCGGTGGTCAACCCGTCGATTCCGTCAATGAAGTTCATGATGTTGATCAGGGTGAGCACCCAGAGCATCGTAACGGGAAAGGCCAGCTTGCCCAAGTAGAACATACCTCCAAGAGGATTGCTCAAAAACTCGATGCGCGGGCCCCAGATCACATAGATCAGAACCGCGGCAAACTGGCCGGCGAACTTCACTCCCGCGCTGAGCTGGAAGCGGTCGTCCAGAACGCCAATAACCAGGATGAGCAGGGCCGCAAGGGCCGTAACTCCCAGATGGGGCAGTTCGCCGCCAACCACAAGGGAGGCCGTCAGGAAGCCCGCGAATATGGCCAGGCCGCCGCCGGTGGGCATGGGCACCTTGTTGATCCGGCGCGGATTGGGCTCGTCAACCAGGCCAAGCTTCCAGGCTGCCCGCCGGGCTAGAGGGCTCAGCGCTGCTGTCGCCGCTAGGGCAATTATGAATGCTGTTATGAATCGGGCCGTGTCCACTCCTACTCCTCCTCAGAGCCGCGCCTCACGATTTCCAGCCCTGCTTCCTTAAGCAGTTCGAGACCCAGCTCATCAGGATAATCACCTTGAAAGACGATGCGCTCCACGCCGGCATTGATCAACATCTTCACGCAGAGGGTGCAGGGTTGATGAGTGCAGTAGAGCGTGGCACCGGCGGTGCTCACTCCGTGCAGTGCCGCTTGGATGATCGCGTTCTGCTCGGCGTGGGTACCCCGGCACATCTCATGCCGTTCGCCGGAGGGGATACCCAGCTGCTCCCTGAGGCAGCCCAAGTCCAGGCAGTGCGCCACGCCCCGGGGAGCGCCGTTGTAACCGGTGGCGATGATGTGTTTGTCCCGCACCAGCACCGCTCCCACCTGCCTGCGCAGGCAGGTGGACCGGCTGGAAACCAAAACGGCTATGTCCATGAAGTACTGGTCCCAAGAAGGTCTGGTCATGCGCTGCCACCTCCAGGCGGCACTTACTTGGTGCCGAAGAGGCGGTCGCCCGCATCGCCAAGGCCCGGGACGATGTAGCCGTGATCGTTGAGCTTCTCATCGATGGCCGCCGTGAAGATCCCCACATCGGGATGTTCCTTCTGCAGAAGCGCAATTCCTTCCGGGGCAGCCAAAAGGCACATGAACTTGATGGAGGTCACATTCTTTTCCTTCAAATAGTCGATGGCCGCAACCGCCGACCCGCCGGTTGCCAGCATGGGATCAAGCAAGATCACCTGGCGCTCTTCCACATCCACCGGCAGCTTGCAGTAATACTCCACGGGCTTGAGTGTCTCCGGATCGCGGTACACTCCGATATGCCCCACCTTGGCCGCGGGGATCAGCCTGAGCACTCCGTTGACCATACCCAGCCCGGCCCGGAGAATGGGCACCACGCCCACCTGCCGCCCGGCTATGACCTTGCCGACCATGCGTCCGATCGGAGTCTCCACTTCCTGATCCTCCAGGGGCATGTCCCTGGTCACCTCATAGGCCATCAACATGGAAACCTCTTCCAAAAGTTCCCGGAAGTCCTTCGGCCCAGTAGTCTTGTCTCTGAGAATTGTCAGTTTGTGCTGCACGAGCGGGTGTGAAATTAGGTGCACCTGGCTCACTCGATCATCTCCTATCTTCGCTTAGCTTCAGTTCATCTGCTCGATTTTCTCGATCCTCGTCTTGTGCCTGCCGCCCAGGAAACTGCCCTGCAGGTAGGCGTCGATAATATCCAGCATGAGGCCCAGCCCCAGCACGCGGCCGCCCAGGCAGAGGACATTGGCATCGTTGTGCTCCCTGGCCATGCGCGCCGAGAAGGTGTCGCCGCACAGGGCAGCCCTGATGCCCGGAATCCGGTTGGCGGCAATGGACATGCCGATACCGGTCCCGCAGATCAGGATCCCTAGGTCATACTCGCCGGCCAGCACAGCCCGGCAGACGGGCTGCGCGATATCCGGGTAGTCGCAGGAATCGGGAGAAGCGGTGCCGAAATCCACCACCTCATACCCCTTGGACCGCAGATACTCAACTACAGCTCCCTTGGCCTGAAATCCGCCGTGATCGGCTCCCACGGCAATCCTCATTCTGCTGCCTCCTCCCATCCCCCGGGCGAGGAGCAGCTGCACCGCTTCATCGATTTCACGGCGCGCCTCGCGGTAGGCCTCCAGAGACTGCCCGAAGGGATCGCGTATCTCGTAGTTGTTCTCCAAAGAGTACTCCTGTTCCTGCCCAGCCGCGAGCATCTCTGCGTACTCCTTCAGCAGGAAAATCCTGTCCGCAAGCTCAGGCGCCAGCCTGAGCAGCTCTTCCTTGTGGCGGGCCGTCATGGCCAGGATCAAGTCAGCTTCCGCGAGCAGCTGGGGGTTGACTGGGCGCGAGCGGTGGCCTGCGGCATCGATGCCCAGTTCGGCCAGGGCCTTGAGGGCATGCTCGGTAGCACTGTCTCCGGGAAAGGCCTGCAGCCCCGCTGACCTGACCTCCACTTCCACGCCCGCCTGGCGCGCCCGGTGCCTCAGAAGGTACTCAGCCATGACGCTGCGGCAGGTATTGCCCGTACAGATGAAGAGAACAGACTTAGCCATGGCGCCTCCTTATTTCCATTTATGTCCTGATCTCCCGTCCTTTAGCCGCCTTGCGCAGGCGGTTCATGATGGCCAGCCCGAGGCGCTCTTCGCTCACAGCTTCCACAAACAGAACCTGCAGCCCCAACTCATCCGCCTGCCTGAGCAAGTGGAAGAGCCTGCTGGCCAGTTCCGCCAGATCGCCCTGGTGCCCCATGGGCAGTACCACAAGCCCCGGGTAAAGCGGGGCCCGTTCCTCCCAGGTCATCACGCCAACCCTCTGGCCCTTCATTAAGAAACCTTCGCTCAGCTCTTGGATTTTCGCGGCCGCACCCGGCCCTGAAACCAGAAAGACTTCCGCCTCCGGAGCGTAGTGGGCGTACTTCATCCCCGGCGAGCGCGGCGGCTCAGTTCCCACAGCCGGAGCTTCCACGGAAACCTCGACCAGCTCAGCCAGCTGTTCCACGGTCAGCCCGCCCGGGCGGAGGACGCGGAAAGGCTGGACAGTACAGTCCAAAACAGTGGATTCAACTCCGAAGCCCGTTTCTCCTCCATCGAGGACCGCAGGGATCCGTCCCGCAAGATCGTGCATAACGTGCTCGGCCCTGGTGGGGCTTGGCCGCCCGGAAAGATTGGCGCTGGGCGCTGCTATGGGAAAAGGAACAGCCCGCAGCAGCCGCAGGGCCACGGGATGGTCGGGCACCCGCACGGCCACCGTATCCAAGCCTGCCGTGACCACCGCGGGCACCGCATCTCCCTTGGGCAGGATCAGGGTGAGGGGGCCGGGCCAGAAGCGCTCCATCAAAAGGAGCGCCTTTTCCGGTATCTCTTTGACAAACCCCTCCACCTGCTCCACACCGGTGCAGTGCACGATCAGAGGATTGTCCTGCGGCCGCCCCTTTGCCTGGAAGATCTTGGCCACAGCCTGGGGATCGAGGGCATTGGCGCCCAGCCCGTAGACCGTCTCCGTGGGGAAAGCCACAACCTCTCCCTGAGCAAGAAGCTCTGCCGCTTTATGTACTTCATCTGCCTTAAGCAGCTGCGTTTTCAGTTCTGCCACTGGAAAACCACCACCCGATCGTGCCCGCCGTAGTCCTGCACAGTCTCAAGCCAGATCAAGCCCGCATCCTCGCCGAGCTGGCGCACATCTGCCGCCTGGTCCCAGCCGATCTCCAGCACAACAAAACCAGGCTGCTCCAGATGGGCTGCGGCCTGGCTCAAGATGCGGCGGTAAAAGTCCAGTCCATCGGGTCCCCCATCGAGGGCGATGGCCGGTTCGCAGGCGACCTCCGGGGCGAGTTTCGGCAGTTCGCTCCGCTTGATATACGGAGGGTTGGAACAGATCACCCGGAAGCGTCCGCTGACCTTGGCGAAGAGATCACTTTCCAGGAAGGTGATCTGGCCCGCCACTTCCAGGCGTTCCGCGTTCGCCCTGGCCACCTGCAGCGCGGCGGGGGAAATGTCCGCTGCAGTGATCTGGAAGTCCGGATCCTGGCAGGCGAGGGCGATGGCAATCGCACCGCTGCCCGTTCCAAGTTCCAGAATCTGGGCCGGCCGCCCCGGTTCCAGAAGCTCGAGCACCTTTTCCACCACAAACTCGGTCTCGGGCCGGGGAATCAACACCTCCGGAGCCACGTTTAGGGGAAGGGAGTAGAACTCCTTCTGCCCCGTCAGATAGGCCAGGGGTATCCTCTGGCCGCGGCGGCCGATCAGCCGGCGGTATTCATCCACTTCCTTGGAAGTAAGGGGCTTGTCGAAGTTGAGGTAGAGCGCCAGCCGGTCCAGCCCAAGCACATGGGCAAGCAGCAGCTCCGCATCGAGACGCGGGGAGCTGCAGCCCTTCTCACTGAGATAACCCGCGCTGAGGTTGATCAGCTCGCCGATCGTGTACTGCTTAGCCATTTTGAACGTCCGCTGTCTCCTTTAGTTTTTCCACCTGATCGGCCGTAATCAGGGCATCGATGATCTCGTCCAGATCGCCGTCGATCACCAGGTTGAGTTTGTAGAGGGTAAGGCCGATGCGGTGATCGGTCACCCGGCCTTGGGGGAAGTTGTAGGTGCGGATGCGCTCGCTGCGCTCACCCGTACCCACCTGGCTCCGGCGGGTTGCGGCCTCCTTGGCCAGGGCTTCTTCCTGCATCTTCTCGAGCAGCCTCGCCCGCAGGATCTTGAGGGCCTTCTCTTTGTTCTTGTGCTGGGACTTCTCATCCTGGCAGGAGACCACAAGCCCCGTGGGCAGGTGGGTAACGCGCACCGCCGAGTCTGTGGTGTTCACGCTCTGGCCGCCCGGCCCCGATGAGCGGTAGACATCGATCTTGAGGTCGCCCGGATCGATGTTCACCTCCACGTCTTCTGCCTCGGGCAGCACCGCGACGGTGGCCGTTGAGGTGTGTATGCGGCCGCCCGCTTCGGTTGTGGGGATGCGCTGCACCCGGTGCACGCCGCTCTCGAATTTGAGGCGGGAATAGGCACCCTGCCCTTCCAGCATGAAGATGACTTCCTTGAAGCCGCCCAGCTCGGTGGGGCTGCTGCTCAGAATCTCGATCTTCCAGCGCTTCTCCTCAGCATAGCGGGAGTACATGCGGAAAAGGTCGGCGGCAAACAGGGCTGCCTCCTCCCCGCCGGTGCCGCTGCGGATCTCCATGATCACGTTCTTCTCATCGTTGGGGTCCTTGGGCAGGAGCAGGATCTGGAGCTCCTTTTCCAGCCTTTCCTTGGCCTCTTCCAGGCTGTCGATCTCTTCTTCCAGCATGGCCTCGAATTCCTCTTCCTGAGGCTCTTCCCGGAGCTTGTAGGCGTCCTTTAGATCAGAGGTCACCCGGCGGTACTCCCGGTACTTGCCCACGATCTCCGCCAGATCGGAGTGGGCCTTGGCAGCCTTGCGGTAGCGGTCCGGATCGCTGAGCACCTCCGGGTCGCTCATCTGCCTGGTCAGCTCTTCGTATTTATCTTCCAAAGCCTGCAGCTTTTCCAGCATCAAAGGTTTCCTCCTAGGCGGTGGTTTCGCTCTTGGGGAAGGGAACCACCTTTTTCCCTTCCGGGTGCGACTCATCCCTGGCCAGCACAGCTTTCAGGGCCGAAATGGCCACTTCAATCTGGCTCGCATCCGGCTCTCTGGTCGTGAGGGCCTGCAGGAGCATGCCCGGCCTGGCCAGCCAGCGTATGATCAGTGGGCAGTTCTCGGACCCCGCTTTGCGGATCACCTCGTAAGACAGGCCGGCCACAAGCGGCATGAGGGCCAGGTGGGTCAGGATCCTCTGGAGAAAAGGCGGCCGCCCGAAGAACGAGAACACGAAAACGCTGGTAAAAAGGACAATCAGCAGGAAGTTGGTTCCGCAGCGGGCGTGCACCCGGCTGTGGCGGGCCACGTTCTCCACCGTGAGCTCCTCCCCTGCCTCATAGCAGTTGATCGTCTTGTGCTCTGCCCCGTGGTAAGCAAAGACCCTCTTAATGTCCTCCATGAAGGAGATGCCGGCAAGGTAGAGCACGAAGAAGGTGACCTTGATCAGCCCTTCGACCAAGTTTAAGACGATGTTTGAGGAAATATGGCTCTGCACAAAGCGCAGCAAAAACGCGGGCAGCACGACAAACAGACCCACGGTCATGAGCACGGCAAAGCCCATGGTCAGAACCAGTTCCTTGGTGCTCAGCTGTTCTTCTTCGCCGCCGTACTCGGTCGCGGAGTAGTTCAGGCTCTTGATACCCATGATCATGGTCTCTACCAGGGCTACAGCCCCTCTGACTATGGGCTTCTTCAGGATGGGAAACCGGTCTGACCAGGGTTTGAGATCCTGGTTGAGCACGGAGATGCTCTGATCTTGTTTGCGCACGGCGATGGAAGCAGCGTAACGGCCGCGCATCATCACGCCTTCGATGACCGCTTGACCGCCGTAGTTGAATTTACTCACCTAACACGCGCCCTTTCGTTAACTGAATTAGGTTCTGGGCCTGGTTGGACGGGGCTACCACCACAAGCTGATCAAGGGGCAGGAGCACATCGGCGCCCCGGGGGGAGATGATCTCATTCGGCGAGCGGATGATGGATATGACCTGGACGCCCAGGTCCCTGCCCAGCCCAACTTCGGCCAGGGAATGGTAAACCAGCGGCGACTCTTCGCTCAGCTGGATCTGGAGCAGCACCTTGTCGTCACCAAACTGGGTGACATCCTTGAAAGAACGCATCCAGAGCGGCTGGGCGTAGGCTGCGCTCTTCACCGAGCGGAAGCCCCGGGGCAGGAAGAGCCTGGTGACAACGCCGATCACGATGCCCACCACCCAGCCCATGAGCAGGGCCAGGAAGGTGGAGTACACGAGCTGGCCCGCGACGCCGGCGATGTCCTGCAGCAGTTCACCGGTGAAGGCATCGATCAGCCGGATGCGGTCGAACATCTCCACCGCCGAGACCAGGCCCACATAGCTGGAAATGTTGCCCCTGATCTCTGAGGCAATGCTGTATGAAACGCCCACGGTTAAAATCGCGCCGGGCAGCACAGGCAGCCCGATCTTGGTGAGTCCGCCGAAGACGGCTCCCACCAGAAGGCCCCCGCCCAAAGCCATGGCGGTGGCGCTCAGGCGGGGCAGCACGACCACAAAGAGGTCCTTAAGGTGCCTGAGGCGGATAGAAAACTTGGGCATAGCTACGATGAGGTCAAAGGAGAGAAAGCCCACAAAGACAGCGACAAAAGATGAAGTCAGGCCGGGCAGATCCCGGACCAGGAAATAGGCAGTTCCCACCACCATGGCCCGCATGGCCATGATGAAAAAGATGGTCAGTTTCTTACGCACCGCGGACCACCTCGGGGCGGCCCGGCACCTCGTGGCACTGGTTGCATCGAGCCTCGTAGTTCTCTGTGGCGCCGATGAGGATGATGGGATCGCTGTAGTTGGCAGGCCGGCCATCAATGAGGCGCTGGGTCCGGCTGGCCTGCCTGCCGCAGACTACGCAGATGGCGTTGAGCTTGGTGACCTGTTCGGCTAGGGCCATCAGCACCGGCACGGAGCCGAAGGGCTCACCCCGGAAATCCAGATCGAGGCCTGCCGCGATCACCCGCTTGCCTTTCTGCACCAGGCGCTGGCAGACATCGATGATGCTCGGCGGGAAAAACTGCACTTCATCGATGGCCACCACATCGGTTGTCTCATCCACAAACTGAAGGATCTCCTCGGGCTGTTCTATGGGGATGCAGTCCACGGACATCCCGTTGTGGGCTGCCACCTTTTCCACTCCGTAGCGGTGGTCCAGGGCGGGTTTGAAGACCAGCACCTTCTGTTTGGCGATGGCTGCCCTTTTGACCCTGCGGATCAGCTCCTCTGATTTCCCAGAAAACATGGAACCAACTATGACTTCAAGCCAGGATGCTTCGCGTACCGGCATGATCTCACCTCAGTTATGATGGCGAATGAAAACAGATCTCTTTTCTCTGGGTGCGAGGGGAAATCCTGCCGCCCGTTACTTCTCGAAAGGCCGAAGGAGCATCTCCAGCCTGGTATCTACTTCGGCTTTCATCCAGAGGCCTTCCGCCGTGAACTCCTCGCCCAAAACGGTGGAGTTGGCCCGAAGCATGCTGGCCGTGCCCAGCTCGCTGAAGGGGAAGAGATACTCCCGTATGGAGTAGCTTTTGGCGAAGAACTCATACACGACCTCCGTCAGCCGGCCGAGGTTGTGCCCGGTTACGGCCGAAACGGCCACATCGGGCTCCCTGACCTCAAGCGGATGGTCGACCAAGTCCACTTTATTATACACCGCGATCACTGGCTGCGCGGCACCAATTTCGCGCAGCACCTCCTCCACCGCTTCCTTCTGCTCGCGGGATCGGGGATGGCTCGCGTCGATCACATGCAGGAGCAGATCGGCATAGACCACCTCTTCCAAAGTGGCTTGGAAGGCAGCCACCAGCGTATGGGGCAGCTTGCGGATAAACCCGACCGTATCCGTGAGATAGGCCCAGCGCCCCTCGGTGAGGTCCCAGCGCCTGATCGTGGGATCGAGGGTTGCAAAGAGCTGGTCGGCCACGAAAACATCTGAACCGGTGAGGGCCCTGAGCAGGGTGGATTTGCCCGCGTTGGTGTAGCCAACCAAGGCCACCACCGGCACGGAACGCTCTTCTCTGCTCCGCCGCTGGAGGCTTCTGGTCTGTCTGATCTTCTCCAGTTCCCGGCGCAGATCTGAGATGCGCTTGCGGATGCGGCGCCGGTCGGTTTCCAGCTTGGTCTCGCCGGGGCCCCTGGTGCCGATGCCGCCGCCGAGCCGGGAGAGGGCTTGGCCCTGGCCTGTCAATCGGGGCAGCAGGTAGTTGAGCTGGGCGAGTTCAACCTGGATCTTGCCCTCATTGCTGCGGGCTCTTTGGGCGAAGATGTCCAGGATGAGCTGGGTGCGGTCGATCACAGGCGCGTCCATGTGATCGGAGAGATTGCCCTGCTGGGATGGGGTCAGCTCATCATCGAAGATGACGATGCTGTTCTCATCCAGCATTTCAGCGATCTCGAGAGCCTTGCCGCTTCCGATGAAGGTGCCCGGTTCGGGCTCAGAGCGCCTTTGGACAATGGTTTCAACAACGTTCAAGCCGGCATCGCTGGCCAGCTCGGCAAGTTCAGCCAAGCTGTCCTCCACCTCCCAGTCGCTCTGCAAGCCGTGTTGAAGGGCAACTAGGTAGGCGTTCTGACCGGCAGTGTTCTTCTGAGGCATATACTTCTCACCTCGATCCTCGCAGGATTTCGAGTTCAGACCTGGAAACTAAGCACGGGAGGGAAGGGCCATGCGGACCATTATGCACGTGGACATGGATGCTTTCTTTGCCGCCGTGGAAGTGCTGGATAACCCCGAGTACGCGGGGAAGCCGCTGATCATCGGCGGCTACAAAGACTCGCCCCGGGGCGTTGTTTCCACCGCCTCCTATGAGGCGAGGAAGTTCGGCGTGCGCAGCGCCATGCCCCTCCGCCAGGCTGCGCTTCTCTGCCCCCAGGGCATTTTCATACCCGGACGCATGCACCGCTACCAGGAAGTGTCCCATCAGGTGCACAGCATCTTCCCCGAGTTCTCCCCTGTGGTTGAGCCTCTATCCATCGATGAGGCCTTTCTGGATATGACCGGCTGCGAGCATTTCTATTCCAGCCTGGAGGAAATGGGTACCTGCCTGAAGCAGAGGATCCGGGAAGAGACGGGGCTCACCGCCTCCGTCGGTATCGCGCCCAACAAATTCCTGGCCAAGCTGGCTTCCGATTGGCGCAAGCCGGACGGCCTTTTTGTGCTGCGCCCCCACGAAGTGGAGGGTTTTCTGCGCGATCTGCCCGTGAGCAAGCTCTGGGGTGTAGGGAAGAAATCTGAAGAGGTCCTGCACAAGCACGGGCTGTACTACGTCCGGGATATTCTACCCCATTCCCTGACCTGGCTGCAAGAGAGACTCGGCGCGGCGATGGGCGCGCAGGTGTTCAACCTGGCAAGGGGTCTGGACGACAGGCCGGTGGAACCCTGGACCGATGTGCAGTCGGTGAGCAACGAAATCACCTTCCCCGAGGACCAGGACAGCTTCGACTTCCTCCGCCAGCAGCTGGCCAAGATGAGCGAGAAAGTGGGCTGGCGGCTGCGCCGCCAAGGCCTGTACGCCCGCACCGTATCGATTAAGGTGCGCTTTGGGGATTTCAGGACCATCACCCGTTCGCACACCTTAGAGCATTCGTTCAATGATGATGATACCATTTTCCAGGAAGCTCTGCACCTGCTCCAGCAGGTGAAACTGAAACCGGTGCGCCTTTTGGGGGTGGGCGTAAGCAACCTTTCTGAAGGAGCGCAGCTCTCCTTGTTCGACGCGGGAAGCGGCGGCTCTGCGAGCAAGCTCACCGAGGTGATGGATGCCATCAACCGTAAGTACTCTCACGGCACGATCACAAGAGGCCGCACTCTGCCCCAGTCAGATACCCCCGAACATTGAAAAAGGCCTGTGCTGGCACAGGCCTGGTGGGTTCAGCTCTTACGCCTTAGGAGTAGAAAACCACTGCTTCTCGAATTCCCTGCGGATCTCCGGATTGAGGATGCGCAGGTAGGTGCCCTTCATACCCAACGAACGAGACTCGATCACGTTGGCCGACGCCAACTTCCGCAGGGCGTTGACGATGACTGATCGCGTGATTTCGGCTTCGTCAGCGATGCGGCTGGCAACCAGAAGCCCCTCGTCGCCATCAAGTTCCTCGAAGATCCTCTGCATGGCCAGGATCTCAGAGTAGGATAAGCTGTTGATGGCTGACCGGGCCGCGCGTGCTTCGGCAGCCTTGTCTTCCTGCTTCTCGTGAATTACTCTGGAGATGATCATGCCCAGTGTAACCCCGGCAATGTGGGCGATGTCAGTTTCTTCGCCGGTGAAGCTGCCGCTGCGGCGCACGATGATGGTAGAACCGACCCGCTCATCGCCGCCGATAACCGGCACGATCATGACGGTTTCTTTGTTTGGGCCTTCTTGGATGCTTATGTCGGCGACTCTGTTAGCCATGCTTTGGATCTGAGCAGAAGCCACTCCATCCGACAGCCAGTTGGCGTCGAAGGGAGTACTGTCAAAGCCTTCCTCCAGGGCGTACCCCAGTACGCGGCCCTTGCGGCCCATGATGTAGATGCTGCTCTCGGGCAGGGCAGCCTGGAGTGCTTCGGACAGTTCGTTGAAGTCGACATCGGACGTGATCTGCTGCAGCAACTGCAGATATTGCGTCATACGTTCTAGCATTCCTTGTTCTCCTCTCTGTGCACGCAGAAAAATCTTTCCGTATAGTGTAGATTATATATTTTCGCACAATTGGTGTCAACCACCCAAACTGCATTTTGATGAAAAAAATGAAACGTTGATCCCCAAGAAAACTGTTGTGTCTCCTACCGGACCATTGTGGTAAAATGAGGGTAAGTAATCTAAGGAGGGATTGTCGATGAACGAAGAGCAAAAGAACAAGGTCATTGAGCTGCTGAACAAGGCCATGGCCATGGAGCTGCAGTCGGTTCATCAGTACATGCACCAGCACTTCAAGCTGGACGACATGGATTACGGCGAGCTGGCGAAAAACGTGAAGTTGATCGCCATCGACGAGATGCGCCATGCGGAGTCGCTGGGTGAGAGGATCAAAGAGCTCGGCGGCGATCCCATCAGCGAACCTGCCGGCCCGATCATCAAAGGTCAGGATCTGAAAGAGATCTTCTCCTTCGACGCCGGTGAAGAGGAAGATGCGATCAAGACATATACAGAGTTCGCAAAGCTGTGCCGTGAATATGGCGATGCTCTCTCGGCAGTTCTCTTCGAAGGAATCATCGAACATGAGCAGGAGCACTACAACTACTTCAACAACGTAGATACGCATCTTGATAACCTGGGCGACGTCTACCTCGCACGGATGGCCGGCACCGATGGCGACATCGGCAAGCCCAAAGGCTTTGTTGTCAAGGGTTAGTATACTCTACGGGCTGCTGGCTGAGCCAGCAGCCCTCCAGCACCACATGCTGGAAATGATCGGGTTTTCGTCCGTCAGTTGACAGCAAAACTTTGCTCTACTGCTGAATCAGGGAATTGACTTTTCGACAGACCCGTGCTAAAGTAATAACTGGTCACACGCCGAAGTGGTGGAATTGGCAGACGCGCTGCGTTCAGGGCGCAGTGGGCACAAGCCCGTGTGGGTTCGAGTCCCACCTTCGGCACCATCTTAAGAAATCAACCCCAGCAGATGCTGGGGGTTTTTTGTTTGGTAGTCTGCCTTCTGTTCCGCGAGAACCGGTCAATTGACCGAAGTCCGCGTTAGTTCGATCCGCCGCTTACATCCGCCGCGTTTTCCAAAGAGCCATCGGGTGGTGGGCCAATCTACTGAGGATGTCCTCGGAGTCGAAGAGCAGCTCTGGTCGGAACTCGCGGTTCTCAAAACGCTCCAGGAACTCGACTTCCGCTTCTGTAAGCCTCATCAAGTCGCTGACATAGGCACGAATTGTTCTCTTGGCCAAAGGTAGGTCAAAAGACTCCCTTCTTCGTAACACAGGGAGCAGATCTGTCCTGATCCTCTGCTCTGTCAATCGGTCCAGCATCGTCGTGGAAAAACCCTTATCGACACTCTGGGCTGAGATGGCGGCGTAAAACACAACGCATTTGCGAAGGAGCTCCTCCTCACTTTCATCGAAAACCCCATAGCGGATCATGTCTGTGACATCGTACAGATCCCTGGCTGCAGCCCTATTGAGAAGGGCGTTGATTTTTCCGGCGAATATCTCGACAGGTGCGAGGGTCTTGATAAGGTCATGACTGGAGAAGTGCTCTGACAATATGGGACGCTGCTCCGGTGGCAGAATATGTGCGCGCAGAGAATAGTTGATTTCAATGTTGATGTTATCTCGATTCCCGGCAGCGTTGACATAACCGTAAACCCAGGAATCAAGGGCGTGAGGATTCTTCGTCTTGGGACTTTTGGCGTAACCGCGAGCGGTCATGCGACTCGGGAGGAAGAAGTGAACTACATCGATCCCTTGACAGCCGCGCTCGGTGGTGAAGAAGGTCAAAGAACTGCGATGCGCTGGGAAGATGGGATGTGGAAGCTGCTTCATCCAATAGGGATGGAAGTTGTGTATGAAGATTACGAAGAAGGCCTTTGAAACGAGCGGTGCCGCAGAAGACTCTTGCTCGATCATGGGCGCAGCTACCGGCTATAGGCAAGCGATCTCTTCGGCTACTTCCCTCACCGTCTTACCGTCTGTGTTGATCTTCACCGTGTCCAGCTGATGGTAAAGAGGAAGCCGGGCAAGGCTTCTGCCCATGATATCGCGCGTTCTCCTGCCGGCTGCAATATCCTTCTCCAGGCGTTCACGGAGTTCCTTTTCACTGCACATTAAGGAAACCGCTTTGACCTCGCAGTTTGCGGTATCAAGTCTGCTTACAATGCCATCGATGATCGACTGTTCGTGCATCACCCAGCAGAAGATGATGTGATCGTAGGCGGAGCAGTGGATGAACTGATCCAGCAGGAAGCAGATGTTGGCCATCACCATTGCCTTGGTCTCTTCTGTTACCTGAAATGGGTTCGCGTCCCAGCACCAGTCACCGTCAAGGAAGACGCTTCTGTTGAGTCTTGCCTTGAGCTCTTTACACACGGCCGTCTTGCCAACGCCCATGGTCCCTCCGATAAGGTACAACCTTTTCATCCATTGACACCTGCCCAAAAACGAATTTTCCGGATGCGTACATAGAATTCCAGGCGGGCATTTGACCCGCCACCTCCGGGTTTGGTCCTTCAAAATGGTCCGCCTCAGCGAAAACCAGACAAAACACTTGTGCCACCAGGAAGGTCTTCGGTTGCTTTTTGAGATACCATTGACCCGCCAGCTTAGGCGATCAGGACAAGCAAATTCGAGCAATACCTAAGCTCACGGGGCCTTTGTGCCGATAACAGACCAGCATATGGCCACATGGATGGTCGTGGTTCGTCTTGCCAAATAAAGTTTGTTTCCTTGACTGTGTCAAGAAGTGCATATCCTTTGGGGCACAGGCGTTTTTCGGTCCTTACCCGTTGCTTCGCTTCGAGCCCATCGTCTCCTTGACTTTAGAGGACGAGTTGTGACAGACTTATTCAGTAGGTCCACGTCTTGTGTTGAAGGCCGTTCGGGAGCGTCATATGGAAAGACGATCACACTCTTTAGGAGGAAACGTTCATGGTTCTTTTCGTTCTACCCCTGTTGATGGCATTCTTGGGCTATCTGATTCGAGTCAAGAGGTGGTCTTGGCTCATAGCCGGCCTCAACACATCGTCTGCCAAAGCCAAAGCGAAATACGATGAGGTCGCCCTCTGCAATGCGACAGGTATATTTCTTTATGTTCTGGGTGGAGTTCTTCTGCTTCCTGCCCTGGGGGATTTGACGGGCAACAGGGAACTCATCAACCTCGGCGCATTCTTATCCATGGGTCTGACTGTTGGATTTGTCATCTACGCCAACGTTGCACGGCGGTTCAGGAGCAAGAAGTCATAAATCAAGAATTCAAGTCCTCGGTTGTTGGTCGATCAACCATTTGGCACGGTTTATGGGGCGTTTTCGAATGCCTTGCCAGTTGCCTGGTGAATACCTGACCCCTGGGAACTCCGCAGAGCCCCAGCAAAAGGCTCCCGTCAGCAGGTTCATCAGTACCGGCGGCGAAAGGACACTCTGGAGGTGCTGATGGGATGGGAAAACTAACGGCGAAAGACATGGAAGAAGCCGTGGCGGCGATTTCTTCCATGATCACTAAAGCTGAGGGTTTTATCGACAAGTTCCCTGAGGGAAGCCCCCAGCATTCTCTCCAGCGGAACAGGCTGGCGGCCTTGAAGACGGCTCTCCAGCTGATCAACTGCGAACTGTCCGGCGCCTGTGAAGAGCTGCCCACTGCGGCAGAACTGCAGCAGGCCAGAGCTCCAATAGCGTCCCTCATCAGTAAATCCGAGAAAACAAGGCTCAAGCTGAAGCCGGGCACCTGGCAGCACTCCATGCTGGAAGCAAATCTCAAAGGGCTCTATCGCGCATCGACTCTACTGGACCGAGGGAATTAAATCGGGCGCGAGTGTCCGTTTCTTCACCTGCCTGGTGCAGCCACGTTCTCTACTGATCGCACTCGTTGTTGAGCATGAGTGTTATCACTGGTTCGCCCTAGTCTCCGCTGTGGCACACACCCACAACCGCCAGCCTTCTCCCGCCGCCCCAAGCGCCTGTGACGAATTCGGCGGTTGCGATGGAAGAGCTTGGGTCCCGGGAAACGGCAATCTTCAGTGTGAAAACCGATAAACCCGATAAACTCATTTTGCTCTTTGGTCTCAACCGCGAACAGGCCGCAGCCCTCTTTCTCAAACTCCTCCAGGATTGTGTCGTAGAACCTGTCAGATTCCTCGGCGGTGAGGGTGCGCGGGAAGAACTTCATCACACGCGGATCCTGGTTCATCCGCCGAAAAGGTTCCTTGTCCCGTTCCTCCCAAACACGCAGGATCAAGCCTTTCCGTTGTCAAGTAGATCATCACCATTCCCCTTGTGCAGATCCGAAATCTTACAGAAGGGCACGCGTGTACAAGCAGGAAAAGATGGGCGAAAGCAGAAGAGCTTGGTAACCGTAACTAAGCGGCGATTCCCATGACGGAGGTACGTACTGCGTTGGACAGCAGAACTGGTGGAGCACTGCTGGCCCTGGTTGGGCTCTTTCTTTCTTCTCTTACGTTCAGGCCACCACGTTGGTTTTGGGATTCGATGGGCACGAGGCTCCTGCGCAGATGGTTCGGAGATAAGCTTACATCGATCTTCCTGTACGTTGTGAGCTTCGTTTTGACCTTGTTTGGTATGATGCTCGCCAAAGGATTGATCGAGTGATCGCCGCATACCAAACGAGCACGTGTCGGCCAACTCGGGCGAACGCCCTTTGGCCAGGAAGGTGGTAATTTCGTGGTCACGAGCATTGCATCGATGGCGTCAGCATTTAGGCAGCAGCAGATTGCGATGGAAGTGGAAACAAGAGTCATGAAGATGGCCAAGGATACTGTGGAGAATCAAGGAGCGGAGCTGGTCAAACTGCTGGAGTCTGCCCAGGTCGACAGTCTCCCTGCAGATCCACTGCTTGGCTCCATCATCGATATCCGAGCATAGAAACTGAGACCGGAGCAGAAGCGCTCCGGTCGTTTTCTTTTGGTCGAGATGAATCACCGGTTGGGGTTCTGTGGCGGTACACCAACGAAGTCGGCAGCGGAACACAGCCAGATGAGGTGATCGCTGCCCGGGCCCCAGTAGTCCTTGGCTGTTCTGCAGGGCGTCCCGAACTTCCTCAGCCATTTCTGCTGTGCCAGTTTCAGCCCGCAGTCAAGGTAAAACCGCTCAACCCCTCGTTTCTTGAGGTTTTCCAGCATGGCCGAGATGAGAGCAGAGGCCACGCCCTGCCCCTGGTATTCCGGGAGGACATAGATGGTGCCCAGTTCACCGAAGGGCTCAAGCTCGCTTCCCATGCACTTGCGGACATCCTCCCCGCAGGGGCCGTAGGAAATGGTGCCTATAGCCCTACCTCCCAGCTTGGCCACGAGGAAGAACAGATCCGGGTCTCCTCCCTCCACAGCCCTGCGGATGAGCCCCTTCTTGTACTCTATCTCGGCCGGGGCATCCTGGGAGATGCCTTCCAATTCAAAGGCCTGGGAAATGGATCGTTCAAAGACCATGTAAGCAGATTCCAGATCCGCCGGCCGCGGCGGTTCAATAATCAATCCTGCGATGCGGTTCTCCAAAGCTGGTCCCCCTGTCGGCGTCAATCAACTTCACCCAAGATGACGATGGAGTTGTACTCGGTGATGGCCAGCTGATCGCCCTTTGGTGACCAGGCCAGAGCCTGCAGTCCCAACACCCGGCCGGGATAGGTGAAGAGTACTTCGCCCGTACTAGCGTCCCAGATCCGCACGGTGCCGCCATGGGTGCCGCCAGCCAGGTAACGGCCGCAGGGCGACCATTCCACCACCGTCACAATGTTGTCTTCGCTTACCAGAGTCCTTTCGACTCTGCCAGTTTCCATGTCCCAGATCAGAACGGTCTGGTCATAGCCGGAACTGGCTAAGCGCTTCCCATCGGGCGACCAGGCTAGGGAGCGCACCCAGTCTGTGTGCCCCTCAAGCTTTTTGATCTCCTTCCCTGTTGTGCCGCTGTAAACGTGGACAGCCTGATCACGGCCGCCAAAGGCAACCTGGTCGCCGTAGGGTGCCCAGGCAACCGCAGTTACCCATCCCTGCGGGTTCTCGATGCCCACCTGCTGCTTCCCTGCGGGCACATCCCAGATCGCAACAGTCTTGTCCCAGCTGGCACTGGCCAGCTTCTTGCCGTTAGGCGCCCAGCTCAGGCCGAGGACGATGTCTTCGTGGCTGACGTTCTTCATCCCCACCGCGAACTCAAAGCCCTCTGCATGCAGAAAGGGTTTCCTGATCCGTTCAGTGAAGGCGCCGATGAACTCGTAATCATCGCCGGAGAAGTCCCAGACGCGCACCAGCAGGTCATGCCCGCCGCTTGCAAGGTAGGTGCCCTCTGGCGACCAGGCCAGATCCTCCACCGCACCGCTGGAGCCGGGGCGCAGCTGGAAGCGTTCCTGCCTCGCAGGGACATCCCAGATCCGTACTGTGTAGTCCTCGCCCCCAGAGGCCAGGAAATCCCCACGGGGTGACCAGGCCAGGGCCTTAACGGCCCGGATGTGGCCGGTGATGTTCCAGAGTCTATCTCCGGATGCAGTTGACCAAAGGTCCATGATCCCCCGGTAGCTGCCGCTGGCCAGCAGTTCTGATGTGCTGTTCCAACCCAGTGCAAGCACATCGTTGCCCGTATCGATACTCTGCACCTGTTTCTGATCCTCAATATCCCAGACCTGGATCAGCTTGTCTGTGCCGAAGGCCAGGAGGCGCCCGTCAGAAGACCAAGCCAGAGCGGTGACTTCGTCTTCGCACTGCTCGCTGAATACCTGAACCCCGGTCTCGAAATCGACGACCTTGAGTGCACCGCTTTCCAGAACCACGGCGGCCAATGACCCCTTGGGTGCAGCAGACAGTGACATGATCTTGTCTGGTGTCGGGTACTCGGCGCTGAGTTCTCCCAGCTCAACCTGCCAGACCTTAAGGCGCAGATCGTCGCCGCCGCTGAGCAGGAACCTGCCGTCGGGAGACCAGGCCACAGCTCTCACCCAGCTGCTGGCGGCAAAGGACTGCAGCTCGGCCCCCGTGGCCGCATCCCAGACCCGGATCCTGCTGTCCCGGCCCGAACTCGCAAGCTTCGTTCCATCGGGTGACCATGCCAGGTCGGTAAGGGAGATGGCATGGCCTGGGAGCGTCATGATCTCGCGCCCTGCCTGCCAATCCCAGATCTTGATCTGGCCGTCTCTGGAACCCCCGGCAAGGAGCTGGCCGTCAGGAGAAAACTCCACAACCTTTAGGCCGCCGGCATGGCCGCTCAGCGTCCGCACGAGCTGCCCGTCGGCTGCCCGCCAGATCCTGATAGTGCGGTCGTTGCTGCCGCTGGCAATGTATTGATCATCGGCAGAAAAAGCGATGGTTTCCACCCAGTCGAGGTGGTTGGCAAAGGAAAACTGCATTCCCCAGCTGGCGAAGTCCGGTTCGGGCCAGGGGTAGGCCGCAAACTCCAGCTCTTTTCCATCTCCCGCTTGCTGCCTTTCGGGAACAAAAGTGTAACCTGTCTTGCGGGGCACGATGACGGTGCTGCTGGAACCCTTTGTCTCGAAGTACCCTTGGGCATCTGTCTCAAGATAGGAGCTCGTTCCGTCCACGATCAAGAGGCTTACGCCGGCCAGACCCGATGCAGGATCTTCCGCCAAAACAACTCTACCCGAGATAGTGCTTGCTGCGGGCGCGGAACCTGTCTTGACGCAGCCGGTTACAGGCAGGACAGCCAAAAGCAGACCTAACAGAAGCAAAAGGCACCTGGACTTCTTGATCATAGCGTTCATACCCCTTTGGTTTTGTGACCTGATGGATCACTACTCCGAAGGGTGCCCATAATCCTCTTGTGCAGGCTAAACCTTCTTCACCGGCCTGATGTACTTCCAGCAGCGCTCCGGATCGTGATAGAAGTAGCTCACCTTTCCGGGGGCGTTGTCGAAGGAGTAACCCGTGGGGCCAATGTCAAAGGCGGCCATGGCCCTCCTCATCTTTTCTTCCACAGCACTGTTCTCTGTTTCGTAATCGAAGGGCCCGTGCTCAAAGACGATGTACTCCCCTGCGGGAACATCGATGAGCAGAAACGGCTCTGGCACCTCGCGGGGAAAATCATGGGGAAGCCGCACGCCGTAGCACTCGACCCGGGGGTAACCCCACGAACTGACCCGCCCCTTGGGATCGCTGATGTATCCCATGCACTGGGTGCTGCTCCGCTTGGTGTTTGGCCGGCCCAGATCATCGAGCCTTCCCGGAATGCTGTCCAGCAGGTCGCAGATGGTGTCGCAGTCCTGGCCCGGGATCAGGCTCTGCTTTTCCCAGAAGTCCCAATAGCCGCTGCTTTCGTAGTTTTTGATGTGCAGGAACTTGTGCGCCGGGATGGTAGTAAAGTAGACCTGCACATCACCTAGTTTGATCATCCCAGTCCCTCCTCAGGGATCCCAGACTTTACGCAATGCCCTCTTCAGCGCACCGGCCCGCCGGCAAGCCGCCTTCAGCTTCCAGCTGCTGCTTCTTTGCCCGGGCGAACATCTGCTGAAGGTAAAAGTTCTCCTTTTCCTCTTCCTTACCCATGAGCCATCTTGCGCGGTCAATCTCTGTCACAAACACCACTCCGCGGGCCTTCACGCCCGGCATGGTCTTGACGATGTTCCACACATCAAAGCAAGTTAGGCGGCTGTCCGTCTCGAGATAGCGGGCTACGCTGACCTCGTTGCCAAACCCAACGTGACCGTAGCGGCAGATCGCCTTCCAGTACCTCTTGTCCATGAGACGGCCCTCCTTCAAGGCGGTTCGAATGCTTGTCCCACTGAGGCATGACTTGCGCCTTTCATATGCCATTCATATGCCAAAGGAAGGGAACACTCTTCCGGGTATTCCCTTCCTTTTCGGCTGTAACGGCTACTCCGCTGTACTCTGCTCACTAGACCAACTCAAAACGACGATCAACCGGATCATCCAGAGGGCAAACTCCCTCGTGTCTTTCTGCTCGACTGCCAGGCAGTGCCCGACACCGCCCCGGATCACCAAGGCATTGCACCTGCCGAAGTAATACGGCTCCCAACCCACAGACAGGATCCCGCATCCGCCATCGACCATGCCGATGGGCAGCGGGGCCTGGAGCTGCCCTGCAGGCTGCGTTCTCAAAGCGTGGAGTACTGCCTCAACTAAGCTCAGGAAACGATCTCGCTCAATGATGACGCTCTTTTTGCGCTGCTTGTGACCTCTGGTTCTCTCCAGGATCACCTGCGTCCCGGCAGTCTTCAGGCCAACCGTGACTTCCCCTGTCTTCCAAACCTCTAAGTAGTCTGCCATGCGGGCCCGCCTCTTCCTTGGTGAGTTCCATGCTGTTCTCCTCAGCAAGTTCGACCAGCTTGTCCACTGACTCACAGCGCAGTGCGCGGGCTCGCAGCTCGCTGCCGGCCTCTTCCACTCGGGAAATGAGGTTTCCCATGTCCATCCGTTATCCCCTCCCCAGTTAGTGACACTGTCCCACAACTTCCATGATGGAGTATTGCGCCACATTACTTCGCTGGAATTTCCTGGTCTCCTGCCGTGTAACAGTGAGTTGACGTATCAATCGTGACGGCCAATGGCTTTTCCCTCCTGGTCGGATGCGAACCGCTCAAGCACGTCCTTCACGGGCGGTGCGAGGTCTTCCGGAAGCTCGTCAAAGGGAAACCAACCCAGTTCCAGCACTTCATCATCGTGGGTGCCCCCTGATGGGGAGAAATCTGAGCAGGTGTACACAACATCTACCACATACACCTCATCACCGTTGGGGTAGCAGAAATGCCTTGGCTCTCCGGCGAAAACGCCGAAGAGGTGCAGGGTGTGGGCGATCAGGCCCGTTTCCTCAAGAAGCTCCCGTTTGGCGCTTTCTTCCGGCGTCTCCCCCGGTTCCAGGTAGCCTCCGGGATAGCCCCACTGCCCCGTGTCGGCACGTCTTTGAAGGAGGACCTTGCCATCGCGGACGGGGATGACGCTGGTGGCAGCCAACAGTAGAGGCCTGGTCCCAATTTCCTTCCTCATAGTTTGGATGTAGTTCATCTGCTCAGCTCCATTCGGGTCAAGTCCAAAGGCTTTTTGTTCCAAATTCTACGCGCAGCGCGAAAAACCCCCCATACCGGTATGAGGGGCCCCGGCTGAGCACCGCTTTTCATATTACACGTTCTTGTGGTAACCGCAGTTGAGGCACACATAGTGATCCTTGACCCACTTCCATTCAAACCAGACTCCGCAGGATGGGCAGATGCCCGGGCCCTTTGCTCCGCCTCCGGTTACCAGATCGAGTTCGGTGTCGGACAGAGTCCCGCCCTGAGGGTGCAGTATACTCAACAGGTTCGCAGCTTCCCGTTCCGAGAGCTGAACGTTATGCTTTTCGGCCAGCTCAACCAGTTCCTGCGGTGTGCGGCACCGCATCGCCCGGTTGAGCATATCTTCAGTGCTTCCGCGCGGCACCATCTACCATGCCCCCGTCCAGCCTCGTTGTCCGCCCATGCTCGAAAGAGGCCGCCGTCTATACTGCTTTACTACTAGACCTGCTGCGCCGCTCCTCCCTGGAGAGAGCCGCGGTTGGTTACCTCGTGAGTTACCTTTAGTCCTCTTCAGAGCCCAGAGCTTTTCTGCGGACTTCCTCACTGACACCCCCTAAGCGTACCTTTCAATCTTCAGCTCGATCCATCAGCTCTGCCTCCTTCACAGCTTCCAAAGACCAGACCGTCGGGAAATTCCAATTTGCCACTTCGCCTTGTCCAGGACCATCCCTTCTCTCGCCGGGTTACTCTCGGTTACCTTTTGCCCTCGTTCCCCCGTTGCGGAGCTGCCCGCGGCAAAGCGGCCCCTGCACTCAGCAGCACGGTTGAGGCAGCGGGCCGCTTGTTCTGCCCTCAAATGAGCGATGCAGCCTTGCGGCTGCATCGCTAGATATGCTCTCTTTACTTGTTGCCGGTGGGCTGGAGGAACGGGAGCATGTACTTCAGGGTGCCCCAGTGTCCGTACGGACCCATGTAGGGATTCTCGGCGCCCGGCCAGTTGGTCCAGTAGTACTCGTCCCAGGTCAGGAAGCCGGAGTAACCGTAGGTCGGGAAGCTGGGCAGCTCTTCGATGAGGAGCTGGAGGGCTTCCGTACAAACGGCGACGGTGGCTTCGATATCGGTCGGGTCGGTTGCCCTCATGCGCTTGATGATGTCGTCCATCTCAGGGCTGGACCACCTCGAGTTGTGGCCGCGGTTGTTTTCGCCGACGGGAGCCATGTACTCGGAGTAGAAGCCGTTGACGGAACGATAGAGGTCAACGCCAGCGCCCCAAGGCTCGAAGGCCGGCCAGGCAGCGCCGACCTGGAAATCGCCGACCATCTGCAGAGTGGTGTAGGCATCGCTTGCGATGTACTCGGCGTCGATGCCGAACTGCTTCCACTGCTGTACGGTGGCATTACCGTTCTTGAATTGATGATGCCCGGTGTCGTTGATGTCGGTGACGACGATCTTCCAGGGAGTGCCGTCAGGCAGGAGCCACCTGCCGTTGGCGTCCTTCTTGAACCCGTTCTTAATAAGGAGCTTTTCAGCTGCATCAGGAGCATACTTGAACCAGCCGATACCGAAGGTCTTCCGGAGCTCCTCGGGATCGTCGCTCACTTTGTTGCCCCTCTGACGTGCATACTCGGCAATCTTCAAAGCAGCGTCTGGATCGTAGGGATAGAACAGCTCGCCATTGCCCAGATCCAGGGCGAAGTTCTTCAGCCATTCCTGCATGGGCTCATGGTAGTACTCGGGATAGGAGCCCAGGTAAGGAATGTGGATGGGGCTGAGGGTTGCCTGTCCGTCTACCGCTTGAGCCATGTACTCAACGATGTCGATAGCCAGGAGCAGCGCCCAGCGCACTTCTTTGTTGTCGAAGGGTGCCACGGCAGTGTTGAACGTTATACCGGTGATGCACGGGTCGTTGTTGACAACCCAAGGATAGGTCAGCTGGTAGGCGCGGATGGTTCCGCCCTGAGCCATGGCAGCGGCGAAACCTTCAGCGTCATGGTCAGCGATATCGAGCTGGTGGGTCAGCTGGGACAAGATCTTAGCACTGCTGTCGCTGAAGGTCTGGATCAGCACATACTTGGGTGCAGGTTCGCCGAAGAGCATGCCGGTGGGCGTGCGATCCCAGTCTTCCCTCTTCTCCCAAGCTGTCCAGTAGCCGGCTGGATCGAAGCTGTGAAGCTTATACGGTCCGCAGCCGACAAACGGGTTGAACTCGAAGGATACCACGTCATCCACTTTCTCGAAGATGTGCTTGGGCATGATCCAGGTGCAGCCCCAGCGATCCAGGAAGTGGGTGTGGAAGCGGGAGTCGGACTCTTTCAGCTCGAACACTACTTCGTAGTCATTGGTCTTGTAGACCTTTTCTACGATGGTCGAGAAGGTCGGGTGGTTGCTGAGCCCCGGTTCGGCGATGATCGTTTCGATCGTGAAGACAACGTCATCGGCAGTAAACGGCTCGCCATCGCTCCAGTAAACGCCTTCTCTAAGGGGGATGGTCACTTTGGTAAAGTCTTCGTTGTAAACCGGATCCCCAGCGGCCAGACCTGGGATGATCTGGCCGGTTGCGAAATCGACGGACCACAGCGGCTCATTGGCCAGGTTCTGCATGCCGCGATCTCTGCTGCGCCAGCTTACCCATTCGTTGAAGTTGCCGGGGGTTCCCACACGGCCTGTGAGCATGTTAACGATGAGCGTCTGGTCTCTCGGGAATCCCGTGGGCTGCTGGGCCAAAGCAGCAGAACTGCAGACAAGTACGGCCAGGAACACAAGCGTCAAGACTTTCTTTGCCCTACTCATCATATAACCTCCCTAAGTGATCTAAAGTTTCACCGTCTAGACGAGCTGCTTCACAACCTTGCGAACCGGTGCTAACTCACCTCCTTCTGCTTGTCGGCGTAAAGGTGGCACTTTACCTTAACACCGCCCACGTCGTACAGCTCTGGGGCCTGCTGCCGGCAGATATCCATCGCTTTGGGACATCTGCCCGCAAACTTGCAGCCGGTCCTGAGGTACTCTTCCTCTTCGGTCTCGGCGATGGAGATCCGGCCCCGCCACTTCTTCTTCGGATCTGCTTCGGGGATGGATTCCCGCAGAAGCTGCGTGTAGGGGTGGCGCGGATTCACCAGCACCTCCTGGACAGGCCCGATCTCCATGGTGTTGCCCCTGAACATAACGGCGATCTGGCCGCCGAGGTAGTAGGCGGTAGCCAAATCGTGGGTGATATAGAGAATGCCCATATCCAGCTCATCCCTGAGGCGCCTGAACAGGTTCACGATGGACATGCGGATGGAAGCGTCAACCATCGACACCGGCTCATCGGCGATCAGCAGGGATGGGTCCACAAGAAGCGATCTGGCGATGGAAATGCGCTGCAGCTGCCCGCCGGAAAACTCGCTGGGGTAGCGACCCTCAACCTCCGAGTAGCTTAACCCCACTGCTTCCAGCTTGGAGTTGATCAGCTCTACGGCTTTGCCCCTGTCTGCCGCGAGCCCGTAGTGCTTCACTGTTTCAAAAAGATAGCCTTCCACCTTCCGCAGGGGGTTGAATGTTTCAAAGGGATTCTGGAACACCGCTTGGATGCGCTGGTTGAACCACACCCGGGGGTGCCACCTCTCCCGTTCGCTGCCATAGATGATCTCACCCGATGATGGATGCTCGAAGCCGAGGATCATCCGGGCGGTCGTAGTTTTTCCGCAGCCGCTCTCGCCGGCGAGGGTGAACACCTCGCCGCGCCGGACGGTGAAGGAAACCCTGTCAACGGCCACGATGCGGTCGCGGGATAGGAGGCTGCCGCGATGAAAGACTTTGCTCAGATTGCGGGTCTCAAGAATGGGCTGCATGCACTGCTTCTCTCCCTTCAGCGTGTAGCCAGCAGGCGACGCGGTGCTCGCCGAGCACTGTGGTCTGCGGGCTCGACTCTCGGCAGATGGGCATAGCCTTCGGGCAGCGCGGATGGAAGGCGCAGCCGCGCGGCAGATTGGCCAGGGAAGGCGGCTGGCCGGGAGCACTCACCCGCTCGCCCGTGTCTCCAAACTGCGGCAGCGAGTTGATCAGGAACTGAGTGTAAGGATGCAGCGGGTTCTCGAATATTTCCGCTGTATCTCCTTCTTCAATCATCCGCCCAGCGTACATAATTCCCAGGCGATCGGCGATGTTAGCGTGGATCCCCATGTCGTGCGTGACCAGGATGATGG
>DURQ01000033.1 GCA_012840725.1 Bacillota bacterium
GTACAACATCGGAGGGATCACCCCCGCGTGTGCGGGAAAGACTGGCGTAACCCGCCCACCCTTCTGCCGCTTGAGGGATCACCCCCGCGTGTGCGGGAAAGACACTTGATAGATTCCCTTGTAATCGGCATGAAGGATCTGAAAAGCGTTCCGTTTCATTTACTTCGGTGCGCAAAAGACGGCTGACCCCGCCCGAAAAATCACCCACTCCCATCTGCGTTATTTTTCATTATTCCGATATTTCTTTGCCAGTTCCGGCAACTCCTCCTCCGATCATCCCTTCTTATTCCCCAGTTCGCAATGTCGGCAGGCCAGAGCCCTAACACCACCATTCAGGCTTGCGGTTGGCTGATCGAATACGCCTAAAAACCGCTGCGGCCACACTTACTCTACCGCAGCGGTTGAACTCTTTACCATCCATATCACCCGAACACATCACCGACACTGCGTCGCTTGGCATCGCTTTCGCCAGCAGTTTCTCCTGCGACCCATCCGCGACTCCTCCCGATTTCAGCCAGCGCTTACGATGCTGTTACTGTCAGCATTTCTCCAGGATCACCTATGAAGAGCAGGTGCCACCCTTCTTCCACGTCCGCCTCGGGTTGGGGCGAGGTGATGCTGTCGTACACTACCTCCAACGAGTCATAGCATACAACAATTCTTCCCTGTTCGGTGAAGGCAGAACGTGCTCTGCCGTTGAACTCGAACGTGCCGCCTTCATTTTCGCCTGCCTGGCCGATCAGCAGGCTGGAACCAGGAGCGATGGCAGACATCGAAAACCGCCTAAGGCGAAGGGTACGGCAAAACGTGAGCTGCGGGTAAAGGGATTTGGAGGGATGTGAGGAAATACCTGGTATCTGCCAGACGCTTCCATATTACGAGAGGCCAGGTGATGATCAATGTGGTGGAAGAAATTGAGTTGCGGAGTGCTGGTCCTTTGGTTGGTCTCCTCGGTTTTCTGCCCAGTGTATGCTCAGACTGCGCTTCACTGGCAGAAATATGTGACCTGGGACGGATCCATATCCTTCGCCTATCCCAGAGGCTGGTTTGTGGAGGAACGGGAATCGGGGTTTCTTATCGAGGACGAGTACACTGGCGAACAGCTGTGGCTGGTGGTGCTTCCCTACGAAAGAAACTGGACAGCACGGCGGCATGCCCAATACTTCTTGGACATGATCCGCCAAGAAACGCCGGAGCTGCAGGCTTCGAACTGGGAAGTTGATGAAACGGGAGACATTGTCCTTTTTGCCCTTAAGTACGATGAATGGGCCGATGGGGCGGCAGGCTACGGTCTGGTGGTGAAGGATCCCGATTTCCAGCAGGTGGTTTGGTTTCACTACTTGGCTCCCGATTGGGTGTTCGACGGCGACAGGGCCCTGGACATCCTCGGCACCTTTGTGGAGTCTGTGAGCTCTGCCGAGTCAGCAACCGCTATCGCTGCCAGGATGGAACGCATCGAACGGAACGTGGATGCCTTTGTCTTCGTCCTGGAGTTTGCGCTTGGTGCTCCGCTCTCTATGGAAGAAGAAATCATCATTGCGGAAACCATGAAGAGCATCTTCGCCGAGCTTCCCGAATCACAGTTAGCCGCCTTTGACGACTATCCATATGTCATGCAGGTGATCATGGCAGTTGACGACCAAGTGCAGCTTGCCGACATCCAGAGAACCCTTTCGGAATCTGTTTGGGAATGGGTTGAAGAGAGCGATCCAAATGACCAGATCGTAAACTTGATACGTGACGCCCTGCTTGATGCCGATCGGGTCCTCGTCCCGGGCAGGACGCCCCTCACGGAAGTGGCGGCCACTGCCTATGCCGAGTTCTACGCCTTCTCGGAACGGGTGGCCAACGGAGGAACTCCAGAACTCGGGAAGATCTCCCGGGGAAGGGTTGAGGACGTTAGAGACCTGCTTGTGGAAGCGTGGCGGGATCTCAGCGAGAGCGAAAAAGAGCAGGTGCTGACCATGCCCGCCGTCTGGACAACACTGCGCCGGGTGCTGACCCACGGTGACGCGGCCGACCGGGCCTATGCGCTGCGGCTCATCGAAGATGCCGCTCCGCGGCCGGCCGATGCCTGGGGGCCCCAGACGCCCTTGGAAGAACCCATGAGCTGGCTGCAGCATCAGTCAATGATGCAGGTCCACACCTCAATCTCCAAGAGCTGGATCTGGCACAACTATTATTACGGAACTCTCGGGACTGTCGGAACCTGGTAACATGCAGTGCGGAACGCCCCAAGGACCTAAGAGGTTCTCGGGGCGTTTTCCGTTATACAGCCTCCCGGACTTCATGTGAGTTCGGTCTCACCCAATCCGGCCAGTATCCGGCGGCGGGAAACATCCATGATGCTGTCAATTTCAGACAGAGAAAGCAGATCGGCCCGGGGCTCGGCGGGGGCTCCGTCCCTCTGCACCAGACTCAAGGGAAGGTCCACGGTCATGGGCAGCGGTGTTGGCAGCTCTTTGAGCCGAGCCCATATCGCCGCGTAGTTGATCGTGCCCTCGCCGATGGCGGTCCACTGCCACATCCCATCGATCCTCAGCACATCCTTGAGGTGAAGGTGCCCGATACCATCTTTGATCTCTGAAAAGTCGTCTGCTGGATCGACTGCCCCTCGGGAGTTGATCAGGACGTTCCCGAAGTCGTAGTTCAGAAGAACCCGTTCCGATCAGAAACGCCTTACAGCCTCCACAGCCGGCCGACCGTGGTTTACTATGTCGCCGTGGGTCTCCAGGCCGATCTGGCTTTGGCCGCGTCCAGGCAGCGGTTGTAGTTCTCCTCAGCCAGGTATCCGGGGATGAACACTGTGGCCAGCTTCAGCTCGGTGTAACCGGTGTTGATCATCCGATTTGTCAATATTTCCGTGGGGATTGTTTTGGGATTTTTACGACCCTGGGCCGCTAGTGTAAACCTATGGCCAGCCTACGAGTCCAGCAGTCCCACACTCGCCTCCAGCTGCGCTTTTAATCTGGTGAAGAACTGAATCTGGAAATCGATGCGATCCTGCCAAAGCTTGGTTCCCGTTGCTGTGGCTAACGGCATCTCCCTGTACTTCCCCAGGTTCATCAGAGCCCTGTCCGTGAGTTTCATCTGCTCGTCGTAGGGCAGGTCTGTGAAAGAGCGGTTCTTGAGGTTTTCGTGAATCCGGTAGACATCAAAGCGGTCTATGTTGTCCGCATCCCCGATGCTGCGCGCCAGCGGAGTGCGCTCACCCTCGAAATCTGCCTCGTCGTCCACGTGGATGGCGATGCCGTAGCAGATCTCCTCCACCTGCTCGGGAGTCATATCTAGGGTCTCCAGAAACGGACGGGCCAACTTGGCGGCACGCCTGCCGTGGTTGAGCCAATCGTCCTCCTTCGAAAAGGTCTCCACATAACTCAGATCGTGCAGCAGGCATCCAATAACGAGAGCCTCCTCGTCAAAGCCCTCACCTCTTGCGATCTGCCGCCCGATGTTGGCGACGCGCATGGTGTGTTCCCAGCGGTATTTCCTGTCCGCGGGATTGGCGTTAAAGAAGTCGCTCTGCTCAAACTGCTCCTGCAAAAATGCTATGGTTCGCTGGATGTTCTCTGTCACCGCTTGGTGCTCCTCTCCGCTTTGATGTTGCTGAGCCTTTTGGGTCAATAGGAAACGATCACTCCCCGCTCCTGCAGCTGCCGTATAACCTGCATACTGTCGGACTCCTCAGCTGTGTCTAATTCGTTTTCCTGCACTATGGCCACAAACAGGTTGGGAAGCTCGAGCAGCGGGCTGATATCTGATATGCGGTTCCCGGTCAGGTCAAGATACTCAAGGTTGGTCAGATTCGCCAGAGCTCTGATATCACTGACCTGTGCCCCGGTGATCTCCAAAAGCATCAAGTTCGTCAGGTTCCCAAGGGCCGTGATATCCCCGAGGCTGGCCAGGCCGTGAAGCGCCAAGGACTGCACTTCTGTCAGAGCTGCCAGTGCGCTGACGTCACTGATCTCAGGATTGTGGGAGAGATCAAGCGCCCACAGGCTCACGAGGCCCCCCAGGGGACTGATATCGCTGAGGAGGTTGCTGCTGAGGTTGAGCTGCTGCAGCGACGGCAGATCATACAAGCCGCTCAGATCGCTGATCAGGTTTCCGGAAAGGTCTAGGTAGTAAAGTACCGGCAGATCGCCCAGCTGCAGTTCGCTGATCATGTTGCCAGCCAAACTCAGCACCAGAAGATCCTTCAGACCGGCCAGGGCACTAACATCGCTGATCCTGTTGCCGCCCAGGAAAAGATACTCCAAGCCCGTCAAGCCCTCCAGCGGACTGAGATCAGTGATGCTGTTGTTCTCCAAGCTGAGCCACGCCAGGTTCTTCAGCCCCGAGAGGGCGCTGAGGTCTGTGATCCCGATGTTCTCCAGGATCAGGTGGGCGAGATTCGCTAACTCCCCAAGGGGGCGGAGATCAGTTAGGGGATTGCTGCTCAGATCAAGGCTTTCGAGCTGAGCCAGGCCTTCCAAAGAGCTGATATCCCCAATCCTGTTCCTGCTGGCATATAGGTCGCGCAGTTCAGTCAAGGCGGCCAGCGGGCTCAGATCGCTGATCCCGTTGTCGCTGAGGGAAAGAATGCGCAAGCTGGTCAGGTGTTCCAGTCCGCTCAGATCGGTGATACCCCTCCCCCAGGCAGACAGCTCCTCCAGATCGCGCACATCGTCGGGTGTAAGGGCGCCGCTCGGCTTGCCGATTGCTTCCCGCACGGCCTGTTCCAGCTGGGGATCGGCGAACAGCACACCTTGAGCGTACGCTGACTGGGCAGGCGGAAGGGCCGTGAGTGTGAGCAGAAGAAACAGCGGCAGAAGCCAAAGCGCGGCCCGCGGAATTTGGGTCCTCATCCTTTCACTCCTCGCTTTCCCCGGCGCAGCTCTCGCAAACGGGGCCGCGCCATCGCTTTGTATACTCCTCTTCCCCACGCCCAACCCAAATCCTTCCACATCCCGGAAATGCGCCTCCTAAGAAAGGGAAAAAGGATGCTCTGCGAACAAAGCACCCTTTCCCGAGGATACCATTAAGCTGGACCCTGCCAGCGGTTCACCCATCCCGCTGAGC
Source organism: Bacillota bacterium (assembly GCA_012840725.1). Lineage (GTDB taxonomy): Bacteria > Bacillota > Limnochordia > Darwinibacteriales > Darwinibacteriaceae > DTU010. Next base: position 5,062 of record DURQ01000033.1, read on the forward strand.
GGGGTCTCGTTTTAGCTCAACCTAGAACGGCAGCTCAGCTCCGTTTCTCAAGAACACCGGAATCTGATCGAGCGGCGTCTCAACCTCGATAGTCTGCCCGCCCTGGAAGGTCTTTCCTGTCCATGCATGCTTCCAGCTGGCTCCCGCCGGCAGGTAGACCTTTCTCGTCTTTGCCCCGGCAGTGAGAACTGGGGCGACCAGAATATCCGGGCCGAACATGTACTGGTCCTCAACTTCCCAGGAAACCCTGTCTTCTGGGAAATCGTAGAAGAGCGGCCGCATGACCGGTGTTCCCTTTTCGTGAGCGGCTTTCATCTGCTCGCGGATGTACGGCTTCAGGCGTTCCCGCAGCTCAAGATACTTCACGCAGATCTGGTACACTTCTTCCCCATAGCTCCACACCTCGTTCGCTGCTCCAGAGGTGCAGAGGCCTCCGCCGGTGGTGCCCAGAGGCTCGGAATGGGGCTCCCGATCGCCGTGCAGGCGCATCACCGGGCAGAAAGTGCCGTACTGGAACCAGCGTGCGAAGACTTCCCTGAACTCTGGATCATCCGGCGCGCCCCCGTGGAACCCGCCAATATCCGTAGTCCACCAGGGAATGCCCGCCATGCCCATGTTCAGGCCGGCCGCCACCTGGTTGCGCAGGCTCTTGAACGAGGAATGGATGTCGCCGGACCAGACCAAGGCGCCGTAACGCTGGCTGCCTGCCCAGGCGCACCTCAAAAGGTTGACGATGTTCTCCTGCCCCTCGGCCTGCATCCCGTCGTAGAAAGCCTTGGCGTACATAAAGGGGTAGATGTTGCCGATCTGCACGTTCGGCCCGAGATGGTAGCGATAGAGATCAAAGTCGTAGTAGGTGTATTCGGGTTCAGCCTCATCCAGCCAGAAGATCTTGATGCCGTAGTCGTAGTAGTTCTGCTTTGCCTTGTTCCAGAAATACTCTCTGGCCTCGGGGTTCGTCACATCGACATGGACCGTGTTGCCGTGGAATGTCATGGCGATGGGGTGGCCGCGGTCTGTCCGAATGAGCAGCCCCTTCTCCACCATCTCCTGGTAGTTTTCGCTCTTGTGGTCGACAGTGGGCCAGATGGAAACCATCAGCTCGATGCCCATGTCCTTTAGTTCATCGACCATCGCCTGGGGATCCGGCCAGTACTGAGGGTCAAACCGCCATTCCCCCTGCTTAGTCCAGTGGAAGAAGTCGATGACGATCACGGAGATGGGCAGGTTTCTCCTCTTGTACTCCCGGGCTACCTCAAGCAGCTCTTCCTGAGTCTGGTAGCGCAGTTTGGACTGCCAGAAACCAAGGCCGTACTCTGGCATCATGGGCACAGTGCCCGTTACCTGAGCGTACTGCTCCACGATTTCCGCTGGGGTATCCCCCGCACAGATCCAGTAGTCCAGCAGTTTGGTGGACTGGACCTGCCAGGTGGTTACGTTCTTGCCGAATGTGACCTGGCCGATGGCTGGGTTGTTCCACAAAAAGCCGTAGCCAAGGCTGGAAACCATGAAAGGAACGCTGGCCTGCGAGTTGCGGTGTGCCAGCTCCAGCTGGCAGCCTTTGAGGTTCAGGTACGGCTGCTGGTACTGGCCCATACCGTAGATGCGTTCCTCGGGCACCGACTCAAAGCGCGCCGTAAGCGTGAAGTCGCCGCCCAGAATCGGTTTGAACTCCCGGGATTTGATGTTCAGCGCCGAAGCAAAGGACTTGGGCCGAACACCCGGCGTGTACTTGTACTCTCTGCGGTTTCTGGTGAACTCTTCCAAGAGCACTTTGTTGTTCTGGTTGTAAAAGGTCAGCTTGCCCGCTTTGCTGAGCTCAGCCCAGATCTTGCCGTTGCGAATGGTTGCCCCCTCATCGGTGATGGCGATGTCCGCCTCGGCAGGCTGCGCAGGCAGCAGTGCCCAGTCTTCCATGGGCATTTCCGGCCCCTTGGTCGAACGGATGCGCAGGCCATTGGGCCCCCACGGTTCGATCCAGAGCTCCTCATGATCGTAGCGGTAAATGAGGCACTGGCCCCTTTTCAGGATCATCTATAACCACCCTTTCGGCTTGCTAGTTCTCTTCTGGTTCTGCGATCGGCAGCTTGACTCCGGCCCGCACGAACAAAGGTATCTGGTCGAGAGGCGTGGCCACTTCCACAGCCTGTCCGCCGGCAAACTTCTCGCCGGTCCAGGCGTTCTCCCACTCCGTTCCCCGCGGGAGGTAGACTGTTCTCGTTTCCATGCCCTCGTAGAGCACGGGAGCCACCAGGATGTCTGGGCCGAACATGTACTGGTCTTCTACTTCCCAAGCCCTTTCGTCTTGGGGGAAATCGTAGAAGAGCGGCCGGATGATCGGCGTGCCTTTTTCATGGGCGGCTTTCATCTGTTCACGGATGTATGGCTTGAGGCGCTCACGGATGTGCATGTACTTCACGCAGATCTCATAGGCCTCATCCCCATAGCTCCACACTTCGTTCGGGGCTCCGGAGTTGACAAAGCCGCCGCCTTTCTTGCCGATGGGTTCACTGTGGGGATCTCTACTGCCGTGGACGCGCATCACCGGGCAGAAGGTACCGTATTGGAACCAGCGGAGGAAAAGTTCTCTGAACTCGGGCTCGTCAGGGCACCCGCCGTGGAAACCGCCAATATCCGTGGTCCACCAGGTGATTCCGGCAAGGCCCATGTTAAGCCCGGCAGCAACCTGGTTGCGCAGGCCCTTAAAGGACGAATGCACGTCGCCAGACCAGACCAGGGCACCGTAGCGCTGGCTTCCCGCCCAGGCGCAGCGGACGAGGTTAACGATGTTCTCCTGCCCTTCGGCCTGCATACCTTCGTAAAAACCGCGGGCGTAAAGCAGCGGGTAGATGTTCCCGATCTGCACGTTTGGCCCTAAGTAGTAGCGGTAGAGATCGAAGTCGTAATAGGTGTATTCAGGTTCCGCTTCATCGAGCCAGAAGATCCTGATCCCGTAGTTGTAGTAGTTCTGCTTTACTTTGTTCCAGACATACTCCCTGGCTCCGGGGTTGGTGGCATCGAAATGCGTTGCATTGCCCCGTGAATCCATGGCGATGCGCTGGCCGCGGTCCATGCGGATCAGGAATCCCTTCTCCATCATCTCTTCGTAGTTTTCGCTGGTGTGGTCGACAGTCGGCCAGATAGAGACCATCAGCTCGATGCCCATTTCCTTCAGCTCATCGACCATGGCCTGGGGATCCGGCCAGTACTCTGGGTCGAACTTCCAGTCTCCCTGGTTTGTCCAGTGGAAGAAGTCGATGACGATCACGGATATGGGCAGGTTGCGCCGTTTGTACTCCCGCGCCACCTCAAGCAGTTCTTCCTGGGTCTGGTAGCGCAGTTTCGACTGCCAGAAACCCAGCCCGTACTCGGGCATCATGGGCACGGTGCCGGTCACTGCGGCGTACTGCTCCACGATCTCCGCCGGGCTGTCGCCCGCGCAGATCCAGTAATCCATGATCTTGGTTGACTGTGCTTCCCAAGTTGTGATGTTCTTGCCGAAGACAGCCTTACCCACAGCCGGGTTGTTCCACAAGAACCCGTATCCCTTGCTGGATACCATGAAAGGCACGGTGGCCTGGGAATTCCTCTGCGCCAGCTCCAGCTCGCAGAGCTTGAGGTTGAGGTGGGGCTGCTGGTACTGGCCCATCCCGTAGATCTTCTCTTCTGGATCCGATTCAAAGCGAACGGTCAGGGTGTAATCTCCACCCAGAATCGCCTTGAACTCCCGGGCATCGATGTCCAGCGCTGAAGCGAAGGATGTCGGCCTTTCGCCCGGCTGGAACTTGTACTCCTTGCGGTTTCGCACGTACTCTTCCAGGAGCACTGCGCCGTGCTGGTTGTAAAAGGTGAGTTTCCCGCCGGAGCTCACCTCCGCGCGGATTTTCCCGTTGCGGATCACGGCCCCTGCTTCTGTGCTCGTTATTTCAGCCTGTTGCTCTGTTCCGGGCAGCAGTGCCCAGTCTTCTTCAGGCATCTGGGGGCATTTCGTGGAGCGCACCCTCAGGCCGTTGGGCCCCCAGGGTTCCACCCACAGGACCTCCCCGTCGTAGCTGTAGATAATCCGGTTTTGCATGCAAGTTATCATTACCTATCCCCCTAGCGGATGTGTTTGTTGTCTTGCACCAAGGGAAGCCAGATCTCTAGCTGTCAATCCCGCTGTCCGGCTGCGATCACTGTTTCACTGCTCCCGCCGTGATCCCGCTGACGATGTGCTTCTGCAGCGCGATGAACACAACGATGATCGGCAGCGAAGCCAGGAAGGCGACGGCCATCAAGCTGTTCCACTCCACCTGGAACTGGCCGATGAATCTGTAAATGCCCGCAGTGATGGGCCGCATTGACTCCTTGCTGGTCAGGGTCATGGCGAAGAGGAGTTCACCCCAGGCAAACAGGAAGCTGAACGCCCCGACGGTGATCAGACCGGGCTTGGTCAGGGGCAGCATAACCCGCCAGAAGGTTCCCCATTTGGAACACCCATCGATAGAGGCCGCATCCTCCAGGCCCCTGGGAAGCCCCAGGAAGTAAGGCCTGAGAACGAGGATGACGAAGGGCAGAGAGATGGTGGCATTGGCCAAAACGAGCCCCAGGTAGTTGTTGTTCAAGCCGATCCGCCCAAAGATGATGTACAGCGGTGTCACCAACACGATCGAAGGGAACATCTGCACCACAAGCAGAGTCAGCATGACAAAGGTCTTGCCGCGGATCCTCATGCGTGAAAGGGCATAGGAAGCCGGTGCGGCCAGGAAAAGGACAAAAGCCAGAGAACCGAGGGCGATGATGCAGCTGTTCTTGAAATAGGTGTAGACAGCCCTGTCCTTCACAAAATGGTCCACATACGCCTTCAGTGTCGGGTTCTTAGGTATCAGCAGGGGCGGGTTGTGGTAGATCTCGTTCATCGGCTTGATGGACGTGATGAACATCCAGTAGACTGGGAAGAACATGATCAGGGTGGCAAGCAGCCCCACGATGAACAAGGCCATGGTCCGCCTTTTGCTCCGCGTGCTCATCACATCACTTCCTCCTTCTGGCTCTCCCTCAGGTACAGCACGGACAAGATGATCAATACGATGAAGATGACCCCGCTGACCGAAGCCCCTTTGCCAAAGTTGAAGAACTGGAATGATTGGACATAGGAGTAGTAAGGCAGAAGCTGAGTGGAGTTCAGAGGACCACCCTGGGTCATGACATGTACTAGGTCAAAAACCTTGGATGTGTAGATGAACCCCAAGATCAGGAGGATCATGATCGTCGGCCGCATCAAGGGCAGGGTTATGCGGGTGAAGGTCTGCCACGGGCCCGCCCCGTCGATCTTGGCTGCTTCATACAGTTCTTCAGAGAGTGTCTGCAGCCCGCCGATGAGGATGATCATGTTAAATGGGATTCCGATCCACACGTTGGTGATGATGATCCCCCACAAAGCCAGGCTGGAACTGGACAGCCAAAGGATCGGTTTGTCGATGAAGCCAAGAGCCTTCATGAACTGGTTCAGGATCCCGAAGTCACCGCTCAAGATCCAGCGGAAGAGGGTACCTGCCACAACCTTGGGCAGCATCCAGCTGATCATCAGTGCCGCCCTCATCAGGTTTGACCCCGGGAACTTGTTGTTGAAGAGGATGGCTAGGCCAAAACCAATAGTAAACTGGAAGAACAGGCAGGCAAAGACAAACAGGAAAGTGTTCTTGAGGGCGGCCATAAAAATGTTGTCGGAAAGCAGCTGTTTGTAGTTAGCCAGGCCAACCCACGACCCGCCGAGGCGGAAGTTCATGATGTTGAGATCGGTCATGCTCAGCCAGATGTTGTAGAGCACAGGGTAGACCATGAAGCCCAGAATGAACAGCAGGGTGGGAAGTATGAAGGCGTAATCCGTTATGGTATCCCATGCTGTCCTAAGGCCCTTGTTCCACTTAGCCACTAGTCATCATCCTTTGCACATGGATCGTCAGTACCCAGCACATGGGCCGCTGGGGCCCATGTGCTGAATTGATGGGCGCTGCACTACTTCAGGAACTGCTGCATCCTTGCTGCGGCATTCTTGGCTACCGTTTCGGGATTCTCACCCAGCATGGCAGCTTGGAAAGCCTCTTGGAAGATCCTGGACATCTGAGGATAATCCGGACCGTAGGCACGGGCTTTGGCCCACTGCATCTGCTCGTTGAACAGAGCCAGGTTAGCGTCTTCTTCGAAGGCGGGATCCTGAGCTACGTCCTTACGGCTGGGGAGCCTCTCCATGGTGCGGATGGCCTGCAGATAATTGTTGTACTCGGAGGCGAACAGGATAAAGGCCACTGCTTCTTCAAGATGCTCAGTCTGTGCTCCGATGGCCCAGTTCTCGCCGCCTAGTCCGGAGGCTCTCTTTTGATCGTAAGGCAGGAGGGCGAGGCCCCACTCGAAGGTAGCGTTGTCACGGACGGTGGGGATGTTCCACGGGCCGTTGATCATCATGGCGGCTGCGCCGGAGCAGAACTGCAGAGCGATGTCGTTCTGCTTCATGTTCAGGCAGTCGAGGGAGATAATCCCTTCCTGGACCATCTTCTGGATGTACGTGAAGAACTTGATCGCTTCCGGGCTGTCCAGGCTGTCCAGATCGGCGCCGGCCTGCCACAGGAACGGGAGCATCTGGAAGGCGCCTTCTTCGGTCATGTTGGCGCAGACGTGGAGACCGCGGACTTCAGGCGTGGTCAGCTTCTTCGCCACTTCATACAGCTCTTCCCAAGTCTCGGGAGCCTTTTCGATACCGGCTGCTGCGAACATTTCCTTGTTGTAGAACAGGGCAAGGGTGTTGCTGTTCTGCGGCAGTCCGTAGTGGCGGCCTTCCCAAATGGTGGAAGACAGCGGGCCTTCAAAGAACTGATCGGCCTGTCCCCACTCCTGGATGTAATCGGTGATGTCGGCCAGAACACCCGCTACGGCCATAGCCTGATGATCCGGGTTGTCAATGATGATGATATCTGGGGAGTTGCCCGCGATGGAACCTACGAGCAGCTGCTGCCTGATGTCACCAAAGGAATAGTAGGTCCGTTCGATGCGGATGTGCGGGTACTTCTCAGTGAACGCCTTGATCAGATCATCCATGGCTTTGCTTGTGTGCGGCTGAGAATGCCAGTCCCACTGATGCAAAACGATTTGCTCGGCGGCACTAACGATCCCTGCTGATAGGAGCGCAATTACGACTGCAAACGCTACAAGGGTCTTTTTCACTGCTGTTTTCTCCTTTCTGTTTTTGACTGACACTGCGTAAAGCGGACAAGAAACCTGTGCCTACCACCTTCCTTCTCTTTTTTGAGCCCGTGGAGGGATACGCAAAACGTTTTGCATGACGGCCAGATTCCTCGGGCGAGTCCTGCTGCCTGACCGGCCTCGGGTAGCGCACCGCCGGGAAACTCAGGAGAGGCGTTCGGGCCGGTTCCGCTGGCCACTCCTGCCGCAGGTCGCGCAAAACGTTTTGCATTGAACGAAAAATATAAAGGCGGCTTCAGCCTCTCGCGACCCGGTACCGTCCGCCCTCCCAGAGGCAGGGGCCGGAAGATGCCCGGATTTCCAGCGAAGGAGTAAGCAAAATCTGCTTTGCCTCGGGCGAATCATCAGTCAGCTTGTCCACCAGGATATCGATGGCCAGCTGCGTCATTTCATCGAAACACAGAGATATGGCTGTCAGCGCTGGGTCAGTCATCAAGCAGCTCCGGCTGTTGCCGAAGGAGATGAGCGATACATCTTCAGGGACCCGGATGCCTCGAACACGCAGCTCCTTGAGCATGGTCATGCACACAAACTCCGAGAGGCAGATCATGGCCGAGAATGCTACCTTGCCCCTGAGCAGTTCCTCCAGAACCCCAACTGCTGCACCTTCGCTCTGCTCGGTCCTCTTGACTAGATCGGGATCGTAGGCGATGCCTCTGCTCTCCAAAGCTCTTTTGTACCCCTCGTGGGCATGGAAAGAGTGGGAAAACTCTCGGGGATAGCCGCCTACAAACACGATGCGTTCATGGCCTTGATCGATCAGATAGGTTGTAGCTTGGTAAACCCCTTCTGACGAGTCGATATCTACAAAGCTGATCCCTTCAGTGTTTCTGCACCGCCCTACCAGCACAAAGGGGATGCGGCCGTGCTTCTGCATAAACTGCACGCGGGGGTCATCCAAGAGGACTTCATAGAGGATGATGCCGTCCAGCAGGCCGGACCGGGCGATCCGGCGGAAATCCTTCATGTCCTCGTGGGGTGTGCTCACGAACAGCAGCTGGTATCCGTGTTCGCGCAGACGCCTTCCGCCGGTAAACAGCAGCGTAATCAGGGACGGATTCGACTCAACGAGTTGAGTCACTGGAAAGCACATGCCGATGACGTTGGTCCGCTGGCTGACGAGCCCCTGAGCGATGGCGTTGGGCACATATTCGACTCTTTCAACGGCTTCCAGAACTCTCTTCCGGGTCTCCTCGGAGACTGGCCGCCGGTTGCTGAGCACATGGGATACCGTGGTGGGGCTGACACCGGCCACACGGGCCACATCGCGTATGGTTGCCAATTTACATCATCCTTGCTGCATCTTAATATTCCACGGGCGCGCGCAATTTCCTTTTCCCAATTTGCGACTTCGAGAAAAATCCTCGCAGGTACCGGGGCCGCCGCTCAGAAAACAGCGTCCCCGCTCCTCTTCTCAACGAGCTCCCTCGCTTCCTTGCCTGTCACGTGATCGATGTCGATAGCAACGATGCAGGCGCGCTCACACTCGGCGGCGGTCCTGCTTCGCTCCTCTTCAGGCCGATCCCCGGCATACTTATCGACGAGGGCGCGAAAGGCTTCCTGGCGTTCTTCCCCGTCTGCAACCCTGGCACGGCCAAAGACGATCGCGCTGCGGAAGTACGAGGTGTACTCTTCGCTGACGATCGTATCCTCATCGATGACCGCGAACGACACTTTGGGATTTCCCGTGATGGCGTCGATCTTGTGACCTTCCTTGGCAGAGTGGAAGTAGATCCTGCCGTTAAGATAGACGTAACTCAGGGGCACAGCATAGGGATAACCGCCATCTCCGAGGCAGGCAAGGACACCGTTCTGCCCCCTGGCCAGAACGGCCTTGGTTTCTTCCTCAGATAGACTCTGCCTGCTCCGCCGCATAATTCTCGCTGTCAAGCCAGGCAGCGAAGGCCCTTCCTGCACAGGCTCCGAATCCTCAACTGAGAAGCCTGCCGCATCATACTGCTCCAAGAAGCGGGCGATGCTGCCTGCGAGCCGCTTCAGACCCTCCACGTCTAGCTGGTCCTTTCTCCCGAAGTTGTAAAGGACCTTGGCCTTTGAGGCGCCCGTTTCTGGATCGCGATAGTTGTGCGCAAGCTGAACGTATTCGTGACCTCTGCTTTTCACCGTTCGGATATACATCGTAACTGGATCTTACCACAAACCGCAGAACGTAGAAAGTGGTCGCAGCGAAGCTGCGGCCACCCCTTATGCGTGTCTGCTGGCGCCTGCGCTCTGGAACGCTGCCTGCAAGCTACTCTTTGATGCCTCCCACCGTCAGGCCGTGCACGAAGTACCGCTGCAGGAACGGGTAAACGAGCACGATAGGAACACTGACGATGATGGTCATCGTGGCTCGGATCGCCCGCGGCGTAACCGTGTTCGTGGTTCCCGCGGCTGCCCTGGACAGAGCCTGGAGAAGCGAGCCCGACATGGAGTTGGCGGTCTGCAGAACCTTCATCAGCTCGTACTGCAGGGTGCTGAGGTTCACGTTGGCCGAATTGTAAAGGAAGGTGTCAAACCAGGCATTCCAGTTGTCTACCGCGATGAACAGGGCGATCGTTGCCAGAACGGGTTTACACAGAGGCAGGATGATGCGCATGAAGATCGTAAACTCGCCTGCTCCGTCAATGCGCGCCGACTCCACATAGCTGTCCGAGAGGCTGGAGATATAAGTCCGGATCACGATGAGGTTAAAAGCCGATACCAACCCCGGCACCACGTAGACCCAGAAGCTGTTGACCAGCCCCAACGACCGCATGAGGAAGTAGGTGGGCACCAGTCCTCCATCGATATACATGGTGAGAACGTAGATGAAGGAGACGAACTTCCTGAACACAAACTCCCGCCGGCTGATGATGTACGCTACCATGGCCGTACAGAACGTACCGAAAACCGTGGACAGAACTGTCCTGGCAGCGGAGATCAATGCGGCGCGGTACATCTGACTGCGGCTCAGGAGCGACTGGTAGTTATACAGCGTGAACTTGCGCGGCCACAGTGTGATTCCTCCCCTTGAACTGTCCACGGCATCGTTGAAAGAAACGGCCAGCGTGTTCAGGAAAGGATAGAGCGTAACCACGACAAGAAAGATCAAGGAAACATAGATGAAAGTGTCGAGAAGGATGTCTTCCCAAGTTTTGCGTCCGACTCTGTTCATTTATTCCACCCCCACATGGCGTCCTAGGCACTAGACCAGGCGTTCTTGGCCCCACCGCTTCGCCAGCTGATTGGCGCTGAAAACCAAGATCAGGCTGACCACGCTGCGGAAAA
>DURQ01000034.1 GCA_012840725.1 Bacillota bacterium
CAGTATGGCACTACGCAGCAGCAGGAGCCGAGGTCGATGAACGCAGCAGCCCATATCGGCGAACTGGCGGCGCTCACCGCCGCTTTTTGTTGGTGTCTCAACTCCATCGCATTCGAAACAGCGGGCAGACGGGTCGGATCGCTGGCCGTGACTTACCTGCGCATCTTTGTAGCCTTTCCCCTTTTGGCCCTTTCCGCCTGGCTGAGCAGGGGCCTGCCCCTGCCCACCGATGCGGCGCCAGAGGCCTGGTTCTGGCTGACCATCTCCGGCCTGGTAGGCTTCGTTTTCGGGGACATCTTCCTCTTCCAGGCGTATGTTGAGATCGGTGCCCGGATTTCGCTTCTGATCAAGTCCATGGGGCCGCCGATAACCGCCCTGGTCAGCTATATCGTCTTGGGCGAAAGGATACCGCCCTCGGGGCTGTTCGGCATCTTCCTGGTTATGCTCGGGATTTCCATCGTCATCCTGAGCCGCAATCCCGAGGAGAAAAAGGTCAAGCTCAACCGGCCGCTGCGGGGAGTAGTCTTTGCCTTTCTCGGAGCACTTGGTGACGCCCTGGGTATGGTTTTCAGCAAGCTGGGCATGGGCTCCTACAACCCGCTGGCAGCTACCCAGATCAGGCTTCTTGCGGCCTTTGCCGCCTTCACCCTGATCATCACTTTCCGCAGGAAGTGGCCGGAGATGGCTGCAGCTCTCAAAGACCGCAAAGCCCTGGGATGCATCTCCCTCGGCGCTGTTTTGGGACCCTTTGTCGGGGTGTCAGCGGTCCTCATCGCCCTGCAGCGCACCCAGGCAGGCATCGTTTCGTCTCTGACCTCCATTTCTCCCGTGCTGATCATCCCGTTCGCCGTGTTGATCGCTAAAGAGAAAGTGCTCCCCAAAGAAGTCATGGGAGCACTGGTCTCCATCGCAGGAGTGTTCCTGCTGTTCCTCTAGGCCCCAAGCACCTTCCTGATGCGCTCAAGAGCCCAGTCTATATCCTCTTTTGTGATCACTAAGGGAGGAGCGAAGCGGATCGTCTGCTCATGGGTTTCCTTGCAGAGCAGCCCCTCAGCCATAAGCCTTTCACAGAAAGGCCGGGCAGAACCGTACTCCTTCTTGATCTCTACTCCGATGAGCAGCCCCTTGCCCCGGATCTCCCGGACGTAGGGGCTGTTTATGTCTTCAAGCCCTGCGGTAAAGTAACGGCCCAGTTCGTTCGCGCGCCCTGGCAGGTCCTCTTCCAGCAGAACCTCCAGCGCAGCGATGCCCACAGCCGCGCCCAGCGGATTCCCGCCGAAAGTGGAACCGTGGTCGCCGGGGGCAAAGACTCCCAGCACTTCCCCGCTGGCCAGGACGGCAGAGACGGGGTACACCCCGCCCCCCAGAGCCTTGCCCAGGATGAGCACATCGGGTTTTGCCCCCTCGTGTTCATAGGCGAACAGCTTCCCTGTGCGCCCCAGGCCGGTCTGGATCTCATCAAGCATCATGAGCACGTTGTGCTTCCTTGTCAGCTCCCGCATCCTGGCTAAATAGCCGTCGGGCGGAACGAGAACCCCGCCTTCCCCCTGGATGGGCTCGGCCAAGACCGCTACCGTGTTCGGTCCGATGGCCGCTTCCAGTGCCGCGGCATCTCCGAAGGGTACGGTCACAAAACCTGGAGTGAAGGGCCCGAAACCAAAACGGTACTGTTCCTCACTGGAAAAGCTGATGATGGTCACGGTGCGCCCGTGGAAGTTGTTCTCGCAGACGATGATCTCGCCCTGGTTTTCTGGAACTCCCTTCTTCAGCTGCCCCCACTTGCGTGCGGTTTTGATCGCGGTCTCCACGGCCTCGGCCCCTGTGTTCATGGGCAGGGCTTTTTCATAGCCTGCGATCTCGCAGAGCTTCTTCAAGAAAGGCCCCATGGTTTCATTGTGGAAAGCCCGGGATGTGAGGGTGATCTTCTCCGCCTGAGATATCAGGGCCTGGATGATCTTGGGATGCCGATGGCCCTGATTCACCGCCGAGTAAGCCGAGAGCATATCCAGGTACCTGTTGCCCTCGATATCAAACACCCACACCCCTTCGCCCTTTTTGATGACCACTGGCAGGGGGTTGTAGTTGCGTGCGCTGTACTGCTCCACTTCACGGATGAACTCTTCTGTCCTGGCCAAGGACATCATCTCCTTCTGGCCGTGCCGGACCGCCTTTACCGGCCCAGTCTGTGGCGCTCAACAAACTCGTACATTATCTCTTCGAGATTGGGGCTGCCGATCTCCTGCAGGTCGTAGAACACTCTCGTATTCGGCTTTTTGATCGCGATCACCCGGTTGAGATCGATGGGCGTGCCGATGATCACTGCATCGCAGTCCACCCTTGCTATGGTGGCCTCGAGATCGGCCCTCTGTTCAGCGCTGTAACCCATGGCCGGCAGCAGGGCGCCGATATGGGGATAGAGAGCAAAGGTCTCCGCAAGCCTGCCGACCACATGCGGGCGGGGATCGACGATCTCCGCCGCACCGAATTTCTGGGCAGCGATGGTGCCGGCACCGATCTTCATCTCACCGTGGGTGAGCGTGGGGCCGTCTTCCACAACCAACACCCGCTTCCCCTGGATCAGCCGCGGGTTTTCCACCCGGATCGGCGAGGCCGCGTCGATGACCAGAGCTCCAGGGTTCACCTGGCGGATGTTGCGCCTCACCATTTCCACATTCTCGGGCTGAGCGCTGTCGATCTTGTTGATCACCACCACATCGGCCAGCCGCAGGTTCACTTCCCCGGGGTAGTAGCTCAGTTCATGCCCCGCTCGGTGCGGATCGGCCACAGTGATGAACAGATCGGGCTGATAAAACGGGAAGTCGTTGTTCCCGCCGTCCCAGAGGATCACATCGCAGCCTGCGGGGTCGTTCTCCGCGGCCCGCAGGATGGCTTCGTAGTCCACACCGGCGTAAACCACGTTGCCCCGCACGATGTGCGGCTCATATTCTTCCATTTCTTCAATGGTGCAGTTGTGCCTGGCAAGATCTTCGATGCTGGCAAAACGCTGCACGCGCTGTGCCGCGAGATCACCATAGGGCATGGGATGGCGCACCGCAACCACCCGGATGCCCCGCCGCAGCAGGATCTCTGCAACCCGGCGGGAGGTCTGGCTCTTGCCTGTCCCGGTCCGGGTGGCGCAGACCGCGATCACCGGTTTGCTGCTCTTGAGCATGGTATGCTTCGGTCCGAGCAGCGCGAAGTTAGCTCCGGCTGCATTCACCAGTGCGCTGAGGTGCATAACGTATTCATAGGCCACATCGCTGTAAGAGAGAACGCATTCATCCACGTCGTGCCTTTTGATCAGGTCAGAGAGGTCGCCCTGGTGGTAGATGGGAATGCCGTTGGGGTAGAGCCTGCCTGCCAGTTCCGGAGGGTACTTCCGCCCGTGAATATCCGGGATCTGCGTGGCGGTGAAGGCTACTACCTCGTAACGCTCGTTGTCGCGGTAGTAGGTGTTGAAGTTGTGGAAATCCCTACCCGCAGCCCCCATGATGATGACCTTGAACCTGGACATACGCCGCCTCCTTCTGCTCCATGTGTTTTTATAACCACACTTCGCATAATTATAAAGAATTCTACCCTTACATTTCTAATCTTGCTTTTATTTTAACATTTTGGAAGCGGCAGGGCAAGGTGTGGGGGCGCAGGTTGAGCGTTTTAACGTTTCGCTTTGAAGGCGATCATGAAATCACGCAGGGCCTCACAGGCCTCAACGGACACGGCGTTGTAGATGGACGCGCGGCAGCCGCCCACTGAACGGTGCCCGGCCAAGCCGACAAAGCCTGCTTCCTTCGCTGCTGCCAGGAACTCCTTTTCCAGCTCAGCGGAGGGCAGCGTGAAGGTGACGTTCATCCTGGAGCGGCTGTCCGGCTCCGCATGTCCTTTATAGAAGCCGCCGCTCTGGTCGACCGCATCGTAGAGGATCTTGGCTTTGAGCTCGTTTTGTGCGGCGATCTTAGCCACCCCTCCCTGACGTTCCACCCAGCCCAGCACCTTGCCCAAGAGGTAAATGGCGAAGGTGGGCGGCGTATTGTAAAGGGATCTGCTCCGGGCATGGGTGGCATAGCTCAGCATCACCGGCAGGCCTTCCTGCGACCGCTCAAGGAGGTCTGAGCGGATGATCACCACCGTCACCCCCGAGGGGCCGAGGTTCTTCTGGGCTCCAGCATAGATGAGCCCGAACTGGCTCACATCAAAAGGCCTTGACAGGATGTCACTGGACATGTCGGCAACCAAGGGCGCGCCTTTGGTGTCCGGAAACTGCTGCCACTGGGTGCCGAAGATGGTGTTGTTCGACGTGATATGCACGTAGGCTTCGTCCCCGCTGATCGCCAGTTCCTCCTGGTGGGGGATGCGCCGGAACCGCTCCTCCTCGGTGCTGGCCGCGATCTTGATCTGGCCGACCTTTGCTGCCTCCTCTAAAGCCTTTTCCGACCAGGAACCGGTCAGGACGTAGCTGGCAGTCTGACCCTCGCCCAGGAGGTTCAGGGGAACCATGTAGAACTGAAGGCTCGCTCCGCCCTGCAGGAAGAGGATGCTGTAGTCATCGGGCACGTTCAAGAGCACCCTCAGCAGCCTTCCAGCTTCCTCGTGCACGGCTTCGTCTTCCTACTCCGGTGGCTCAGTTCCATCACAGACATGCCCGTGCCTTGGAAGTCCAGAAGTTCTGCCTGGGCCTCCTGGAGGACCTCTAAAGGCAGGGCGGCCGGTCCAGCGTTGAAGTTGTACGCTCTTTTCATTCCAATGCCTCCTCCCATCGTAGGTTGTTGTGCTTTCATCTTATCACAATTCCACTACCTGGAAACCAATTTCCATTCTCGGGAAATGGTGTGATATAATAAGAGAACCCTAGAAAACGGTCTGCAGAGGAGGATGCCCATGTTCCGTGTGCTGGTTTCCGACAAGATCGCCAAGGAAGGCCTCGCTCCCCTCCTGGAGAGCGGCCAGGTTGAGATCGTGGAGAAAAGCGTGGATGACGCCAAAGACCTTGACACCTATGATGCGCTCCTGGTGCGCAGTGCCACCAAAGTAACGGACGCGGTCATGGAGAAGATGGCCGGGCTCAAGATCATCGGCAGGGCGGGAGTCGGCGTGGACAACATCGATGTGCCTGCCGCGACCAGGCGGGGCCTGGTCGTGGTCAACGCACCGGACGCCAACACTATCGCCACTGCGGAGCATACCTTTGCCCTGATGCTGGCCATGGTCCGCAAGCTCTGTTTGGCCAACGCCTCCATCCGCCGGGGTGAGTGGGACCGCAGTTCCTTTATGGGAAGCGAGCTTTTCGGCAAGACCCTTGGCATCATCGGTTTCGGCCGCATCGGCCAGGAAGTGGCCAAGCGGGCCCGGGCCTTTGAGATGAATGTGCTGGCCTACAGCCGCTCCATCACTCCAGAGAAGGCAGGGGCAGCAGGTGCCCAAGCAAGCAGCCTGGAGGAGATCCTTACATCGTCGGATATTATCACCGTGCACACTCCCGCCACGCCGGAGACGAAAGGGCTGCTGGGCGAGGAGAACCTCAGGAAGACCAAACCTGGAGTGATGATCATCAACGCCGCCCGGGGCGGGATCGTGGACGAAGCGGCGCTCAAGCGTCTTCTCGACAGCGGGCATATCGCCGCGGCCGCTCTCGACGTCTTCACCCAAGAGCCGCCGGAGAGCTACGAGCTGATGCAGATGGAACAGGTGACTGCCACCCCTCATATCGCGGCCTCTACCAGGGAAGCCCAGCTGAAAGTGGCCCGCGTGGTGGCTGAGGAAGTGCTCAACTTCGCCATGGGCAGGCCGGTGCGCAACAGAGTGAACTGAAGCCATCCAGAAAGGAGGATCACCATGGCTGTCGTCAGGCCATTCCGGGCCGTGCGGCCCCGAGCCGAACTCGCAGCGGCGATCGCCGCTCTGCCCTACGATGTGATGAGCTCAGCGGAAGCCAAAGAGATGGTGGAGGGCAGCGAGCTCTCCTTCCTGCGCATCGACCGGGCAGAGATCAACTTCCCCGAGATGATGGATCCCCATGACCCGCGGGTCTACGCCAAAGCCCGGGAGATCTTTGACAAGATGCTGGAGAAACAGCACCTGATCCAGGACGAGCAGGCGTACTTCTACATCTACCGCCAGGTCATGGGCGGGAGGGTCCAGACCGGACTCGTGGCCTGCACCGCTGTGGATGATTGCATCAACGGCGTGATCAAGAAGCATGAGCTTACCAGGCCCGACAAAGAACAAGACCGGGTCGAACACATTAAGGCACTGCAGGCCCAGACGGGCCCCATCTTCCAAGCCTACCGCGATCGGGAGGAGATCAGGCAGCTGATCGATGGCTGGGTGAAAACCCACGAGCCCCTTTACCAGTTCAGCGCTTTCGGGGTGGATCACCTCTGCTGGCTTGTGGACTCTCGGGAGACCATCGCCGAGCTGGAACACCTCTTTTCCGCGGTGGATTGCCTCTATATCGCCGATGGGCACCACCGCTCGGCCGCGGCAGTCCGGGTCGGACGGGAACTGCGGGAGCAGAGCCCTGATCCCCAAGCGGAGTTCAACTATTTCCTTTCCGTCCTCTTCCCCGCTTCGGACCTTAAGATCCTTCCTTACAACCGCCTGGTGAAGGACCTGGCCGGGCTGTCCTCCCAAGAATTCTTCCAGCAGATTGAGGAACGCTTTGCACTCGAACAGGCCCCGGCCTCTCCCTACGCTCCTGAGCAGAAGGGCACCTTCGGGATGTACACTGCCGGCCGGTGGTACAAGCTCACTCCCCATCCTGGGCTTGTGCCCAGAGATGACCCGGTGAAGAGCCTGGACGTGTCTATTCTCCAGGATCACCTCCTCGCCCCCATCCTCAAGATCCAGGATCCGAGAAGAGATGAGAGGATCGATTTCGTTGGGGGGATCCGCGGGCTGAAAGAGCTGGAGCGGCGCTGCCGGGAAGACAGGCAGGTGGCCTTTTCCCTCTACCCCACCTCCATTGAAGAGCTCTTCGCCGTTGCTGACAGGGGCCAGGTCATGCCCCCTAAGTCCACCTGGTTCGAACCCAAACTGCTGAGCGGCCTCTTCATCCACAAACTGTTCTAAATATGGCGCAAGCCCGGGGATGACCCGGGCTTGCTTTTCAGGACTCTAGGATCTGCTTAAGATCCGCGGTCGGCTCATTGGGATAGTCGAAGACCCTGCTTTCCCAGGTCCTGATCTTGATTGATCGCTTGCCCCGGGAAAGAAGGTACTGCGGGCCGAGGGGCGTCTTGCCGTACCCCTGCGGCGCGTTGAGGATATAGGTGGGAATAGCCATGCCGGAGGTGTAGCCCCGGAGGGATTCCATGATCTCGATCCCATCATCGATCGAGGTGTTGAAGTGCTTGGTGCCCACCACTTCTTTCGCATGGAAGATGTAGTAGGGCCGCACCCTGATTTTGAGCAGCTCCTGGTTTAAGAGGCGCATCACATACTTATCGTTGTTGATCCCGTTGAGCAGGACCGCTTGATTGCCTAGAGGGATGCCGGCGTTGACCAGTTTGCTGCAGGCCGCTTGGGCTTCTGGAGTAACCTCTTTGGGATGGTTGAACTGCGTGTTGATATAAAGCGGTGGATGCTTCCTTAAAACCTCCACTAAGCTGTCTGTGATGCGCTGCGGCATAGTCACCAGGACTCTGGTGCCGATCCGGACATAGTCAACAGAAGGAATGGCCTGGAGTTCTCCCAGCAGCCAATCCAAAATCTGATCGGAAAGCATCAGCGCATCGCCGCCGGTCAGCAGCACATCCCGGATTTCTGGGTTAGCGCCGATATACGCTATGGATTCCGCGAGCTTCTTCTCTGTAGTGTGGAAATCCTTGGTGCCGATATTCCTCCGGCGCTGACAGTGCCGGCAGTACATGGCACACTGATTCGTAACGTTTATGATCACTCGGTCTGGATAGCGCCGGGTTATGCTGCCAGCGGGGTTAGTGTATTCCTCCCCCATGGGATCGGCTTTCCCGCCGGTGTCCAGCTCAGCGCCGGTGGGTACAGCCTGCAGCTTAACGGGGTCATAGCGGTTCTCAGGATCGATCAGAGCCAGGTAGTATGGGGAAACCGCCCAGCGGAACTGTTTTCCCACCTGGCGGATGGCCTCAGCTTCCTCCTCGGCCAAGTCTATGATCTGGCGCAGCACCTCCACATCGGAAACCCTGTTCTTCAGCTGCCACCGATAGTCATCCCAGTCTTCTTCAGAGCCACCAAGAAGAGCAAGGATCTTAGCCTTCTGCCTCCTGTACTGCTCCTGCTGCGCAGGCGCCATGCCCCTGGGAATAGTGTCCTTCGTCTGCAGGTAGTCCTTGATCGCCTCTTTGAGCTGCTCAGCTCTCCTCAATGCTATCTCTCTTTTGCTCATGCCATCTCCTTTCCGTAGGTCCATAC
Organism: Bacillota bacterium; assembly: GCA_012840725.1. Lineage (GTDB taxonomy): Bacteria > Bacillota > Limnochordia > Darwinibacteriales > Darwinibacteriaceae > DTU010. Next base: position 8,389 of record DURQ01000034.1, read on the forward strand.
GAACCTCAGCCGTTTTGTCGTTGTTCCGAGGGTGTAAAAAAGCAGGGTGAAGGCACCAATGCCCACCACCCCGCCTTACTGCACTCCTCTTCAGCTGTAAAAGCCTTGGGTCAACACCGGCTATGTGTGGTTAACATTATACTACAGATCTGGGACAGTTGTCAAAATCGCCCGTTTCTGCCAGATTATGCTCTTTTCACGCGCCTTTTCGCCTGTTTAAGAGGCGTAGGTAAACTGCACGCTGCCGCCCGCATGGGACACCAAAGTGGTCTGGGAACCGACCTGCACTCTCACCTCGCCGGCGCCTGAAAGGGGCGTTACCTGCACCCCAGTCTTGGTGATCTCCAGCCCCAGCAGCAGGCCGCCCACCTGCAGCCTGCAGCGCAGGCCCGCCCAAACCTCGGGAAGCTGCGGGCTTATGTGCAGCACGCCTTCCGCGATGCGCACTCCGGCAAAGCCGTGCACCGCGGCCTGCCACAGGCCGCCCAGGGAAGCGGCGTGGAGGCCGTGGGCGCTGTTCTGCAGCCCGTCACCCAGATCGATGCGGCTGGCCTTTTGGAAGTAGCGGTAAGCCTCCTCCGCAAGCCCCAGTTCACAGGCAACCGCACTGTGGATCGCCGCGCTCAAAGACGAGTCGTGCATGGTCTTGGGTTCGTAGAAGTCCCAGTTTGCCTTTTTCTCCGCCGCGGTGAACTCCTCGGGCAGGAGGTGCAGGAGCATGACCACATCAGCCTGCTTGAGAACCTGGGACCCCGTGATCTGCCGCCAGCTGTAGGCTTTCTGCAGGGCGCCGGGGGTGTCCCGGTACTTCAGCACATCGATCTCCTTAAGCTTCAGGAATCCATCGAACTGCTCCAGGAGATCGCCCCGCCTCGGCAGGCGGATCTTAGCCGCTATCTCCGCCCATTTCTCCCCTTCTGCCTGGGAGAAGCCCCACCTCTCAATGATTGCGGAGCTGGTGAGCTCGCTTAGGACCTTACCGGCGAAGAGCAGGTGCTTCTGCACGAGTAAGTTGGTGTAAGCGTTGTTGTCCACTATTTCCTTGTACTCGTCGGGGCCCATGATCGCCTTGATGTCATAGCAGTCTTCCGCCGCGCTATACTCCACCCGGCTGGCCCAGAACCGGGCACCGAGGAGCACCACTTCTGCTCCGTACTCCTCCAGGAACTGCTTGTCCCCGGTTACCTCCAGGTAACGGGCGATGGCGTAGGCGATGTCAGCGGTGATGTGCTGCTGGTACTTGCCCGTGAGGATGGGGATCGGCTTTCTGGTCTCAAAATCGATCGCGCCAACGGTGGGCGTCGTCTCATCCCCTGTTTCTGCGCTTTCCCAGGGGTACATGGCTCCTTCATAACCGTTTTCCCGGGCCTTGCGCAGCGCGCCCGGCAGTGTGTGGTGGCGGTAGCGAAGCTGCATGCGGGCGACTTCCGGGAAGACATGGAGGAAAAAGGGCTGGATGAAGATTTCCGTATCCCAGAAGACATGCCCCCTGTAGCCTTCACCGCTGAGGCCCTTCGCCGCCACGCTCACCCGGTGATCATGCCACGATGCCATCTGCATGAGGTGGAAAAGGGCAAAGCGCAGCGCAAGTTGGTCGAAATCGGGCCCATCAATGACGAGATCCGCTTTCTCCCAGCGCTGCTGCCAGGCCAGCACGTGCTCCTCAAGGGCTCGCTGGAAACCCAGCTGCTGAGCCCGCTCATTGGCGTTTAGAGCCCAGGCAAGAAGCAGTTCCTGGCTTTTCTGCATGCCTTCCAGTTCGAGATCGCGGGAGCTGTGGGTGGTGACCAGCTTCTCCAGGGCCAGGCTGCGGCCGGCCTCGGCTTCCAGTTCCACCCAGTAATCGATGCGCCGCTGCCCGTTGGCATATCCTTCGCCAAGGATGGGGCCTTCCGGCCGATGGGCGGCAGCCTGCACCACCAGATGCTTTGCCTCGTAGGTCTCGCTCATCAGGTAGATGCCCCGCCCCGGGAAGGTTGAGGCTTCCACCGGAGCCAGGTGCTGCGTACCGCTGTTGGTCACCTGGCCGTCAAGGCGTGAGACGAGCCGAATGGTTCCCGAGTAGTTCTCGGGGATGATCTCACAGCGCTGCCCAGCGAGATGATGGTCAGCGATGGACACAAAACGGGAAAAGTGCAGGCAGCTGATGCGGCCCTGGGGGCTTTTCCAACGCACAAAGCGCTCCAATGTGCCATCCTTCAAGCGGAGCACCCGGTAGTAATCCAAGATCTCACCTTGGGTCAAGTCCAGGCGCTCACCGGCCAGGCTGAACTCCACACTGAGCCAATCTGGCAGGTTGGGCAGTTCAGTGACCTCCCGGGGAGCCGCGTCAAAGAGCCCGGCGAGGAAGGTGCCGGGCGTCCGCTCTCTGCGGCCTTCTTCGGTTGCGCCGCGCGTTCCCAGGTAGCCGTTGGCCAAAGTGAACAAACTCTCGTAATGCCCTATATTGTTACTCAGCTTTTCTTCTACCAAATCCCAGCGGGGATCAAACTCCATGTGCGTTTTCCTCCTAGCCCTTTGTTCCTGAGAAACTGATTCCTTCTACGAAATACTGCTGGAAGACTATGAACAAGACGATGACTGGTAGCGCAGATATGAACGTTCCGGCCAGGATCGGCCCCCAATCGAAAGTGGCGGACCCGTAGGCACGCTGCAGGTTGAGCAGTCCGATGGTCAACGGATATTTGTCGGCCGGCGAGGTGATCACAACGAGCGGCCAGAAAAACTCGTTCCAGACTCCCTGGAAAGTGAGGATCGTCAAAGCCCCTAAAGGCGGCTTGGCCAGAGGCAGCATGATCCGGAAGAACACCGTGTAGGTGCTGGCCCCGTCTATACGAGCCGACTCTTCCATGCTGGCCGGCAGGCGCTCAAAAAACTGCTTCATGATGAACACTGAACTTGCTCCCACCAGCCCCGAGATGATCAAACCGGCGTAGGTGTTGAGCAGTGTAGGCATCCCAAAGAGACGGGAGAGGCCGAAGACTCCATCTCTCAGCACCAGGTAGTTGGAGATGAAGGTGACCTGCTGCGGGATCATCATGGAGAACAGCAGGAAGGCGAAAATGGCTCCCTTCCCCCTAAAGTCCAAGCGGGCCAAGGCATAGCCTGCCATGGAGGCAAAGAGCAGCGTAGTGAGCACCCGCGTGATCGCCAGGAAAACGGAGTTGCGGATCCAGAGAAGGAACAGTCCCCGTCCCGTGCTCACGCTGTAGTTCTCCCGAAACACCCGCGCGTAGTTGCCGAAGACGTAGGGAAGCAAACCGGCACTCACGTTGTTCCAGCTCTGGGTCCGTCCGAGCCTTTCAATGCGGTTGGGCGAAAGGGTGGCAGAGACGAACTGCTGGCGCATGGGTACCGTGAGATCCATGGGCACCGTGTCGAGAGCCACATCACCAGTGTTCACCAACCGGAACCGGTAGGTGGTCAGGAAACCGTCTGCGCTGGGCTCACGCCTCACTTCCTCCAGGTCGGCTACCTGAACATAGTCCGCCGCCCAGTGCGTTACGCGCAGCGCCATGACTGCACCGCCCTGGACACGTTTGGGTATGACAATATCGGGAGGAACGGGTTCTTGGTCCGGGGAGGTCCAGTAGGTCACCTCAAACTCGAGGCTGCCTCCGGGCCCCATCCCGCCCGTAAAGCCGTTCCCGCCGCCCTGTTTGGCCAGCCGGTAACTGGCGGCCCAGTTCGCAGGGCGCAGCTGGTTCACCAGCAGGCTCGGCGGCCATTCGGTGGGGTTGTCCTTAAGGCTTGAGAGAAAAGCAAAGACAAATGGCCCCATGAAGAGGACAGACAGGAGGAGCAGAAAGCAGTATATGGCAGCCACATTGGCCCAACGCCTTGCCTTGAGATCATGCATTGTCGCTTTCCCCTCCTATAACCCTTCTCTGAGCGTAGACGATCAAAGCAGTTAAGAGTGCTAGGAACATAGCCGAGGCGCTGGCCATGCCTACCCGCGGCGTGGACGAACCCGGGAAGAGATTGGAATAGATGTAATAGGCCAAAGTGATTACGGCACTGCGGGGAGCTTGGCTGCCCAGGATCGCCACCTGGTCGAACATCTGCAGCGTACCGATGAGCCCCATGGTTACCACGAGGAACGTGATCGGCTTGAGCTGCGGGACGATGATGTGCAGGATGATGTGCCATCCTTCAGCTCCGTCAACCTGCGCCGCTTCGTACAGCTCCCGGGGAATATCCTGCAGCCCTGCCAGGTAAAGAAGCATGAAGGTCGGCGCCGTGGTCCAGATGTTGAAGATCATGATGGCGCCTAAGGGGATCGAAAAAGACAGCGATCCCAAGAAGTCGGGCCAGGTCTTTGTGGTGTTAAACCAGATGATCTCCGCCGGCTGCACTTCCCGGGGCGCAAGAAACCCGAAGCGCACCGCACTGAAGACCACGATAAAAGAAACAAGTATTCCAAGGAACGCGAAGCTCGGCTCAAATAGGGAAACGGGCCTGCGGCGCAGTTTCTCCCATGCCACGAGCAAGATGTTAATCCCCGCTGCGATAAGCAGGAAGAGCCAGATGATCGCCTGGTACTCCTTGAACTTGGTGATCAAGAAGTTCAGCACGCCCCGCTTTTGGAAAAACCAGATGAAGATCAAGGTGACAACAACCGAAGAAGCTACGCTTGGCATGTAATAGGCCGCCCGGAAGAATTTGATGCCCCGCACCTTTTGATTGAGGAAAAGTGCTAAAAGCAGAGCGATGATCGTCTGGGCTGTAGTCACCACCAGCATGAAGGTGAGCGAGTTCTTCATGGCCCGGGTAAAGTCCAGATCCCGGAAGATGTTCAAGTAGTTCTTCAAGCCCACCCACCGCGGCGCTGAGAAGAGGTCGTATTCAGTAAAGCTGAAGTAGACCACCCGGGCAAAGGCGTAGCCAAAGAACACGATCAGCGAAAACAAGAAAGGAGCCAGGAGAACGTAGGGAGCCACTTTTTCTCTCAGCCGTGCGGATGATACCCTGCCCATGTCGGTACCTCCTCAAAAGGGGACATTTGGGGAAACCCCAAATGTCCCTCAAGCGTTTATCGTCCCATCAGAGCATCGAGTTGAGCTTGGGCTTCGGCCAAAGCCTCTTCCACAGTAGCCTGCTTGCTCATGACGGCAGAGAGAGCCTGGTTGATCGGATCCATCCACTCGCCGCCGTACTGGCCGAAGCGGTAGGGCAGCACATTGCCATCGGAGGCACCCAGGAAGACGATGCGGTTAGCCTGGGCTTCCGCGCTGTCCTGCAGGAAATACGGGTTGTCGGCCAGGGCTTTGCGGCTCGGGATCGCCAGTCCCCGCTCCAAAACCCACTGCTGAACCTCTTCGCTGGTGAGGATCTCCAGGACCTTGAAAGCCGCTTCCTTGTTGGCGGAGGCAGCGTTCATACCCCAAGCAACGGTGAAGGTCAGGTTGCCGCGCTGGCCGGTCCTTGGGTTCTTCGGCAGCAGGGTTGCGCCGTACTGCATATTGGGAGCATCGCTCTTGAACACGCCGATCATCCAAGCGCCCTCGAGAGCTGCTGCTACCTGCTCGGAAGCCAGAGCGCCGCCGCCCCAGCCTTGGGAAATGTCCGCCGGCATGACGCCTACACCGGTTTCAGCCATGCCCGTGTACCACTTGAAGGCTTCGATGAAGGCCGGGTCAGACAGGTTGGTCTTGCCATCGGGGCCAATCGGCACAAAGCCCGCAGCGTGAGCCAGGGCGCCGAAGCGAGCATATTCGGGCTGCAGAGCGAGGCCGTAAATGCTCGGATCGATGGCCGCTACCTTCTCCAGCTTCTCATACAGGGTATCCCAAGTATCGTCGTTGGAAGGATACTCCACGCCAGCCAGGTCGAAGAGATCCTTGTTGTAGAAGAGAGCCAAGGTGTTGAAGTCCTTGGGGATGCCGTAGATCTTGCCCTCATAGGTGAAAGCGTCCACCAGAGTGTCGATGAAGTCTTCAGCCTTGAGCACATCAGATTTGGCGATGTACTCATCCAGGGGCTCGACCACACCGCTGCTGATCAGGGAGCCGGCCCAGAAGATGTCCATGTAGAACAGATCTGGTGCGGTTCCTGCCGAGAGGGCGTTGACAATGTACCGCTGGAAGTCATCGGAGATGGGCTCATACTGCACCGTGATGCCCGTGCCTTCCAAAGCCGGCTTGACGAACAACTCAATCATCTCTTCAACGATGATCGTGTCACTGCCGCCGTGACCGCCGATCCTGACCTGCTGAGCGGATGCGGCAAAGCTCACCAACAACACTACAACAAGTGCCAAAGTCAATCGTTTCAAGCTAGACCCTCCTCGTTGTTTTCGTCTTCACTTAACGGCACTGCACCAACGCTCTCCGTCTAACAGAACCCCCCTCTGCCTCAACACCTCCCCATCGTGCGCACAGGTCCGGTCGAACCCCGCTGCACGAGCACGCAGGGCAGATCCACATGCTTCGGTATGTAGGCAGTATCGTTGATCATGGTGATCAACTCCCGTACCGCCAGCCTGCCGAAGGTGTACATGTCCTGCCTGATGGTAGTCAGCTGCGGACTGACGTGAATAGCGAAATCCTGATCGTCAAAACCGACTACGGACACATGGTCAGGCACGGAGAAGCCCATAGCCTGCAGCTGCTCCACGGCCCCCACGGCCATCAGGTCGCTTGCCGCAAACAGCGCTGTGATCTCAGGATTGGCTTTCAGCAGGTGCTCAGCACCTCTGCGGCCCGACTCCTTGCTGAAATCCCCTTCATAGACATAGCTGTCTCTGATCTCCAGTCCGTGAGCGCGCAGCGCTTCCTGGTAACCCATAAGCCTCTGATGGCTGACCCATGCGGCACTGTGGCCGTTGATCATGCCGATGGTACGGTGACCGAGAGAAACGAGATGATCAACTGCCCTGCGCGCGCCCAGAACGTTGTTCACAGAAACATAGGTCGCCCGCGGCCCCTGTACCGGTACGTCGACCAGTACGATGGGAAAGTCCGCTTGGTTCAGCTCGTCCAGCCACGGTTCATCAGTCCTGAGACCGGAGATCACTACCCCGCCCAAGCCCCTCTGCCGGCACTGGCTGATCGCTTCCTGCGCGGTTTTCAGCCGCTGAGTGGAGAAGAGCATGAGGTTGAAGTCGTGGTTTGTCGCCTCATCCATCATGCCGCCGATCATCAAGGCGATGAACTGGTTGAGAAAGGACTCCCGATCGAGTGAGTACAGGCCCACGGCATTTGCCTTTCTTGTTACCAGCTGCTGGGCAACGCGATTTGGGACGTAGTTGAGCTGCCGCGCGGTCTCAACTATCCGCCTTCGGGTTTCTTCATTCACATCACTGTGGCCGTTGAGGGCTCGGGACACTGTGGTCACCGAGAAACCAGACACACGGGCCACGTCTCGCAATGTGGCAGCCATACCATCATCCTCCATCATCCGAAACGTTTCGGATCCCAACCAAAAAAGAAACGGGTGTTTCTTCTCCCCCTATCCGAAACGTTTCGGATTGCTTCGCTGATCATATTACAACACGGACTTAGCAACTCCTTCTCAAGATCTTGATTTTTTTCAGCGCGGCAGTAAAAAACCGCCGGCAGTCTACCGGCGGTCGTTATCTGCGTTTTGGAGCTGAGTGCGGCGCCCGGCGAAGGGAAACAGCTTCTTCAGGTCCTTGTGCAGCTGGCGCATGGATTCGTCCTCCTTGAGTCCTGGTTCCTGCTCGGCTGCCTCCATCAGGTCTTGGATGGCGGAAAGCAGATCTTGAGAACTCTTGACAAGTCTCCGCACAGCAAGGAAGCTCAGCACACTTAAGGCTAACCAGATAACTGCAGTAAAGAACGCTCCCAGTACAACCGCTGCATAGACCCCCAAGGCAAAGGAAGCTATGACCGCCAGGGCGAGCAGGCTGAGGGCCAGCAGAAGCAGCCTCTGGGTTGCGGCCGCAAGGCGCATAGTAAGAAGATAATTCCGCCTCGCAAACTCATCGCCATCGCGATTCATTGTCCCACCTCCATTTTGATCGAAAGTCGTTGTCGGCGTGGTCAATCACCTAAGACCTTAACCAGCTCAATCTCATCCCGGATCGGTATCCCGTCACTGCCGATCAGGGGTATCTCGGGCTTGAGTTTTCTGGCTTCCTCGACAGCTCCTATGCTGATCTTGGATAGGACAAAACCGCGCCTTTGGTAGAACCTCAGGGCATGGGTGTTGTCGTTGGTGGTCACGAGCTTAAGCAACCTGCAGTCCTGCTCCCGGGCGGCCTTCTCGACCTCGCTGAGCAGTGCGGTGCCGATCCCCTTCCCTTCTGCGAGGCTGTTGAGGGACATGATCTCGCACTCGCCCTCCCTCATCACATAGGTGATCAGGCCGAGGATTTCCGCTCGCAGCAGTCATAGACTACGCCAGAGACAACCATCTTCGGGCTTCCCCAATTCTCAGTAAAGATCTCGACTAGTCTGCTCTTTAGGATACCCTCAAGCGAAGAGATTCTCACTTTCCTACCCTCCGTTCCGACGGCTTTTCTCGCTTGTGACTCCCCACACTCCCGCCAAAACTACGGCCGCACCCATGAGCTGCAGAGGGAGCAGGCGCTCACCGCGGAACAGGACGCCTGCTGCGACTGAGAAAACGGGAGTGAGGTTGATGAACACGGCTGCACGAGATGCACTGAGCCGAGAAAGCGCGTAGTTCAGCAGAAAGAAAGCTCCCACTGACGACAGAAGGCCGAGGTAAAGCAGGGCAAAGGTGGTCTCAGAGCTTGCAAACACCCGGAAGTACATGATCGGTGCGCCGTTGAGCGCTGCCCGTGTCATGACTATGAGGTTGAAAACCACAGCCCCCACCAACATCATGACGTAGGTTACCTCTGCCGGCTCCGCCTTCTGCGAGGCCTGGCGTGAGACTATGTTGTACAGGGCACCGGCCAGCACGGCACCGAGCAGAGCGAAGACGCCCCCCAGTCCCCCCAGCCCCTCCTGCAGCTGCGGCCACGTCAGCAGGACGACGCCTGCGGCCGACACGATGATCGCTGCCCACTGCTTCCTGCTCACCGGCTCCTTGAGGAGGAGGGCTGAGAAAGCGGCGACCGCAACCGGGATCAGGCCGATCAGCACGCCTGCCACTGAGGAAGAAGTGTGCTGCACCCCGATGGTTTCGCAGATGAAGTAGAGCAGGGGCTGGAGGAGAGCGACCAAGAGCAGGCTTCGGAGCTTGTCCCAGGTCAACATGACCTGAATAAGCCTCAACCTGCGCAGGAGCAGGACGGACACTGCCGCCAGGAAAAACCGAAGGCCTAGGAGCTCGAAGGCCTCAAGGTTGTCCAGGGCGTTTTTGGTGAACAGGAAAGAAAACCCGAAGATAACCGCTGAACCTGCCGCGGCCAAGTATGGTGCGATCCCCTGCCGTGTGCGTTCCACGTTACTGCCACCCATCTGTCCTCAACTCGCTTTTCACCGTTTTATTCGCCACAACTCTGGTTTTTGCCTCCATTCGCCAGGACTTTGTGCTCCATTTGTCAAATGGGCAGGCGAGGAGGCGATGCCTATGAAGAGGATGATTGTGCTCGCAGTGATCATTGCCGCCTGTCTGTTTCTAGCGGGCTGCCTGCCCGGTGACGGCAGGAACACACCCGAGAAGCCTGCTGGTTTCTTCTGGGGTATCTGGCACGGTTGGATGGCTCCCATATCGCTGATCGTGGGCTTGTTCAACAAAGCGATCCGCGTGTACGAGCCGGCCAATACGGGCTGGTGGTATGATCTAGGTTTTTACCTGGCAGTTGTGGGCGGCTGGGGAAGCCTCTCCTTCTTCAGGAAGAAGCAGAACAAGAAGAGTTGAGCGCGGTAAGGCCCACCGGCGGCGGTGGGCCTTACCCCTGCTTCTTCCCCTCTCGGATGATGTGATCGGCCGTGCGGGCGGCTAGGGCCATCACCGTCTCGGTGGGGTTTGCGGCTCCCGATGTGACAAACACACTGGCATCGCAGATGTAGAGATTGGGGATGTCGTGGCTCTGGCAGAACTTGTTCACCACAGATCTGCTTGGGTCATCTCCCATGCGGCAGCCGCCCATGAGGTGCGCGCTGTCTGGCACCACAAAGGCGTCCCTTCCTCCTACTGCCCCCAGGATCTCGCGGCATTTTTGGATGCCGTGGTTGATCAGCTTCTGATCGTTTTCCCCGTAGGCAAAGTGCACCTCTGCCCTGGGCAGCCCGTATTCGTCTGTCTCGCCGCTCAGGGTAACGCAGTTGGTGATCTCCGGCAGCACCTCCCCCACTAGGGTGATGCGGGCGTAGTAGTTCCAGTGGAGCATGATCTCCCGCAGGCGCCTGCCCCAGATCCCGGCATTGGTTGCCGCCTTCACCGCCATCCCCAGGGGCCTGCTGCCGTGGGCATGGAGGGAGTAGCCGCGGATGAAATCCCGGTTTGGATCTGTTCCGTAGAAGTCTTGGCTGACTGCCAAGACGGGTGTCCCTTTGTAGAGGCGGATCTCCTGGTCGAACCGGGCATAGACATCGTGTCCGCTGTGGGGCATGAGGTACTTACCCACGAGCCCGCTGCTGTTGGCCAGTCCATCAGGAAACTGGCTGCAGGCTGAGTTGAGGAGCAGCCGGGGCGTTTCCACGGCAAACGCCGAGACGATAACCACTTTCGCCTTCTGCTCGTAGTACCTGCCGTCGTGGTTGAACTCTACCCCGCTTACCCTGCCCCGCTGGTCCACAAGAATCCTGGTTACCATGGAGTCGCTGAGCACTTCGGCTCCCAGCGCGATCGCTTTCGGCACATGGTGGATCAGCGTCGAAAACTTGGCGTTGGGCAGGCAGCCCTGGTTGCAGAACCCCCGGTTGATGCAGGGCGGCCGCGCGTCGAAGGGTGCCGAGAGGATGGCTAAGGGAGCTGTCGTGCTGCGGATCCCAAGGGCCTCGCAGCCGCGGCGGAAGATCTCCGCATTGCCGCTGATCGGGCTTCGCTCTGGATAGGGGTAAGGGCCGTGAAAGGGACCCCAGGGGAACTCCCGCGGGCCGCTGACCTTGATCTCGTTCTCGATCTTGTCGTAATAGGGGGCCAGGTCTTCATAGGATATGGGCCAGTCTTCGGCAGTCCCGTCTAGGGTGCGCACCCTGAAGTCGCTTTCCTGGAAGCGGTAGAACACACCGGTGAAGTGGACAGTCCCGCCGCCCACTCCCCGGCCTGAGTTGTTGGCCCCGAACTGGAGGGCATTCTGACCGGTTGACAGGCGCGTGTCATTCCAAGCCAGGGTCTGGGCGTGCAGTTCATCGCTGGCGAAGTCGGACTGGGGATCCCAAAAAGGTCCTGCTTCGATGCCTACCACGTCCAGACCCGCCTTGGCCAGTTCGTAGAGGAGCACTCCTCCCGCCGCCCCCAAGCCCACGATCACCGCGTCCGCTTCCTCGCCGCCGAACTTGCGCTTCTCCAGGTGGGGGTAGCGCTCTCGATGGTAGTGGTCACAGCACCGCTGCCGTGAGTCGCTGTCCGTCATCGCCCTTCCCCCTTTCCACTATCCACGGAAGGCTTAGGTTCCCAAGGATCCGTCAGTCCCAGTTCCACGCGCACATACCCGCGGGGGTAAGCTGGACCCCCATAGCCGATCTCTGACCAGACCCAGGGATGGGAGTACTCGGCGGAGATGATCAAGCTGGCGAGCTTTTTGAACAGTTCCTTCTGTCTTTCAGTATCCCAGCCGTTCTCCTGGGGCAGGCCTCCCACCTCAAGGAGCTCCAAAAACTCCAGCTGCTGTTCGGGTTTTATGCTGAGAAAACCCTTGAAAAACTTGCCCTTGGCCCATTCGTCCAGCGCTTCGAGGCCTGTTAAGATAAGTTCTCTCCGGGGAGGGATGCCTGGCTTGCGCTGGGACTCGCCCTGGGCCGTGCTCAGCTGCTCATCTACGTGGGCGGCGATCCAGGTCAATACTTCCTCTCTGTCCTCAACGGCCACCTGGGTGGCTACCGCTTTGACCAGTTCCTGCTGTCTTCCAGACAGAACCTGAAACTGGAAGGGGCCAAGGCGCTTATTCACAATGGTGCGCGTGTTAGCATCCCACTCATCCCGCAGTGCCAAAACATCGTAATCGGGATAGAGGCTCTCGATCTTCTTCACAGGCGCGCACTCCAGCAGACGGCCAGAAGAGCCAGGAGGCTCAGGGCCGATATGGTCAGGGGCAGGATAACGGGCGGGCCCACGAGGAAATTCTGAAGGCGGTATCCATCCACCCGCTTCCCGACTCCCCGTAGATGGAGGTAGAACCCGAACAAGCCGCCGATAATATCGCCGACACAGAGAACCAGGAAGGCGCTGCGCACCCATTCTGTGTTGGAAGCACTGAGCAGGAGCCCCACCGCGGCCAGGATCGGCAGCGCGATCACGGGAAGCCACTGCGCCCAATGGCGGAAGTTCTGCCTGTAGTGGAGGAGTGTTACCTGAACGAAGATGAGGAGAAAACCCAGGGAAGTTAAGAGTATGGCCACACGTTCAAAGGGCCATCCGTTCCAGCCCAAGCCGTATCACCCTGTTCTGTCGGTGGTGTCTCCCTCAGTTTTCCCATCTGAAGCCAAAAAAACCCGCACTGCCTTTAGGCGGGCAGTACGGGCCTTTAGTGGGCTGTGCTCCTATACACCGGCAAAGGCGAGGAAACCTCCATCGATGGGCACTACGGTTCCAGTGACAAACTGGCTCGCATCGCTGATGAGCCAGATCACAGTACCAACAAGATCACAGGGCTCGCCAAAGCGGCCCATGGGTGTGTGCTCGATGATGGCGTGACCCCGGGCCGTGAGCTGGCCTGTTCCTTCTTCGGTCAACAGGTAGCGGTTCTGCTCCGTGAGGAAGAAGCCGGGAGCAATGGCATTGACCCTGATCTTCGGAGAGTAATTCTTGCAGAAGTGCACCGCGAGCCACTGGGTGAAGTTGCTCACGGCAGCCTTGGCCGCTGCGTACCCCACGACGTTGGTCATAGGCGTATAGGCGGCCATGGATGAAATGTTGAGGATAACCCCTTCTCCTTTCTCCGCAAACACTCTGCCGAAAACCTGACTGGGTATGAGCGTACCCATAAAATTGAGCCTCACAACGTAATCCAGGTCGTCAACGGGCAGATCGAAAAAGGACAGATCGGGGCTGGTGGTGGCAGGTTTTCTGTTGCCGCCTGCACCGTTGATCAGGACGTCGATGGTGCCAAACCTGGCCAAGATCTCGTCTTTGGCCTTCGCGAGGGCTTGGGGATCCAGCACGTCGCAGAGAATGCCCATGGCCTCCGCGCCAGCCCCGGTGAGCCCATTTACGAGAGCATCTCTGCGATCCGCCTCCCGGCCGATCACCACGACCCTGGCTCCCGCCTTGGCCAGCCCCCTAGCCATTTCGCTGCCCAAGACCCCTGTACCACCGGTGATCACGACCACCTTTCCTTGGATGTCGAATAAGCTGGTCATGCTCCTCGCCTTCCTTTCCTTTGCCTGTACGGTTCTCCTGATCTTATTCCGGATCATCCCGCTGCTTCCTGCGTCATTTCTTCCCCACAAAAGACAAAGGAGCCGAACCAGCTCCTCTGCCGTTCTGTTCTTCCGCCGGGCTCCCTTCTTACGAAGGGTCTATCGCTCGTTTTTGGTGGGAAGGGCGCCCGGCCCTGCCGTGATTGCTTCCGGCGGCACCGCTTCCCCCCAGCATGCCGCCTGCTCTTGTTCCCCCCTTTCTTTTGTTCTGAGTTCTTTTTTGTATTATACTATTTTCTGAGTTTTGATGCAACACCTTCCCCTTTCCACGAAGGAAGGGAAACCTCTGGGTCAGGCGAAGATTATGCTGGAGAACACCCAATAGGAGGTTGCCCATGCTTAAGGATTTGGTCACCCAGACTCGCAGTTACCGCAGGTTCAAGCAGGAACCCGCGCCAACCCTCGCCGACTTGGAAGACCTAGTTGAACTGGCCCGTTTGGCGCCCGCCGCCTCCAACAAACAGCCGTTGAAATACGCTTTGGTGTGCGATCCCCAGGTGCTGCCCCAGGTCTTTTCCTGTCTGAAGTGGGCCGGTTACCTCACCGACTGGCCGGGCCCCAACCCTGACGAGCAGCCCACGGCTTACATTGTCTTCCTGAACGATGTCTCCATCAGCGGAGGCCGTGAGATCCATCTGATCGACCTGGGTTTGGCGGCCCAGAACATCATCTTGGGCGCCCGGGAGAAGGGCTTTGGCGCCTGCCTGCTCGCCTCGGTCAACCGGGCTAAGCTGGCAGAGATCCTAGGCATCCCCGAAGGGCTGAAGATCGAACTGGTCGCCGCCTTGGGAGCCCCCGGCGAACGGGTGGAACTCACCGCGGTGGGAAGCGATGGTGATATCCGCTACTGGCGCGACGAGGACGATGTGCACTATGTGCCAAAACGCCCCCTTGCCGAGCTGATCTGGAAAAGAGTCTAGCGGCGGCAGGGGCTGTGAGTGCAGATGCGGATCTGGCTCTGCTCCTCGATGCCAAACCTCGAGAAATAAAGCTCTTCCAAGGGAATCCATTCCTCTTCAAAGCGCCTGAGCAGCGCAGGCCCGCTGCGCCTCAGGATCCTTTCCCGCTGCACCTGCAGAGGCACGGTGAGGAACACTTTGAGGTCGAAAAGTGCTGCAAAGGCAGGATGGTGGCTGTAGCAGCCTTCTACCACCGTCAAAGGCCCGGGCTCGATCACAGGCGACGGTTTGAGCGATCCGTCCTGGCAGTTGTAGACGGGGTAGCGGAATGGCTCGCTGCCCTTCAGTTTGGTCGCGACTTCTTCGGCAAAGCGTTCGTAGTCCACGTTGCCGCCTGGTTCATTCAACCTGGCCGCGGTGCGCTGCTCGGGGCGCAGGAAGAAGTGGTCCATGGAGACGGTGCTGCAGCCGTACACTTCCTGCAGCAGTCTGGCAAGGGAGCTCTTGCCCGAACCGCTGCGCCCGTCAATTGCTACCACAAGGGGCTGCTTCCTGGAAAGCAGCCTCTCTATCTCCCTGAACACGGGGTAAAAGAGCGCGAACTCGCCCTTGACCACCCGGTACGCTGGCGCATAGTGCCTGCGAAATCGCTCGCTGTGGCTCACCACGGGACGGCCTGCAGCTCGGTATTCCTCAACAAACGCGTCGAACGAGCTGTCGCACAGCAGTTCCTGCAGAAGAGACAGCTTACCCTCTAATCCCTCAACGCTTCCCCGGGGCTCTTTCGCCGTGAGAACGAAAAAGCGGTTGACCGTGCTCAAAGCAAGGGTTCCTTCCAGAGCGCGCAGATGCAGCCGCACCAGCCCTCCCCCGATGTCTTCGAAGAGTTCGTCCCTTCCTTCTGGCCGCGGCTTCAGCTGCCGGTATTCTTCTGTTAAACGAGTTAAGCTGGCCTGTTCGTCTCTTACGAAGTGCCCGGGGCCGAACTCGTTTTGGTAGGCCAGCTTTACAAGATCCACTGGCATGTGCTGCGGATAGCGCTGGCGGTGGAGTTCCAGCACTGCTGAAAATCGATCCACGTGCGACCACTCCTGCGTTCGAGAACTCCGCCTCAAGGCTGAGCCCGATCCGGACCAGAGGCGAATTGCCGGGCGCGGCTGCGGTTGCTATACTCAACCTAGAAAGGGGGCTTTTGTTATGGAAGGTAAACATCTCGGCGGACTAGCTCTGATACTCTTCGGCTCCTACTTCCTCGGCAAGCATTTCGGCCTCTTCCCGCGGCCCGGTGTGGTTTGGCCCCTGCTGCTGATCGGATTAGGGCTCGTGGTCCTGTTTCAGGCTGGTGCGAATACGAAGAGAACCGAAACTCAAGACGGTGAGGTGATCTACGAAGTGAAGGGATTCCCGTCTCTGCTGTCCGCTGTAGTGCTGGTGCCCATCATCTTCATCGTGGGCATCGTGGGCTTGATTCTGCTGGGCGTGGTAGGACCGCTCTTCCTGGTGTTCCTGCTGTTCATCCCCGTGATCCTCTTCTTCAAGTTGGGCTGGGCTTTTCTCAAAGTGCTCTTCGCCATCGCCGTGGGAGCGGCGCCGCTCCTTCTCATTCTCCTGCTGCTGTTTCTCATCTTCTAACCGACAACCCGCTGATCAGCGCCTGCGCCAGCGGGTTTTTCCCTGCCTGTCAGTCAAGCTGCAGAACGGGATACCAGCCCAGCAGGCGTAAGCGTGAGATTTCCTGTTCGAGCTGGTAGAGAGCCCTCAAGGCAGTGGGCTGGCCTGGTGCGGCCGTGAACTCGACAAAGCACGTATCACCGTTGTGCAGTTCCGTCAGGCGCAGGTCGAGATCGGCAAACACGTCCACCAGGAGCGACAACGCTTCAGTTTCCAGCCCCGGCTCAAAGCCCAGGCTGACCTGGCTTGCCCCGGGGGTGATGGTGAGCTCCCGGCCGACAACGGCAAAGGGGCTGTCTGCAGCAAGGCAGGCCTGGATGAACAGGTTCTGCCCTGCGGCGAGCCGCAGGGCCTGGCAGTGAGGAAGCACAGCTGCATCCGCCGCCCCGCTCTGTACTCTGCCGCAGGCACTGGCAGCATCCTCCGCTGGGACAAGCCGGGCCTTGGGAAGGATCTTCTGGCAGATCTTCTCCGCCTCTCCTCGAACGACAGCCAGAACCTCCCAGACATTCTTCCGCTGCCTGGCCTCGTTGAGCTCCTGCCCCAGCTGCCACGTGTCATCCCCTTCCACAACCCGCTCGTACTGGCGCTCCCGGGAGAGCCGCAGCATGGTTCGGAACAGGGATGCACCGTACTGCTCCAGGCCAGCGGGCATGGCGCTGCGGGCCCGAGCCATAACCACTCCCTCGCGCACCG
>DURQ01000003.1 GCA_012840725.1 Bacillota bacterium
ATATCTGCGAGCGGTATATGGTTCTGCGCGATGGGGAACTGGTCGCCGAGGGGAAGGTGGCGGAGGTTACCACTGATGAGCTGGCACGTTACATGGTGGGCCACGACGTGCGAACCGAGCAGTTAACCCGCACAGTTCGCATCGGTGAGGAAGTCCTCAGGGTGGAGAATCTGAGCCACCGGACCTTCTTCCGCAATGTGAGCTTCAGCGTGCGCAGCGGGGAGATCTTAGGTTTCACGGGCCTTTTGGGCGACGGCAGAAGCGAGCTGTTCCAGGCTCTGTTCGGAGCTCAGGACATCCAGTCTGGGATGGTCTGGCTGGACGGCCGGGAGGTAAGGATCCAGAGCACCGAGCATGCCCTTGAACTGGGCATAGGGTATCTGCCGCGCAACCGCAAAGAGAATGCAATTATCAAAGACATGGATATTATGGAAAACGCCTCCATCGTCACCTGGCCCCTCTTTGCCAGAAATGGCGTCATAGACAAAAACAGACACGCGGGTCTGTTTGCTGAGCAGAGGGAAAGGCTGGGTATCAGACTTCAGCGGGTCACCGACCCGATAAACACGCTGTCTGGCGGAAACCAGCAGAAGGTTGTCCTGGCCAAATGGCTGGCGGCCAGGCCTAAGGTCCTTATCCTGGACAACCCCACTCAAGGGGTTGATGTGGGGGCCAAGGAAGAAAAATACGACATTATCTTGAACCTTGCGGAACAGGGCTTGGCGATCATCGTACTGTCGAGTGAAGCTCAGGAAGTGATCCGGCTCTGTGACCGAGCTCTGGTGATGTACCAGGGACATATCCAGGGAGAAGTCTCGGGCAGCACCATGAACGAGCATGATATTATGAGACTTGCCACCGGCGGTGCGCTGGATGCAAGTTAAAAGGCGGGTAAGACCATGAAAGCAATGGAGACTGGCAGGAAGACAGGATTCAGCAGTTGGTTGAGGCTGCGTTGGTCAACAGAATCCCATTTTGGCACCGTTTTGGTGCTGCTGGTCTTGATCATAATGCAGACGGTCGTCTTGGGGTTTGATTTCGGCTCATTTGGCGAATGGTTCAGCGCCTGGGGGAGGAACTGGATCAACATCCTGCGAAACAACGCTGGAGTTGGCATCATCGCCTTGGGAATGGCCTTCGTCATCATCGCGGGTGGGATTGATCTATCTGTGGGTTCGACCTTGGTGGCCATCGGTGCCGCCAGCATGATGATGCTCGATATTGGTCCCAAAGGATTCCTGGGCAATCTAGGCATAACTGGTCTGCCCGCCTTCGCCTTGACCATAGTCTTGGCGGTGCTCATGGGTCTGGTATTGGGCGTCCTCACCGGACTTTTGATCACCAAGGGCAGGATCGCGCCCTTTGTGGCTACGTTAGGTTCCATGAAGATCCTGCGCAGCGTGACGCAGCATTTCATGCAGGGCTACAATCCCAGGATACCCCGAGAATTCCTGCAGCTTGCCAATCTCCAGGTCGGCGGGTTAATGTTTATGCCCATCATCTACTGGCTGGCTATCGCCTTGATTCTGATCTACGTATCCCAGCGGACGGTGTGGGGGCGTCAGGTGATCGCCGTGGGCTCCAACGAGCGGGCTGCCCAGCTCTCGGGCGTTAACGTGAACCGGGTCAAGATAGGGACTTATTCCTTGATGGGCGTCTTGGTGGGTATTGCCTCAATTATCCAGGTAGCGCGCATCGGCACCATGGACTTCGCAAATGCAGGCAGCGGCTACGAGATGGATGCTATTGCGGCGGTTGTGGTCGGCGGGACCAGCATGCGCGGCGGCCGCGGTACCATCTTCGGCACTGTCCTAGGCATGCTGATAATTGCCGTGATGAACAATCTCCTCAACCTCTTCGGCGTTCCGCCCTTCCTGCGGGAGGCAGCGAAAGGCGTCATTGTGATCGGCTCGGTACTCCTTCAGCGCAAAGGGAACGTCTGAACATCTGAGGCATCGTGGAAAACCCCCGCTGTTCGCCTTCTGGGCGAGTGCGGGGGTTTTGCTAGTTGCTGAGGAAGGGGATGCTCTGCCACCAGGGTTGCGAACAGCGGGGCGAGTACTCGGTAGGTTCAGTCCCGGCGATGAAGATCTCGCTCCGGATCTCCTCCCGAGGCAGATTGCAGTTATCCGTGACAAGAAGGCCGGTCTCTGTGTCGATCATGATCCCTTCCACCAGGCCTGGGGGTTTGGGAAAGTCCCTCACCGGCGTGTTTTTGAGCGCTTCTTTCATGAAGTTGCCCCAAATAGTGGCGGCATTCCATGAACCGTACATAACCCCTTGGTAGATCATGCCCTTGGGCGTATCCTCTCCGAACCAGACCCCTGCCACCAGATCTGGTGTATAGCCCACAAACCATGCGTCCTGGTAGTCGGAATGGGTACCCGTCTTTCCCGCCGCGGGGCGCCCGATCTTCGCATTCTTGCCCGTGCCTCGTTCGATGACTCCCCGGAGCATGTCTGTCATGATATAGCTGGTCTGCTCGCTGAGCACCACTTGGTAGCGAGGAGTCTGCTCATAGAGGACTTTTCCGTTGGCATCGGTGACCCGCCAGATGGCGAAAGGTTCAGCTTTGATGCCCTGGTTAGCCAAGACGCCATAGGCTGTGACCATCTCCAGGAGCGACACTCCCTTGGTCATGCCGCCCAAGGCCAGAGGGGCCAGCCCTAGGTCGTTTACCCGGCCCTGCTCCACAAAGGTGGTGATGCCCATGCGCTTGGCATAGTCAATCACGGTCTGGGGCCCGAGCTCCTCGACCACCTTGGCTGCCACCACGTTGAGCGATTCCTCCAGTGCCTCGCGCACCGTGACGGCTCCAGAGAAGGTCCCGTAGTAATTCTGAGGTTTCCAGACCTCGCCGGTGATCAGCTTGAACTCTGTGGGTTCATCCATGTACACTGTGGCCGGTGTCAGCTTGCCGCTGTCGATGCCTGCCGTGTAGGGGAAGACCTTGATGGCCGAACCAGGCGAGCGGAGCGCCTGCACACTGCGGTTGAAGCTGTCTTCGCCCCTGCCCCCAACCATCACCCTGATCTCGCCTGTCTGCGGCACCATGGCCAGGACGGCCCCTTGGGGTTGGGTGAGGTTCCCTTGGTTCGACTTGTTGACTGGCAGGCCTTCGAGGAGCGCCTTCTCTGCTGCATGCTGCATGTCTAGATCCAAAGTGGTGTAGACCCGCAGGCCTCCTTTGAAGACCATGTCTTCGCCGAACATGTCGGTAAGCTGACCGACCACGTAATCAACGAAGTAACGGGCCTGAACCTGCCTGGTCTTCCGCTCGGCCACAACCAGAGGCTCAGCCTTGGCCGCTTCCGCCTCTGCTGCAGTTATGAAGCCGACTTCCTGCATCCGGCTGAGCACGAAGTTGCGCCTTTCCACGGCTATGTCGGGGTTGACGAAGGGCGAATACCTGGTAGGCCAGCGGATCACGCCGGCGATCAGGGCCGCTTCTGCTAGGGTCAATTCCTTGGCCGGCTTGCCGAAAAAGGCTCTTGCACCGGCCTCGATGCCGTAGATGCCGTGATTGAGGTAGAACTCGTTTAAATAGGCCTCCAGGATCTCATCCTTGGAGTACTTGCGTTCGATCTGCACAGCCCAGAGGAACTCCTCCAGCTTGCGCATGATCGTCTTTTTCTGGGTCAAGAACACATTCCGGGCCAGCTGCATGGTGATGGTGCCGCCGCCTTGGGAAAACGACCATTCCTTTAGGTTCACCAAGATGGCGCGGCCGAAGGCAATGAAGTTGATCCCATGGTGGTTGTAGAACTCGTCATCTTCGATGGCGATAACCGCGTTTTTCACGTGCTCGGGCAGCTCGTTGATGTCCACCGGAATGCGGTTTTCCGTGTACAGATCCGTGATTAACCGCCCGTTGATATCATAGATGTAAGTAGTGAAGCTCTGGCGGATGTTGACTTGATCAAGACTTGGAGCGCTGCGCAGGTAAGCGGAAACCACTCCGGCAAAGGCACCAAGCAAGGTGGAGCCAACGATCACTAGTATATAAACGGCTGCAGTCCGTTTTTTCAATACCAAACACCCCCGAAGGACAGTTCCAGGACTATTATAACATATATTTTCGCCGCCCAATCCCCATCCCCTAGGGTTGGCGGGCCAACTTTGCCGGCACTTGAGTGAGGTGAGGCGCCGTGATAAACTGGCAGGGGAAGGGCAAGCTCACCTGGCGCACCTATACAGGCCTGGTGCTGTTTGCTATCGCCCTGCTCTTGGTGATCTTCCTGATGCTGATGGAGGCGCGCCTTGCTCCGGTGCTGCGCGCTTGGGCAGAAACCAGGGCCGTCGCCCTTGCCACCACGGCGATCAACTCGGCTGTGGAGGAGCTGATGGCTGCGGGACTGGACAGTACTGAGATCGCTCAGCCTATCCGGGACAGCTCTGGCGCTCTGCAGGGTGTTCAGTATGACATGGGCGAGGTGAACCGGGTAAGCAGTCAGGTTGCGCAGCGCATCACTGCCAGCTTGAGCAGCCTCGGCCATGAGCACTTTTCCATCCCCCTGGGCCAGCTGGCCGGACTGCACTTTCTTTCGGCTCGCGGGCCGGGCCTGCCGGTGCGCATGGTGCCGGTTGGGGCCGTCACCGCAACCCCGGGGGCCAGCTTCGAGAGCGCTGGGCTGAACCAGACCTGGCACCGGGTTTTCCTGGACGTAACGGTAACAATGCGGGTGGCGGTGCCGCTGCTCGCGGAGGAGATCAGCGTCTCGGCGCGGGTGCCTATCGTGGAGGAGATCTTCATAGGCGCCGTCCCGAGCTGGTATTTCGCCGGTCAGGATAACGTAACTGTCCAGGAAGGCCGTTTGGAGTTCCCGTTGAAATGAGGGTTGCAGATGCCGCTCTACAATCACAGCCTGGCGGAACGGAGGTGGCTTGAGCTCAGGGCAGAGAAGAGCTCAACCGAAGGGAATCTTCCCACCGCCTGCACCGTGCTTGTTCCCGGGAAAACCGAAGCCGTGGGGTTGGAGAACGCCAGGCTTCTGGTGCTCACGGATTTCTTCGCCTCAGCGATTTGGGGAAGAGACTTCACCCATCGAGTCATTGGAAATACCGAGAACCTGCCCAAGAAAGTGCTCCGCCTGGGAATCGAGGCTTCACCGGCGACCAATGCAACCGACTGTCAGCTCGCGGTTCTGCCCAGGGACTTCCCCCAGGTTTGGCGGGGGATCGCCTTTTCTTCAGCGGTTGCATGCGGCCGTCTCCTCGGCGGGCCGCCCCTTGAGCTCATCCTTCCGGATTTCGGTGGAGATGCTCTGCGCCTCTTCTTCTTGTTCCAGGGTCCGCCTGAGCGGGATTATTCCTTTAACTGGCACGGCCTTTCCAGTGCCTACCGCTTTGTGCAGAGAGTGTGGCGCTTGTCCCAGAGCCAAGAACAACAGCCCGCTCCTTCCGATGCGGCCGGCGCCCTCCGTGCCCTGACAGCAGTTGTGCGAGCCCGCATAGATAAGCGAAAACCCCACACCGCACTGGCCGCGATCATGGCTTACCTAAAAGACAAAACCGCCCTTTCCCCAGTTGAGTTGAGGGCGGTCGCTGAGCTTCTGCGTCCCTTTGCTCCAGTCTTGAGTGCCGAGCTAAGCGGCCTTGTAACGTCTGTCCAGGATGATGATCACAGGCAGGCAGACGAGGCAGATGGCTAAGGCGATGATCTGGCTGAGCACGAACGGTCCGTAGAGCTCGCTGTGCTGGCGCAAAAAATCGAGGAAGAAGCGCACGAGCGAATGGACGAACAGGGTGCGGAAGAAGGCATAGCCGTTGTACTTCGGGTTCTGCGCCCATTTCCAAGCGAACGGGAGGATGATCAGTGCCGCAGCCACCTCGTAAAGCTGGGTGGGGTGAACAGGCCCCAGTGTGGTGGGGAACTCCACGCCCCATGGCAGATCTGTGGGCGGGCCGTAGAGCTCGCCGTTGAGGAAGTTGCCCGTCCTGATGAGGATGTGGCCCACCGACAGGATCGGTGCCGCGATATCAGCCAGCTGCCAGTAGCGCAGTTTGTGCTTCCTTACGAAAGGTATACCGATAACCATGATCGTCAGGATAGCGCCCTGGGAAGACATGCCGCCCCGGGAGAAGATCTCCAAGGGGTTTTGGAGGTAATAGCGCCAGTGGGGCAGAACAGCTCCCAAGCGGCTGCCGATGAGCCCTGCAAAGGCGCAGAGAAAATAGAGGTTTTCGATTACATGCCAGTCGAGGCCGTAGAGTTTGCTGAAGTGGCGGGAGATGAAGTACGCTGCGACAAAGGTGCCGGCCATCAAGATGCCGTACCAGTAGATATCGAGTGAACCGATGCTGAACGCTATTGGCGCCACGCCTACCACCTCGCGAAGTCTGATAGAGGCTTATTCCACTTTTATCCCCAAATACCTGCTCCCATGGGAGGAACGGCTATGAAGAGAATTGTTTTGACCGGGGGAGGAACCGCCGGCCACGTCACCCCGCACCTTGCTCTCATCCCGCACCTGCGGCAGAGGGGCTGGGAGGTCCATTATCTCGGCACCCAAGACGGCATTGAGCGGCAGCTGGTGGGCAGCCAGCTTCCGTATTATCCGATCAGCGCCGGAAAACTGAGGCGCTATTTCTCTTGGCGCAACCTAAGCGATCCATTTCGGGTGATCAAGGGCGTGGCCGATGCTTACCGCCACCTGAGGCGCATCCAGCCGTCCATCGTCTTCAGTAAAGGAGGATTTGTGGCCGTACCGGTGAGCTTGGCAGCCTGGCTTCTGCGCATCCCCGTCATTCTGCACGAATCGGACCTGACCCCAGGTTTGGCCAACCGCCTCTGCGCGCCCTTTGCCAGAAAGCTCTGCGTCGCCTTTCCCGATTCCCTGAATTACCTGAAGGGCGGTGCAGCGAGGAAGGCCGTTGTAACAGGAACGCCTATCCGGGAAGAGCTTCTAAAAGGATCCAGGGAGAAGGGCCTGGCCATCTGCGGCTTCAGCGATAGGCGGCCCGTGCTTCTCGTTATTGGTGGGAGCCTTGGTTCGGCTCTGCTCAACCGCACGATCCGCGAGAACCTGGCGCAGCTGACAGGCAGGTACCAGATCATCCACATCTGCGGCCGGGGTAACCTGGAGCCGGAGATGAAAAGCCCTGGCTATTATCAGCTGGAGTACGCCGGAGAAGAGCTGCCCCATCTTCTGGCAGCAGCCGACCTAGTCCTGTCACGGGCAGGGGCCAACGCGATCGTCGAACTGGTGGCTCTTGCCAAGCCGAACGTCTTGGTCCCCCTCTCCAGGCGGGCCAGCCGGGGAGACCAGATCCTAAATGCTGCGTCCTTCGCCAGGCAAGGCCTCAGTCTTGTGATCCAGGAGGAAGAACTGAACGGGAAGGTACTTCACGAAACCCTGGGCGAACTGGAGAAAGACCGCGAGCGTTTCATCGCGGCCATGCAGTCGTCGCCAATCAAAGACGGGACCTCCAAAATACTGAATCTCATTGAGGAAGAGGCGCGGAGGGGTTAGTTGCCGGCGCGTTGCAAGTGTGTTAAGATGGAAATGCACACCAATAGATGGGAGGGACCCTCATGTCAGTTAAGCTGGCCGTTGTTTACTACAGTTCCACTGGTACCAACTATCAGCTGGCCCAATGGGCGAAGGAAGGTGCAGAGGAGCTGGGGGCAGAAGTGAGAGTGCGAAAAGTGCCGGAGCTGGCTCCTCAGGCAGCCATTGAGTCAAACCCTGCCTGGAAAGCCCACTATGAAGCCACTCAAGATGTGCCCGAAGTGCAGCTCAGCGACTTGGAATGGGCTGACGCCATACTCTTCAGCGTGCCAACCCGTTTTGGCAACATGGCCGCCCAGATGCGTCAGTTCCTGGATACGACAGGTGGGTTGTGGTTCCGCGGAAAATTGGTGAACAAGGTCGTCAGCGCCATGACCTCCGCACAGAACCCCCATGGGGGTCAGGAGGCTACCATCTTGTCGCTGTACACAACTATGTACCACTGGGGAGCCATCGTGGTGGCACCGGGCTATACCGACCCGGTTGTGTTTGCAAGTGGCGGCAATCCCTACGGCACCAGCGTAACGGTGGACCAGGAAGGGAAGATGGTTGAAGACGTTGAGGCGGCGGTCAAACATCAGGCCAAACGGGTGGTAACCGTAGCCGAATGGCTCAAAAAGGGAAGAGAGTAGCGCAAAGGGCAGGATGACCTGCCCTTTCTTCATTCATTGAACCGTGATCTGTTTTGAACTCTCCCAAAGGCCGTGGATGTTACAGTAGCTGAGGGCAAGAAGGGTGCCGCTCTGTTTCAGCCGCACGGTCACCCGTGCTGCAGGCTCAGTGAAGCAGGGGCCTTCGTTGGCGCCCTTGATCCCTTCGCCGTGGGCCGTGAACTGAATGTCGGCTAACTCGAAGGTGAACCCTTCCTGGGGCTGGAAGAGGAGCTTGATCCAGCTGATGTGGTGTTCTGTGGTGTTGGGGTGGGGAACCCCTTCCCCGATGCTCACTTTGATCTCCACCGGCTCGCCCGCTGCCACGCTGTCTGGAGCGTCAATGACCGGTACGTGTT
Source organism: Bacillota bacterium (assembly GCA_012840725.1). Taxonomy (GTDB): domain Bacteria; phylum Bacillota; class Limnochordia; order Darwinibacteriales; family Darwinibacteriaceae; genus DTU010. Next base: position 8,521 of record DURQ01000003.1, read on the forward strand.
TTTCACTCGTCCAATCACCGCTGCGCAGTACCTCACCGAGTTTCATACGCTACCTCCTTTGAGAATTAGTTGCGTAGTCCATACTTCTAGAAATGGCGAATTTCTCCTGCGTCACCCCTTGTCATAAACGGGGGAGAGAGGCACATGCTACGCGGGAGGTGAGGTCATGCCTACGTGTCCCTTCTGCAATCAACCTATGGACAGGGTAAACCGTGACGACCATGAAGCCTTTGCCGATCTGTTCCGCTGCGGGGCATGCCAGATCGAACAGGCTGTCTACTGGGACCACGGCGAAAGGCTCTTGGCGTGGGACTACGATCCGAGTGATGAGGTCTGAGCGGCCTGGCTGCCGCACTGGCTGCTTCGCTGCTTCCCGGCCTGTTCTGGCTCTGGTACTTCCGGCGCTACGACATTAGGGATCGGGAGCCGCCAGCCCGGCTCGCCCAGTGCCTAATCTACGGCGCGTTGGCGGTCGCACCGGCACTCGCATGGGAAGCACCTTTTCGGGAACTGCTGCAGAGTTCGCCGCCCATTTCGGTGCAGTTCGCCCTCTCGTTTCTCGTGGTCGGGCTGGGGGAAGAGTCCTGCAAGCTCCTGGCTGTCTGCCTAGCCGTCTGGCGAGCGGAGGAATTCAGCGAGCCGATGGACGGTATCCTCTACGCCATCGCCGGCGGGATCGGTTTTTCTGTGGTGGAAAACATCCTCTACATTTCCGCCTTCGGGCTGGCTGCCGCGCCGCTGCGCGGTACAGTGGCAGCCTTGGCCCATATCGCCTTTTCGGGCCTTGCCGGGTATTTCCTCGGCCAGGCCCGTTTCGGCACCCAGCCCGTTCTCACCACAGCCAAGGGGTTGGGCACCGCTGCCGCAGCCCACGGCCTCTACGATTTTCTCCTCCTGAGTCAAGTGGTGCCTCCTTGGACCGTTGTGCTGCTCGTTGCTGGCCTCCAGGGCCTGCTGTTTGCTGCCATAGGCAGAGCACTCCAAGTTCCCTTCCGGAGGTAACTGTTGTCGTTGGCGGTTGCGCTGTGCTACAATAGTTGGCGGAAAGGAAGTGACACTATGGCAGGACATTCCAAGTGGGCCAACATCAAGCACAAGAAGGCCAAAGAGGATGCGAAACGCGGTCAGGTTTTCACGAAGCTGGCCAGGAAGATCACCGTCGCAGCTAAGGAGGGTGGACCTGATCCAAACTCCAACATGCGCCTGAGGTTGGCCATAGACGAAGCCCGTTCCTTCAATATGCCCAACGACAACATCGAGAGGGCGATCCAGCGGGCAGTGGGAAGCCTGGAAGGAGTGTCCTACTCAGAAGTGTTCTACGAAGGTTACGGTCCCAATGGTGTGGCCATCATGCTGCAGGCCTTGACAGACAACCGCAACCGGACAGCAAGCGAAGTCCGTCATCGGTTCTCGAAATACGGCGGCAGCCTCGGGGAGAGCGGCTGCGTAGCCTGGATGTTCCAGCGCAGGGGACTGCTGGTCGTGGAGCGCGGCGAGGGTATTGACGAGGACGAAATAATGCTCCTAGCTCTGGAAGCCGGCGCCGAAGACGTTGCAGTGGATGGCGACGTTCTGGAAATCTACACTGAGCCAACAGAGTTTATCCGGGTCAAGGAGGAACTGGAGGGAAAAGGCCTGAGTTTCGTCGGCGCGGAAATCAGCTTCATCCCCCAGAACACGGTGCAGATCGGCGAAGAACAGGCTGAGAAGGTGGAGAAGCTCATCGAAGTGCTTGAGGAACTTGACGAAGTACAGGAGGTTTACGCCAACTACGAAGTGCAGTGATCAGGGAATATCTGCCAGGCCCTGGGGCATACTCCTTCCCAGGGAGGGAACTGGATGCGCAGGGCGGTTGTACTGGTGATCCTTGCTGTGCTCTTCTTCATCTTGGGTTTTCTCATATCCCGGAGGCTTTTTTCCCTGTTTGCCTCTGCATTGGCGGCTTGAACTAAAGGCACCTCAGGCTGCGCTCGGCCAGAGCGAGGCTTGAGGTCTTTTTTTGCCACAACCCAGGCAAGGATATGCCGCACGAAGTGTCGAATAGAGGGGCGAGGTGTGATGCGGTGATTGTGTTGGGAGTTGACCCCGGGCTGGCCATCACCGGTTTTGGGGTGGTGCGCGTCGAGAACAACCGCCAGGTTGTGCTGGGATACGGTGCTATCCGCACCCCCGCTGGGGACAGCACCGCTCGGCGCCTGGAGACCATCTATCGTGAGCTCAGCAAGCTGATAGCGGAGTTCTCACCCAGCTGCCTTGCGGTGGAAGAACTCTTTTTTAACAAGAATGTCACGACAGCGCTGGCGGTTGGACAGGCGCGGGGAGTGGCTATCCTTGCTGGTTCCCATGCAGGCCTGCCCATCTTTGAGTACACTCCGCTGCAGGTTAAGACGGCTGTCACCGGGTACGGTCGGGCAGCCAAAGAACAGGTAGCCTACATGGTGTGTATGCTCTTGGGACTGGATAAAGCCCCAGAGCCGGACGATGTGACCGATGCCCTGGCGATCTGCATCTGCCATGGTTTCAACGCCAATGACTGGGGGAGGGGACGGGGATGATCATTTCCCTTAGGGGACGCTTGGTAGATGCCACCGGCAGCACCGTGATCCTGGATGTTCAGGGTGTGGGTTACGAGGTCAACGCCTCAGGATCGGTGCTGAAAGCCCTTCCTCCCCCGGGCCAAGATCTGCAGGTTTATACCTACCTACAGGTGCGTGAGGATGCAATGGTGCTCTATGGCTTTTCCTCCTGGGAGGAAAGGCGCCTCTTCGAGAGGTTGATGGGCGTTGCTGGTATCGGGCCGAAGAGCGCGCTGGCCATCATCTCCAGCATCTCGCCGGAGGCGTTCATCAGGGCAGTAAAAAGCAAGGATCTCAAAGCCCTCACCCGCCTTCCCGGGGTGGGCAAGAAGACCGGTGAGCGCATCCTGCTCGAGCTGAAGGATGCTTTCCCGGACACCTACTGGCCTGAGGTCGAGGAAAGCAGCCCCGCTGTTCCCCAGGATATTCAGCGCGATGCCGTGGAGGCGCTGGTGGCTTTGGGTTACAGCTTAAGTGAAGCAGAGTACATGGTGCGGCAAGCGCAGCCGCACCTGCCCGCCGAATACGATCTGCAGGAGCTGCTCAAGGTGGCTCTGGCGCAGAACAGCCAGCAGAGAGGTGAACGTGTTTGGAGACGGAACGGATAGTCAGTGCATGGAAAAGGCCCGATGACTGGGATGTGGAACGCTCGCTCAGGCCCCGGGCTTTGGCTGAGTATATCGGGCAGGACAAAGTTAAGGAACACCTGCGCTTGTTCATCACCGCGGCTAAGCAGCGCAACGAGGCTCTCGACCACGTGCTGCTTTACGGCCCTCCCGGGCTGGGCAAGACCAGTCTCGCCCACATCATTGCTGCGGAGATGGGAGTTGGGATCCACACCACCTCCGGTCCCGCCATTGAGCGGCAGGGGGATCTAGTGGCTATCCTCACCAGCATGCAGGCCAAGGACGTATTGTTCATCGACGAGATCCACCGCCTGAGCCGTCAGGTGGAGGAAGTGCTTTATCCGGCCATGGAAGATGGGGCCGTTGATATTATGATCGGCAAAGGGCCCGGCGCCCGGTCGGTGCGCATCGACCTTCCTCCGTTTACCTTGGTGGGAGCCACCACCAGGGCGGGCATGCTTACTTCGCCGCTGCGCGACCGCTTCGGCATGATCAGCCGCCTGGAACTCTACAGTGTGGAAGACCTCCAGGCCATCGTCAAACGCGCCGCGGCTATCTTGGGCATTGAGATCGATGATGCGGGGGCGGCAGAGATCGCCAAGCGTTCCCGCGGGACCCCTCGAGTGGCCAACCGCCTGCTCAAGCGGGTGCGGGATTTTGCCCAGGTAAGGGCCGACAACCGCATCACCCATGAGGTGGCAAAGGCAGCCCTGCGTTTGTTCGAAATTGACGACGATGGATTGGACCAGATGGATCGGCGCATCTTGTTCACCATCTACAAGGTTTTTGGCGGCGGGCCGGTTGGGGTGGACAGCTTGAGCGCAATAGTGGGCGAAGAAGCGGCCACCATCGAAGATGTCTACGAACCTTTCCTGCTCCAGTTGGGCTTAGTGCAGAGAACGGCTAGAGGCCGCTGTTTGACCAACTTGGGCTATGCCTACCTTGGACTGGAACCGCCCGAAGCAGAAGGTGAAGAGAATTGATCTGGAAGACGGAAGGGATTGTGCTGCGCGTGCGCAATCTGGGCGAAGCGGACCGGATTGTGACCATTTATACGAAAGAGCGGGGAAAACTGAACGCCGCGGCCAGGGGCGCGCGGCGCATGAGGAACCGCCTCCTCAGCTCCACTCAGCCCTTTACCCACGGGGTCTACCTGATCTTCCCCCAGCAGGGCCTTCACAACTTGAGCCAGGCGGAGATCATACACAGCGGTCAGAGCTTGCGAGACGACTTGGAGAAGCTGGCCTATGCCTCGTATCTCGCCGAACTTCTTGATGCGCTTACTCCGGAAGAGGACCCGGCGGAGAGTGTGTTTGCCCTGCTGGCCGGGGTTCTGTCCCTGGCTGAGAAGGGCCGTTTGAAGCTGGCTGCCCGTGCTTTCGAGATCCGGCTCATGCGGGAGCTTGGATACGAGCCCGAGCTCCAGGCCTGCTTAAGCTGCCGCGAACCTCTGCGGGAAAGCCTTTACTTCACCGAACAAGGCGGCATGCTCTGCAGCAAGTGCGCTCCCCAGGTGCCGGGGAGCGTTCCTATCTCCAACGGGGCTTGGGAACTGATGAAGAAGCTCCTGGAGTGGGAGTTGAGCAAACTCACTGTGCTGCATCCCGCCGGCGGTCTCGAGGAAGAGCTGCGCCGGGTGATGCGTAAGTACATAGACTTCCGGCTAGAATACCCTTTGAAGTCCCTGGATTTCCTGGAGACTTTGACAGTTGTTCCGCGGCCGTCTGATTGACATTTTGTGGCTTATTTGGTATATATTAGTAGGAAAAGCGCCCTTTGGGCGCAGCATACGAGCCTCCGGAGAAACCTTTCGTCCCTAGCCATTGGGGGAAAGGTTTTCAAAATAAGAGAGGGGTGGCTGAGTGAACCTTCAGGAAATGATCTTGAAACTGCAGGCCTACTGGGCAGAGCAGGGGTGCATCATCTATCAGCCCTATGATCAAGAAGTCGGTGCTGGGACCATGTCGCCAGCCACTTTTTTGAAAGCACTGGGGCCAGAACCCTGGAATGTTGCCTATGTCCAGCCGAGCCGGCGGCCCACCGACGGCCGCTATGGAGAGAACCCCAATAGGGTTCAGCATTATTATCAATTCCAGGTGATCCTCAAACCCTCGCCCGACAATGTCCAGGACATCTACCTGAAGAGCCTGGAAGCGCTGGGGATTGATCTGCTCAAGCACGATGTGCGTTTTGTGGAAGATGACTGGGAGTCCCCCACTTTGGGCGCCTGGGGTCTGGGCTGGGAGGTGTGGCTGGACGGCATGGAAATCACTCAGTTCACCTATTTCCAGCAGGTAGGTGGCCTGGATGTCAAGCCGGTCTCTGCTGAAATCACCTACGGGGTTGAGCGTCTGGCCATGTTCATCCAGGGAGTGGATTCCATCTTCGATTTGACTTGGGTGGACGGTATTACCTACGGCGATGTTTTCCACCAGAACGAAGTGGAGTATTCCAAGCACAACTTCGAGGCTGCGGATACTGACAAGCTCTTCACCCTGTTCAACCTCTACGAAGATGAGGCCCAAAGGCTCATCAAACAGGGGCTCGTTCTGCCGGGGTACGACTATGTCCTCAAGTGTTCGCACACCTTTAACCTTCTCGATGCCCGGGGGGCTCTCAGCGTGAGTGAACGAACCCGCTTCATCGGCCGTGTTCGGGCTCTGGCCAGGCTTGCCGCGGAGGGCTACCTTGTTGAGCGGGAGAGGCTGGGCTTTCCACTTCTTAAGAGAGGGGCTGTCTAGATGCAGGATCTCTTGCTGGAACTTGGGTTTGAAGAACTGCCTGCTCGGTTCATCGCCGGCGCGCTCAACCAGCTCTCTGAGGCGATTACGGGCAGGCTGAAGCAGCAGCGCTTGAGTTTCGGGAATGTCGTAGTGTTCAGCACACCACGCCGCCTAGCTGTCCTCGTGGAGCAGCTCCAAGAGCAGCAGGAAGACATGGTGGAAGAAGTCAAAGGGCCGCCTCTGAGGATAGCCCAGGATGATCAGGGCAACCTGACCAAGGCCGGTTTGGGGTTCCTCCGCTCGCAGCAGGCCGAAGAGAAGGACGTGCTGATCAAGTCCTTCCAGGGAGCCGACTATCTCTACGTGCGCCGGGAGGTAAAAGGTAAACCGACCCTGACCCTGCTCAAGCCTCTCCTGGAAGAGGCTATCGCCAACCTCACCTTCCCGAAGAACATGCGCTGGGGCGACTACGAGCTGCGTTATGCCCGGCCGCTGCGCTGGATCGTCGCCCTGTTCGGCCGCCAGGTGGTTCCCCTGGAAGTGGGGCCCCTAAGGGCCGGGCAGATCAGTTTTGGGCACCGGCAGCTCAGCGGAGAGCCGATCGTGATCAACGAACCTGGCGATTACAAAGAGGAACTGCGGAAGAACTATGTCCTTGCCGATGCTGAAGAAAGGCGCTCTGTGATCTGGCAGCAGATTCAAGAACTCGCCCGGGAGCACAGTGCCACGGTGCACGAGGACGAACGCCTGCTCCAGGAGGTAACGAACCTAGTGGAGTATCCTACCGCCTTCGTTGGCCGTTTCTCCCAGGAGTACCTCGCGGTGCCCTCAGAAGTGTTAATCACTTCCATGAAAGAACACCAGCGTTACTTCCCGCTCCACGATGCCGGCGGCAGACTCATGGCTGCCTTTGTTGGGGTGCGCAATGGTGCCGATAACCACCTGGATCTGGTAGCCAAGGGGAATGAGAAGGTTTTGGCCGCAAGATTGGCTGATGCCAAATTCTTCTATGACGAGGATCTCAAAACGCCGCTGGCCGATCATCTGCCCAGGCTGGAACAGGTGGTCTTCCAGGAGAAACTTGGGTCCATGGGCGATAAGGTCCGCCGGGTGGAAAAGCTGACAGCGGTCCTGGCTGAGCTGCTGGGGTACAGGGAGCAGCTTCCTACTGCTCTCAAGACAGCTCGCTTGGCCAAATGCGACCTGGCTACCCAAATGGTTTATGAGTTCCCTGAGCTGCAGGGTATCATGGGCGAGAAGTACGCTTTGGCCCAGGGCGAGGATCCGGCCGTGGCGGCGGGGATCAGGGAACACTATATGCCTCGTTTTGCAGGCGATGATCTGCCTGAGACCGTTGAGGGTACCCTCGTAAGCCTAGCCGACAAACTTGATACGCTAACCGGCTATTTCGCTATAGGCAGGATTCCCACGGGATCCCAGGACCCCTTCGCGCTCCGGAGACAAGCCCAAGGAGTCGTCCAGATCCTGCGCCGCAGGGGCTGCAGCGTCTCCTTGCGGCAGCTGATCGCTGCGGCTGAGAAGGGCTACTCCAACTTGAGCCTGGGCACAGAAAAGCTGCAGGCCTTGGTCGATTTCCTGCTGGCCCGTCTCAGGGTGATCCTTTTGGAGCAGGGCTTCAGCTACGACGTTGTCGATGCGGTGCTGACTGGCGGCGACGATCGCGTGCCGAGCCTAGTGAGCAAAGTGCAGGCGCTGACAGACTTCCGCAGCGAAGCGGCCTTCGGCGATCTGATGATCGGATTTGAACGCGTGGCCAATCTGGCGGCAAAATGGGACGGCGCGCAGCTCACCCCCGGTGCTTTCCAGCAAGCAGATGCCGAGTTTCACCAGGCCGTGCAGGAACTGAAAGAGGCCTCACTGCCTCTGGCCGAGACAGGGGACTATCGCGGGCTCCTCGAAATGCTGGCAGCCTTCCGGAGCCAGGTCGACCGTTTCTTTGATCAGGTGCTGATCATGGATCCCGATCCGGCGGTGCGCGGCAACCGCCTCGCTCTCTTGAACGAGGTTCTCCAGTTGTATCGATTGTGTGGTGATTTGCGCCTGGTTGTTGTAAATAAGTAAAGAAGGCGCTTGGGGGAAGGAGAACCAAGTGGGATAAAGAATAACTTTGGTTGGTATTTGAGCCAATTGTTTCCGCATTCCACGACCAGTTCCCCCATGGGGAATGATAGAGTAAGAAACGTAGAAGGAGGATGCGCATGAGCACCAAGTGGGTTTACTTTTTTGGTAACGGCCGGACAGAAGGCCAAGAGGGCAACAAGAACTTAGCTGGCGGCAAGGGTGCCAACCTAGCAGAAATGGTGGCCCTCGGAATTCCGGTACCTCCGGGCTTTACCATCACAACCGAGGCCTGCACGGCTTTCTATGCCAACAATGAGCAGTGGGCAGAGGGCTTGGACGAGCAGGTGATGGAGAACCTGGCAAAGTTAGAAGAGGCCATGGGGGCGAAGTTTGGCGATCCGGAGAATCCGCTGCTCGTTTCGGTTCGTTCCGGGGCGCGGGTATCGATGCCCGGCATGATGGATACAGTTCTCAACCTCGGGCTGAATGATGTGACCGTGGAGGGCCTGGCCAAGAAGACTGGCAATCCGCGCTTTGCGTGGGACTCATACCGCCGCTTTATCCATATGTACGGCGACGTGGTTATGGGTGTTGACCATGCGCTGTTTGAGGCGGCGATCGCCAAGAAACGCGAAACTGAAGGCGTCGCCCAGGACAACGAGTTGAGTGTAGAGGCTCTCAAGGAACTGGTTAAGGAGTACAAGGCGATCGTCAAGGAATCGGCAGGCGTATTGTTCCCCGACGATCCCATTGAGCAGCTGCGCGGGGCCATCAATGCTGTGTTCCGTTCCTGGAACGGCGCCCGTGCTATCCGCTACCGCCAGATCAACGGTATCCCCCACGACTGGGGCACAGCCGTTAACGTTCAGTGCATGGTCTTTGGTAACATGGGTGAGACTTCCGGTACCGGCGTAGCCTTTACCCGCGATCCTTCCACCGGCGAGAACGTCTTCTATGGCGAGTTCCTGATGAACGCTCAGGGCGAAGACGTTGTTGCAGGTATCCGCACACCTCAGCCAATTTCTCAGCTTGAGCAGACCATGCCTGAGGCCTATGCGGAGCTTGTGAGGATCTACAAGCTTCTGGAGGACCACTTCAAAGACATGCAGGACATCGAGTTCACCATCCAGGAAGGCAAGCTCTTCCTGCTGCAGACCCGTACCGGCAAGCGTACCGCCACGGCTGCAGTGCGCATCGCTGTGGAGATGGTGAAGGAAGGTCTCATCGACAAGAAGACCGCTGTGATGCGGGTAGAACCTGAACAGCTTGACCAGCTCCTGCATCCCATGATCGACCCGAAGGCCAAGTACACTGTTCTGGCCAAGGGACTGCCCGCTTCTCCTGGCGCAGCTGCCGGCCGCATCGTGTTTACGGCGGAAGAAGCTGAGCAGTGGAAAGAGCGCGGCGAACAGGTTATCCTGGTCCGCAATGAGACTTCGCCGGAAGATATCGGCGGTATGCACGTGGCTGAAGGCATCTTGACCGCTCGCGGCGGTATGACGTCCCACGCTGCTGTGGTTGCCCGCGGCATGGGCAAATGCTGCGTGGCCGGCTGCGCTGCGGCCATGATTGATGAAGAGAAGAAGACCCTCACCTTTGGCAAGAAAGAGCTCACCGAGGGTGAATGGATCACGCTCAACGGCAGCACCGGCGAAGTGATCGAGGGCCAGGTACCGATGGTTGAGGCACAGGTCTCTGGCGATCTGGGCACTCTCCTGTCTTGGGCCGATGAGTTCCGGGCCCTGGGCATCCGGACCAATGCCGACACTCCGCACGATGCCGAGACCGCTCTCGAGTTTGGCGCGGAGGGTATCGGCCTGTGCCGGACTGAGCATATGTTCTTTGAAGGTGACCGCATCAGCGCTGTGCGCCAGATGATCGTTGCTGAAGACCAGGAAGGGCGCGCAGCTGCCCTGGCCAAGCTCCTGCCTTACCAGAAGGGTGACTTCATCGGCATCTTCCGGGCGATGCAGGGCAAACCGGTTACCGTTCGACTCCTCGACCCGCCGCTGCATGAGTTTGTACCTCAGGATGCTGAAACCATCCGCAAACTGGCTGGCGAGATGGGTATCTCCGTAGAAAGCCTCAAGGCTCGCATCGAATCTCTGGAAGAGCTCAACCCGATGCTCGGCCATCGCGGCGTCCGCCTTGGCGTAACCTATCCTGAGATTCCGGCCATGCAGGCTCGAGCCATCTTTGAGGCTGCTGCCGAGCTCACCAAGGAAGGCGTTGAGGTCTTCCCAGAGGTCATGATTCCTCTCGTAGGCACCGTTCAGGAGCTCAACATGATGAGGGACATCTGCGTGGAGATCGCCGAGTCTGTGATGAAAGAGTACGGTGTTGAGTTCAAGTACCTCATCGGTACCATGATCGAGATTCCGCGTGCCTGCGTTGTGGCCGACGAGATCGCGAAGACCGCTGAGTTCTTCTCCTTCGGCACCAATGACCTGACGCAGATGACCTTCGGCTTCAGCCGTGACGATGCTGGCACCTTCCTGCCGCACTACATCGAAAAGGGCATTTTGGAGAAGGATCCCTTCCAGAGCCTGGATCAGGTGGGTGTAGGCTCCCTGGTTAAGATGGGAGTAGAGAAGGGCCGCGCCGTAAGGCCGACCCTGAAAGTCGGCGTCTGCGGCGAGCATGGTGGCGACCCGGCGTCCATTGACTTCTTCCATCGGGTTGGGTTGAACTATGTCAGCTGCTCGCCGTATCGTGTGCCCATCGCCCGCTTGGCGGCAGCTCAGGCAAACATTCGCAACCCACGGTAAGCACCGCAGGTTAGAAACGGAAGGAAAAGCTCTTTGCGCGGGGAACCCATACTATAGCAGTGTGGGTTCTTCCGCGTCTTTGGGAAGGCCGTGTGGTGGAGGGGTGAGTATGGATTTCGTTGGGCCGATCTTGGAGTTTGAGCAGAGGTACCTGGCTCCCTATGCTGCGAGGGCAAGTGAAAGCAGGGGGCGAATGTACCCTGAGGAACCATGCCCGTATTCCACCTGCTTTCAGGAGGATCGGGAGCGCATCGTTCACTCGAAGGCGTTCCGGCGCTTGAAGTCCAAGACGCAGGTGTTCATCGCTCCAAAAGGTGACCATTACCGAACAAGGCTGACCCATGTCCTGGAAGTGACCCAGATCGCCAGGAGTGTGGCCAGGGCCCTGCGTTTGAACGAGGACCTGACTGAAGCCATAGCCTTGGGGCATGATCTGGGGCACACTCCTTTTGGGCACGCGGGAGAAGCCGCCCTCAACAGCCTTATCGGCCACTTCAGGCATAACGAGCACAGCCTGCGGGTTGTGGATGTTCTGGAGGAGTACTCTCCAGACTTCCCGGGTCTCAACCTAACCTGGGAGGTTCGGGACGGGATTCTCCATCACACTGGGGACGTTCTGCCCCAAACCCTTGAGGGTCAGGTGGTGCGTTTCTCCGACCGCATAGCCTACCTCAACCATGATGTGGAAGACGCTGTCCGTGGCGGAATCCTCAGGGAAGACGACCTTCCTCTGCAGGTTTTGGAGGTGCTCGGACGCAACAAGCGCGAGCGCATCAGGACCATGATCACTGACATCTTGGTGACCAGCCGCGACAGGGGCATTGTGGCCATGAGCCCGCAGGTGCAGGAAGCCACCGACCTCCTGCGGGGATTTCTCTTCGAACACTTCTACCTGAACCCAGCGGCCAAGCAGGAGGAGTCCAAGGTGTACGGCCTGCTCAGCATGCTCTTTAACCACTACCTTGAGCATGGCGAAAGGTTTAGGGAGGCGGCCGATCCCCAAGTTGAGGTGGTAGATTACATCGCCGGTATGACCGATAGTTTCGCTGCACAGGAGTTTCAGCGGCTGTTCCTGCCGCGGGGCTGGGGAGGTGATGGCGATCGCTCGCTTTTCTGAGCAGTGGATCGAGCAGGTTAAGTCTGCTGTTGACATTTTAGAGGTGGTCGGCCGGCGCGTCGAGTTGAGGCAGACGGGCAAGAACTACGTGGGCTTGTGTCCGTTCCACAGCGAAAAGACGCCATCCTTCACCGTGAACCCGGAGAAGCAGTTCTACCACTGCTTCGGCTGCGGCCGGGGAGGAAATGTGTTCAACTTCATCATGGAAACGGAGAACCTCACCTTTCCTGAGGCTGCAGCGAAGCTTGCTCAGGAAAAGGGGATTCCTGTGCCGGTTATCTCGGCCAGAGATCAGAAACGAGAACAGGAGCGCGAGCAGCTGCGGCAGATCAACCAGCTGGCTGCCCGCTATTTTTACCGCAACCTGCGCCAGCAAGCAGGTGCCCAAGCCCGTGCTTATCTGCGAAAACGCGGCATCCGCGATGAACTTGCCAGGGACTTTTTCCTCGGTTTTGCGCTCGACGGATGGGATGGGCTCGCATCATTCCTCAGAGATCAGGGCGTCGATCTCGCCGCGGCTCAGGCCGCCGGCTTGGTTGCTGCCGGCCAGCGGGGGTATGTTGACCGCTTTCGCGGCCGGGTGATGTTTCCCATCCTCGACCATCTCGGCCGCTTTGTGGGTTTTGGCGGCCGCAGCATCACAGATGCGGGGCCGAAGTATCTTAATACGGGGCAGACGGCGGTGTTCAACAAAGGCCAGATCCTCTACGGGCTGAACTGGTCGAAGGAAGAGGTCAAGGCGTTAGATCAAGTGGTCATCGTCGAGGGGTATACCGACTTGATCGCCTTGTTCGCGGCAGGGCAGCGCAACGTCGTTGCCTCATTGGGTACCGCCTTCACATCAGCCCATGCCGAGCTGCTGAAGCGGTTCTGTTCCCAGGCCGTTATCGCCTTTGACGGAGATACGGCGGGGCAGAGAGCTACCTGGCGCGGCATTGAGATTCTGCATTCATCGGGCCTTCAGGTGCGTGTAGCCAGCCTTCCCAGCGGCGAGGACCCGGATACCTTTTCTCGCAAGCATGGCACAGTGGGGGTGCGCGCCTGGCTGAATAGTGCCCAGCCTTTTCGGGAATACCAAATTGATAGAATTATTTCCCAACACGATGTAGAAACTAGAGAAGGAAAACTGGCCGCATCTACAGAACTTGTAACATTGCTCGCTCAGCTGACAAGCGCTGTTGAGCGTGACGAGTACACCCGTTATGCCGCAGAACGCCTGGGGGTGCGGGAAGCATCGCTTGCTGCAGAAATCCAGGAGAAGCTGGGCAGGGCGGGGGTTTCGCGCCCCCAGGACGAGCGCAGCGCCCTTGGAAATGCCCGGGGGAGGACCCAGCAGGTTCTCAAGAAAGGCTTAAGGAGGCGCACTCCCATTCGGCCGCTGGAAGCAGGGGAAGAGCTGCGGGAGCGCGAGGTACTGCGTTATCTCCTGCAGGAGCCTGACCTGCTGAAGGCGCTGCAGGCGCGCGGTGTCACCGCTGAGGACTGGCAGCATCCTGATTATCGCCACCTGTTCTTCTCCCTCAGCGAAGGCATTTCCGATGAGCGTGGAACGGCAGTGGCCAGCCGGCTGCTGTCCATGCCTGAGCCAGCTGCGAGCTGGGAGGATTGTTATAGATCATTTCTAGTAGTTTTGAAGAAGCGAAGACTGCGTAAGATAGAGGAAAAGCTTTCCCACTTGGAGAATGATAGAGAAGGTTTCGATGTCAGGATGGAGTTATACCAGCTGCTCAAAGCATATTATGCCATTTATCGCGCTGATTCTATCTAGCATAGCTGGACAGAAAGGGGGTATTCATGTTGAACAAGAAGGAAGCAAGCACCGTTGCAGAAAACATCCAAGCTGTGAACGAGCTGATGGCGAGAGCTAAGAAGCGCGGCATGGTCACCTATCGGGAAATTATGGATAGTCTGCAGGACGTGGACCTTTTGCCTGAGCAGATCGATGAGATTTACGAGAGCTTCTCCGCCATGGGTGTTGACGTGATTCCCCACTCCAACGCTGAGCAGGATGATGAGCCTGGCGATGCAGTCGTCGAGGAAGATGTGGCCGGCGAAGTCGACCAGGATGAATATGATTTGACCATGCCCGAGGGTATCGGGCTTGATGATCCTGTACGCATGTACCTGAAGGAAATCGGCAGGGTACCTCTCCTCACTGCCGAGGAAGAGGTTGAGCTGGCCAAGCGCATCGAGCAGGGCGACCAGGAGGCCGCGCGCAAGCTGGCCGAGGCCAACCTGCGTTTGGTAGTGAGCATTGCCAAGCGCTATGTGGGCAGGGGGATGCAGCTGCTCGATCTGATCCAGGAAGGAAACCTGGGCTTGATCAAGGCAGTCGAGAAGTTCGACTACCGCAAGGGCTTTAAGTTCAGCAC
>DURQ01000035.1 GCA_012840725.1 Bacillota bacterium
GAGCGAAGGTGGCAGAAGCGTTGGCTGGCGGCGCCTTTGACCGAGGTATCCTGATCTGCGGCACGGGCATCGGTATGGCCATCGTGGCCAACAAAGTGCCGGGTGTGCGCGCCGCTGTGGCCCATGACACCCGTACGGCATTGTCGTTGAGGAAGTCTACCAGGGCGGTTACCCTGAGACCCTGGCCAAGACCATGCAGTCGATCGCTGCCGGTACTGCTCCTGAGATCGTGCTGCTGGAGAGGGCCGCTGGCGTTCCCGTCCTGGCTACGCAGGGCGTTCTGCTGGATATGGCACCCTATGCTGAACGCGATGGTTTCCAGCTGGACAACGTCCCGCCCGTACTGCTCAAGTACTCCTACTATGACGGCCAGCTTGTTGCCATGCCTTACATCCGTTCCACCCCTCTGTTCTACTACAACAAGCAGATGTTTGCTGAGGCTGGTTTCACCGAAGCTCCCAAGACCATTGAGGAGCTGATTCAGGTAGGCCGTGCCCTGCACAAGAAGAACGCCAACGGCGAAACCGAGGTTTGGGGCTTCGCACTGCTCAACGACCCCGGCTGGTTCATCCAGAACATGATCTACCAGATGGGCAGCAACCTGGTCAGCGAAGATGGCCAGAAGGTGATCTGCCTTGAAGATGGAACGATGCTCGCGGCCCTCAAGGCTTGGCGTGAGTGGGTAGATGAGGGCTGGTGCTGGCCGCCGACCGTGACCCGCGGCGAAGCCACCATGAAGGATCTCTTTAACCAGGGCAAAATCGCCAGCTACTTCGCGAGCTCCGGCGGTATGACCAACATCCTCAACAACGCTGAAGCGGTCGGCATCGAAGTCGGCGTTGCCTTCCTGCCCACTTGGGATGCGGCCCGTCCGTCCGCACCTACCGGCGGCGGCAACCTGGCCATCATCAAGCAGGGCAAGAATGACCAGCAGCTGGCTGCTGCTTGGGAGTTCATGAAGTTCGTCATGTCCGACGCTGAAGCTGCTGGCAACGCTGCTGACACTGGTTACCTGCCGGCTACCTATGGTTCGGCACAGCAGCCTGTGATCCAAGAGCTCTGGGCTAAGCGTCCTGAGTACAAAGTGGCCTTCGATCAGCTCGAGATCGCCCAGGAACTGCCCTGGTCGCCGTACAACTCCGAGTTCATCGAGCAGCTCAAAGTGATCTGCTCGCAGCTGATTATCGACCGCACCATCACACCTGAAGAAGCGATCGAAGCTCTGAAGATCGAAGCCAGACTCATTTTCCGGTAAAGATAACCGCAGCAGGAAGGCTACCCAAGCGGGTAGCCTTTCTTGCCTGCAAGCGATGCACTTTGGGGGGTCCAATATGCGCGTATCAACATCAACCTGTATTCACGAAAGAGCACTGTGGAGCAGTGAACTAGTCTATACCTGCAGGGACAGCATCGAGACATGCGCCAATGCCGGGTACCGGGTTTTGGACATGAACTTCGCGAGCTACTCCCGGGGAACTCTGCCCATGACCCAACCCAACTGGGAACACTGGGTGAACGAGATCAAAGAGCATGCCGAGAACCTGGGAGTGGAATGGATGCAGGGCCACGCCCATTTTTACCGCTGGACCAAGGCTTCTCCCGAGGAAAAGGTCTGGCATGAAGAACTCATCCGCCGTTCGATCATCGGTGCAGGCATCCTGGGTGTTAAGTGGCTCGTCATCCATCCGGGCACGGTCTATGATGAGACCTGGTACTCACGGGAGAAGTCCCTTCAGGCGAACCTGGAGGCCTACCAGCGCTACGCCGAGCTGGCCAGCCGTTACGGCGTCGGCATCGCGATCGAGAACATGTTTGAGGGACAGGGCTACCGCCGCTTTGGGGTATCCGCGGATGATCTCCTGGAACTGTATGAGCGGCTCAACGATCCCAAGACTTTCGGTATCTGCTGGGATACGGGCCATGCCCACATTCAGAAGATCAACCAGTACCAAGCGCTGAGGAAAATCGGAAGGCGGCTAACGGCACTGCACATCGCCGACAACAAAGGCGAAAAGGACGATCACGTCGCTCCGTACTTCGGCACCATCGAATGGGAACCGATCATGCGGGCTTTGAAAGAGATCGAGTACCAGGGTGACTTCACTTTCGAGATCCACAACTTCACGGCTGGTTTGGCCCCTGGACTGCATGAAAAGGTGGTCCGCTTCAGTTACGAGCTTGGCGAGTTCATGCTCACGCTGGGGGACAATGGTCGGTAAAGGCGCCAAACCGCGCCGAGCAGCGGAGGGATGCTGAGTGGCGCAGTACTTGATCGGGATCGATGCGGGAACTTCTGTGACCAAGAGCGTGCTCTTCTCCAACTGCGGAGAGCAGCTCTTGGTGCGGCAGAAGCGCACCAAGCCCAGAAAGCTGGAGGGCGGCAGGACCGAGCACGATATGTGGGAGGTCTGGCTGAGCGTCAAGGAGACGCTGGCGGAACTGCTTGCCGCGAGTCCAGTGCCCGCGGGAGAGATCGCAGCCATCGGACTCACAGCCCAGGGCGATGGAACTTGGCTCCTGGGAAGAGATGGCCGGCCTGTCTGCCCTGCAATCTCCTGGCTCGATGCTCGCACGGCCGAGATCATCGCCGACTGGGAGAGGTCGGGCATTGCGGCTGAAGTCTTCAGCCGCACCGGAACCGTTCTTTCCACCTCGCTGCAGAGCGGTCAGCTGCGCTGGCTGAAGCAGCACCGTCCGGAACTGCTGGCGGAAACCACGGCCGTCTTCCATGCCAAGGACTGGATCTTCTACCAGCTGACCGGGCTGATCAGCATCGACCCATCGGAAACCACGCACACCTACTTCGACCGCAACCAGGGCGTCTTCAGTCCTGAGGTCTTCCGGCTGCTGGAGCTGGGCGGCTGGGAAGACAAGCTGCCCCCCATGGGGGGAGTGCATGAGTCGACGGCACCGCTCCGACCTGAGCTTGCTGAGGAGCTTGGGTTGAGCAGGGACGTTCCTGTGGTGAAGGGCCCCTTTGATGTGATCTGCTCCACTTTGGGTGCGGGAGGCTTTGCAGAGGGCGATGTGGTGTCCATCGTGGGCAGTTCGAGCATCCACAACCAGGTCGTGGACAGCTGGCAGCCGCCCGCGGATTACTGCGGGCATACGGTGGATATGGGCTTTTCAGGAAAGCTTCTGCGCATGTTCGGCTCCATGAGCGGCACTCTCAACCTCGACTGGGCCATCGCTGCGCTCCATGGGGGAAGCCAGCGGCCCCTCGCGGCAGCTGACTTCAAGGCAGTGGAGGCCAAAGTATCGGAGGTTCCTGCAGGCTCCGGGGGCGTTCTGTACCTGCCCTTCATCGATGCTGCTGGGGAAAGAGCTCCTTTTGTCAAGCCCACAGCCCGAGCGGTCTTTTTCGGTCTGCATTCTGGGCTTGATACAGCCCATATGCTGAGGGCTGTGTACGAGGGTGTGGCACTCAGCGCTCGGGATAACTACGCCCACATGCCCAGGCCTTTCCCAGCAGTGCGCGTGGTTGGCGGGGGCAGTAGAAGCAGAGCATGGATGCAGATCTGGGCCAATGCGACCGGTAAACGCCTCTACCTGATGGAGGCGGAGGAGTGCGGGGCTTTGGGCGCCGCCATCGCAGCGGGCACAGCTGTGGGTGTGTTCAGCTCCCTTGAATCGGCTCAGGCGCAGATGGTCAGGGTACGGGAATGCCTGGAGCCCGATCCAGGGGAGATGGCTGTGTATGATGGACTCTACCAGCTGTATGTGCAGCTCTGCCGTTCGCTCTGGGAGAGCTGGGACCAGGCGGCTAGCTTGGACCTGCAGCGGAGACAGCTATCAAACACGACCCCCAAACACACGATGGAAGATGTAACAAGACAGGAGTAGATAGCTCATGTACGATTCTCTCTTTGCCGCCGAGGAACAAGCAGTTGCCACCGGGCGCTATGTCCTGGCCACCTACTGCCTGAAGGCCCCGGCAGACGCAGATATCCTGAAGATCGCTGGCAGTTTCGCAGTTGGCCAGACCATCGGCACCTGGGTTGATCTGCCCGATATCACGCCTCGCATGCGCCAGCTGTACCAGGGGAAGGTGGTGAGCGTCCAAGAAGTCCCGCCTCGGGACATTGCCGCGGCCGATGATGGTCATGATTCATATTTCCTTCTTAAGATCGCTTTTCCCCATGTGAACTTCGGGCGCTCCTTCGCTGCACTCCTCACCGCACTCCTCGGTAACGACGCTTCCACCTCGATCCGTGCCAAGCTGGTCGATCTGCAGTTTCCCAGGGAGTACGCTGAGCTCTTTCCTGGACCGAAGTTCGGCATCGCAGGCGTGCGTGAGCGTCTGGGCGTGACCGAAAGGCCGCTGCTGCTGAACATGATCAAGCCCTGCGTGGGCTTTCCGGGCGAGGTTGGGGCGAAGATCTTCTTCGACGTGGCTCTTGGGCAGGTTGATATGATCAAGGATGATGAGCTGCTCACAAACCCCCAATATCTGCCGCTACCTGAGAGGATCAAGGCCTACTTGGACGCGAGGGATAGGGCCCAGGCCGTTACCGGCAAGCGCGTCGCTTATTTCCCAAACATCACAGATGAGGTGCCGAAGATCCTGGACAACGCGCGGCTCGCAGCCGAACTGGGAGCCGATGGCGTGATGATCAACTTCGTCTTCACTGGGCTCGATGTGCTCAAGGCCGTGGCTGAAGACAAGCAGGTGAACCTGCCGATCCTGGCCCACTACGCCGGTTCGGGCCCGTGGATCGAATCCACAGCGAGCGGTATGGATTCCATCCTGTACCTCGGCAAGCTGGCGCGCCTGGCCGGTGCGGACATCGTCATGTACAACACCCCATATGGTGGTTACCCCTATCTCAAGCATAAGTACATGCTCATGGCTCATGCCCTGCGCCAGGAGTTCTACCATGTAAAACCAAGCCTGCCCTCGGTGGGTGGGGCGGTAATTCCCGGCCTGGTACCCACCTTGGTAAGGGAGTTGGGCAGTGACCTCGTTCTCGCTGCTGGCGGAAGCATCCAGGGGCACCCCATGGGACCCGCAGCAGGAGTTGGGGCTATGCGCCAGGCCATCGCAGCGACCGCTGCGGGAATCGATCTTGAGGACGCAGCTCAAACAGCGCCAGAACTGGCTGCCGCTCTCCAGCTGTGGGGGAAGAAATGATCTGAGCTCCCTGGTATGCATCACCGACCATCGGCACCGAAAGCACGGCCGATGGTTTTTCACGTGCGGAAGAAAATTCTTGGCGCCAGCACGGAAGGGATCTCGCAACCGTTCTCGAATAATATGGGTGCACAAAAGTGCAGAGAGAGATCAAATGTGTGAAGGAATCAAGGGGAATGTGCACAGCCCGCTGGATGTGCACTGGGGAGCATTTTCCAGTACCTATTCCTCGATCCGGCCGGGTGAGGGGTTTGTTTTTTTGCGACTGGCGGCTGTGGAGAGGCTGAACTTTTGTACACACTGAACACAACACCGAAGAAAACGAGGTGGAACGAGGCAAATGGACAAGATTCGTGCAGCCTTAGTCGGGTGCGGCCGGGTTGGCACAGTACATGGGGAAATCTTGGCGTCTCTGGAAGAGGTTGAACTTGTTGCCTGCTGTGATGTAAAATTGGAGCGGGCCCAAGAGTTCTGCCGGAAGTACGGCGGCACTCCTGTGGCCGATTATCGCGAGCTCCTGAAACGTTCCGATATCGATGTCTTGGAGCTGGCCACACCCCATCATCAGCACGCCAACATCGCCATCGATGCAGCAAAAGCGGGAAAACACGTACTGACGGAAAAACCCATGGCCATCAACGTTAGTGATGTTGAAGAGATGATCAGGACCGCCCGGGAACATGGTGTTACCCTGGGCGTCGTTTTGCAGAACCGCTACAACGACACTTCCCAGGCTGCGAAAAAGGCTGTCGAGAGCGGGCAGATCGGTGAGATCAAAGCCGCTCGGGCCATCGTCACCTGGAACCGCGACGATGCCTATTACGCCCGCAGTGATTGGAAGGGCTTCTGGGCGACGGAAGGCGGAGGGGCTCTCATCAACCAGGCCATCCACACCATCGACCTTCTGCAGTGGCTGGTCGGTGAGCCGGTGATCGAGGTCGCAGCGCACTGTGCAACTTGGGCCCATAAGGCCATCGAAGTTGAGGATACGGCCATGGCGATGCTTACCTTTAAGAACGGGGTTCTAGGGAGCATCTACGCCAACACCGTCTATGCCTACGATCCCCCGAATTTCCTGGAGATCTATGGAAGTAAGGGACTTATCCAGATCGAGGGTACCAAAGCCACGATCAGGACTGGCAATCAGGTGACGGTTGTCGAAGAAGGCGGCACTGATGCGGCCGGGATCGACTATATCAAGTCCACAGGCGTTGGTTACTGGGGATTCAGCCATATGCGGCAGATCCGCGAGTTCTACCAAGACCTCTTGGCGGGACGCAGTCACAGCATTGACGGAGAGGTGGGCAAGATTCCCACTCTGCTGGTGCTGGCCATGTATGAAGCATCAAGGCGGGGGACACCCATCTCCTTTCCCGATGGGCTGAAGTAGCGGAGCACTCAAGAAGACTAAGCTGGAAGGAGAACAGAAGTGAGCAGCATCGTAGAAATCGCCAAGCAGGGCCTTGGCGGGCTGCTGAGGGCTGAAGGCCTGCCCTGCAGCTGCGGCAGAACGCACAGAACAGATCTCAGGGAACTGGTTATCAAATCGGGAGCTCTGCAGGAGACACCCGAGGTTGTGAAAAGGTACGGAGGCTCGCGGGTCTTTATCCTTGCAGATAAGAACACCTACGCCGTGGCGGGCGCAGAAGTGGCGAACCTCCTCAGCCGCGCCGGGCTGGAATACAGTGTGTTCGTGTTCGGTGACGACTATGTCCAGCCCACGGATCATTCCGTGGAAAAGGTTCTGGCGGGCTTTGACGCGAGCTGCGACATGATCCTCGGCGTAGGGAGCGGGACCATCAACGATATCGGCAAACTGTCCTCGAAAGAGCTGGGCGTTAAGTACATCAACGTGGCCACAGCCCCTTCCATGGACGGTTTCGTTTCCAACACTTCGTCCATGGTTATGAAGGGCGTCAAAGTGTCGGTGGACAGCACTGTTCCTTTAGCGGTCATCGGCGACCTGGACATTCTGGCTGCTGCCCCAGAAAGGCTGCTCCAAGCCGGCTTTGGCGACATTTTGGCCAAATACACGAGTATCTGTGAATGGCGCATTTCGCACCTGGTCACGGGCGAGTATTACTGCGAGGAGATCGCCGAGTTGATGCGCATGGCTGTGCGAAACTGCGTTGCCAACGTGGAAGGACTGGCGAGGCGGGACAAAGAGGCGGTGCGCTATGTGATGGAGAGCCTGATCCTCTCGGGGATCGCCATGAGCTTTGCCGGCTTTACCAGGCCCGCGTCCGGAGTTGAGCATTACTTCTCCCATACCTGGGACATGCGTTATCTGGAGTTCCACACGCCCAAGGATTTCCACGGCATCCAGTGCGGCATCGGTACCGTACTCACCGTGGAGATCTACGACAAGATCAAGCAGCTGAGGCCCGATCGGGAGAAGGCCCTTGCCTACGTTGACGCTTTTGATCTACCAAGCTGGCACCAGTTTGTCCGCAGCTATCTGGGGAAGAGCGGCGAAGGCTTGGTGGAACAGGAGAAGAAGGAGAACAAGTACAGCAGGGAAGGGCATCAAAAGCGGCTTGAGGTTCTCGTGAACAACTGGGACCAGATCCTGCAGATAGTCTCTGAAGAACTGCCCGAAGTCTCTGAGGTACGCCGCTACTTGGAGATCGTGGGGGCCCCGACTGCTCCAACCCAGATCGGGATTTCCTACGAGGATACCCGGAAAGCACTTATGGTTTCCAAGGATATCAGGAACAAGTACAATGCCAGCTGGCTCCTTTGGGATCTGGGCCTGCTGGATGAAGTCGCCCAGTCCTTGTGGCAGAACCAAGCCTGAAAGCATAACAGGACGGGTGGCGCTGCAGCGTCTCAGCGCAGATATTGCAAGATGAGCACAGTTTGGAGGTCAGCACATGGAGCGCGAAGCAAAAACCAAGAAGAGGGTGCAGGTCGCCATCGTCGGCGGAGGGATCGTGGGTACCCTGACAGCCAGGGAGCTTGCCAGGTACGAGCTGGATGTCCTCCTGCTGGAAAAGGAGGCGGAAGTGGGCTGGGGAACCACCAAGGCTAACAGCGGCATCGTGCACGCTGGGATCCATGAAGAGCCGGGTACCCTCAAGGCCAAGTACTGCTTCCCCGGCAACCAGATGTACCCGAAACTCTGCGAGGAGCTGGATGTCAGCTTCAGGCAGAACGGCATACTAGTAGTTGCCCTCAGCGAAGAGGAAATGGATACGGTGAGGATGTATTATCAGCGGGGTCTGAAGCGGGGTGTACCGGTACGCCTCCTGACTCGGGAAGAAGTACTGGCCCAGGAGCCGAACCTGAACCCCGAGGTGGTGGGAGCAGTGTTCGCGCCGGAGGGCGGCGCGGTCATGCCCTTTGAGCTGGCGGCAGCGGCTATGGAAAACGCCGTCGCCAACGGGGTACAGCTCATGGTGGACAGCCCAGTGATCAACGCTTGGGCTGAAGGGGAGCAGAAGTATCTGGAGACCCCGACCCACGTGATCGAAGCGGATGTGGTGATCAACGCCGCGGGCCTCTTTGCCGATGATATCGCCCGGATGTTCGGCGATGATTCCTTCTCGATTCTGCCCCGCAAGGGTGAGGAGTACCTTTTTGACGCCCAGCTGGAAGGCATGGTGCACAGCACCCTCTTCCCGGTGCCCCGCAGCAAGACGAGCAAGGGCATCTTGGTCATCCCCACCGCTGACGGCAACCTGATGATCGGCCCAACCAGCGATGACATGCCCGTAAAAGATGACATTGGCACTACAGCCGAAGCCTTTGAGCGGATCTTCTCTGAGAGCCGGCGCATGGTACCTGGGCTTGACCCCAGGAAGATCATCACCCAGTTTGCGGGTGTACGGGCGGCGAGCGATCGGGGCGATTTCGTGATCGAGTTCTCGCCCAAGGTGCCCGGGCTGCTGCACCTTGCGGGCATCGAGTCACCTGGCCTCACCGCTGCTCCGGCCATCGCTGCTGATGTGCCCAAGATGCTGCAGGAATACGGCCTCAACCTCGTCCCCAAGAGCGGCTTCGAACCCCGGAGGGAGAAGGTTGTCCGGTTCCGCTTGCTTTCCCGTGAGGAGCAGGACGAACTCATCCGCCAAAATCCAGCCTACGGACGGATGGTCTGCCGGTGCGAGACCGTCACCGAGGCCGAGATCGTGGATGCGATCAAAAGGGGAGCCCGGACGCTTGATGGCGTCAAGTTCAGAACCCGGGCCGGTGCTGGCCGCTGCCAGAGCGGATTCTGCCAGCCGGTGATCATGAGCATTCTCAGCAGGGAACTGGGCATCCCCATGGAGCAGGTCTCCAAGCGCGGCGCCGGCACGGAACAGGTGAACTTCAAGGCCAAGGAGCTGCTGGGGAAAGGGGTGTGCTGAATGAGGAAGATGGATGTTGATGTAGCAGTAATCGGTGGCGGCCCGGCTGGCTTGGCTGCGGCCCTGGCAGCACGCCGCGGGGGAGCCGCCAAGGTTTTGATCATTGAGCGCAATCATGAGCTGGGGGGCATCCTCCAGCAGTGCATACACCACGGGTTCGGCCTGCACCGCTTCAAGGCTGAGCTGACCGGGCCAGAGTACGCCCAGCGCTTCATCAACGAGGTGCGGGAGACGGACATTGACGTGCTTCTGGAGACCATGGTTCTTGAGGTGAGCAACCAGCGCACCATCTACGCCGTGAACAGCAGGGAAGGGATGCTGGAGATCTCGGCCAAAGCCATCGTCCTGGCCATGGGCTGCCGCGAGCGGACCAGAGGCGCCCTGCGCATCCCCGGCAGGCGCCCGGCGGGCATCTTCTCGGCGGGAACGGCCCAGAGGTATATCAATATTGACGGTTACATCCCTGGAAAGAAAGCAGTGATCCTGGGATCAGGAGATATCGGGCTGATCATGGCCCGGCGCCTAACCTTGGAGGGCGCCAAGGTAGAAGCGGTGGTGGAGATCCTGCCCTACGCCGCCGGCCTGGCGCGCAACGTGGTGCAGTGCCTCGAAGACTTTGGCATCCCCCTCATCCTGCAGTCCACCGTGATCGAGGTTCACGGGGACGAACGGCTTGAGGCAGTTACCATCGCACAGGTGGATGAGCAGTGGAAGCCCATCCCCGGCACAGAGCGCACCATCGAATGCGACACCCTGCTGCTTTCCGTGGGCCTGATCCCCGAAAACGAGCTCTCAAACGGTGCCGGCGTACAGCTCGATCCCATCACCAATGGGCCCAAGGTCGATGACACCATGATGACCAGCATCCCGGGCATCTTTGCCTGCGGCAATGTACTCCATGTGCATGACTTGGTGGATAACGTCTCCAAGGAGGCAGAGCGGGCGGGAAGCTTCGCCGCTCAGTATGCTCTTCAGCAGCTTCCGGCCGCCGCAAGGCGTGTTAAGGTAACAGCCGGCGAGAACATCCGTTACGTTGTGCCCCATGAGGTATCCCTGGACATACCTGTGGAGTTCTTCATGCGGGTGCAGAAGCCTCAGGAAGATGTGGTCCTGGATGTGGGCGGGCTGCGCAGCGTGAAGGAGCAGTTTGTTAAACCAAGTGAGATGCTGAACATCACCCTGACACCAGAAGTCTTGAGCCAACTGTCCGGCGACACCTTGACGGTGAGGATCGTGTCCCCAAAGGAGGCTGGGCGCCAATGATTAAGCACATCACCTGTACCGTATGCCCCTTGAGCTGCGAAATCACCCTGGAGATTGGGGAGAACAACGAGATTATCTCCCTCACAGGGAACAGGTGCAACCGGGGCAAAGTCTACGCTACCAAAGAACACACTGCGCCGGAGCGCACCCTGACCACCACCGTGCGGGTCAGAGGAGGGGTCCATCCCCTCCTGCCGGTGCGCACGGATCAGCCCATCCCCAAAGGCAAGCTTAAGGAGGCTATGCTGGCAACCGCACAGCTTGAGGTAGAAGCACCAGTGAAGATGGGCACAGTGATAGTTGAGAACTTCCTGGATCTGGGCGTGAACCTAGTTGCCAGCCGGGATCTGGAAAGAGGATAAGAGAGACGTGAGCAGGAACCTCCGCCCCTGGGCGGGGGTTTCTTACTGCTGCGCTGGGGCAAGGGAAATGGGGCCTCCGCGGAGAATGAAGAGGGTGGCAAAGGAGTCGATGACATGGTTGAGCGGCAGCGTGATCCCCAGAAGCAGGCAGTTCTCAGGCCGCCGTTGAAATGGGCCGGCGGCAAGCGCTGGCTGGTTCCCCATATCGCACCCATCTGGGAGTGCTGCGGGCGCGGGCGGCTCGTTGAGCCCTTCTGCGGCGGCCTTGCCGTAGCCCTGGCCCTTGGACCGGAAAAGGTCTGGGCCAACGATGTGAACCCCCATCTGATCAACTTTTACAGCCAGCTCAAGAGCGGCCTGATCGTCACCCTTCCCATGGCAAATGACAGGGATCTCTATTATCGCTACCGTTCTCGCTTCAACGAGCTCGCAAAAAACGGACAGCACAACACGCCCGAGGCTGCTCAGCTCTTTTACTACCTGAACAGGACCGGGTACAACGGCCTCTGCCGCTTCAACAAGAACGGCGAGTTCAACGTGCCCTTCGGCAGGTACAAGGCCATCAACTACCTGACGGATTTCACGGAGTATGCCCGCGCCTTCGCACGGTGGGAGTTTACCTGCCTCGATTTTGCCGACATGGAACTGGAGCGGGACGATGTCATCTACGCCGATCCGCCCTACGACGTTGAATTCACCCAGTATGCCAAGGACGATTTCCGCTGGGAAGACCAGGTGCGGCTGGCCCAATGGCTGGCTGAGCACCGAGGCCCAGTGGTGCTGTCGAACCAGGCGACGGAAAGAGTCGTCGAACTTTACCGCAGTTTGGGGTTCAAGCTGCACTTCCTCCCGGGTCCCCGCCGGATATCCTGTGACGGAAACCGCACTCCGGCGCGGGAAGTCCTGGCCACAAGAAACGTCTAGGTGCTGAAAGAAACGAGGCCTCCAGCTGGAGGCCTCGAGTTTTTTTTGGGGTTTTAGGGGATGACGGTGGTGCCCTTGTACTCAAAGTCCTGGTAGGCCAGGGCTAGTCCTTCGGGCGGAAGGAGCTTCCAGGTGCCATCCTCCCAGCGCATCCCTGTGATGGTGCCATCGGGAATGGTGAGGATCACCGTGTTGGGGTCGATGACTTCGATCGGCAGCTCGAGAGAGGCCATGTAGGCGAGGATGAAAGCGTTCATCGGATCCTCTGGATCGTAATCGGGCATGTCGGCAAGCTGGGCCTCAAGCACTTCATCGGGGATCAGCTTGCTCACACTGGCCCGAAACGCCGCGGAGTCCTTTCTCATCAGGGAAAGACCTGCCGTTCTGTAGCCGACCATGGGACTTGGCTTCTTTGCGATCCCGAAAAACCCTTCGCCAACGGGAAGCACTGTCCCGTCCTCGGCGAAGCCTTTTTCCGGAAGGAGGACGACGAACCCGTCTTCGTGCCGCTGCACCATGAAGCAGAGGGAGATATCGAAGAGAGTTCCGCCGGCCTCAGGCTGCACGATGAAGCGATCATATCCGATAGAAGTTGCGGCCAACTTGACTAAGTCCAGGCTGTCTGCAAGGATATGCGAACCGTGCTGCTGCCCCGCGGCATGCATCTCCTCTGCAAAGGTGCGGGCCAGCTGTTGATCGACTCCTGGATGCCAGAGCTTCAGACCCTCGTCGATCTGGCCTGACCAGTACAGTTTCAGCATCTCCCTGACTGCCATCGTCGGGTCCAGCGATCCGCTGGCCAGAGCGCTGCCAGTCAACAGTATCAATAGGATGAACACAAGCACCGATCGCTTCATATTCCTGCCCCCTTCTGGTTTTCCTTCTCGAACTAGAACCTTCCGTTACACATTTCTCCAGGGTTTTCCATTTTCCTACTGACGGCGAGCCACGGCGGAAAAGGTTCCTGTACCTGGTGGTGCCAAGCTGTTTGGCGCCTCAGGCGAGTTCCCGATGAGACTTCTTGCAGTTAAGGCAGCCGATCGAAAATGTTGCGTTTCCTAAGATCATGGGAAAAAGCCGGAAAATGGGATCATTCAGAAGGAATGGGGGAAATGAGGTAGAACTAACAGTGCAAGATTATGCACGAGGAGGGTATGTTCTTGAAGAGACCGCTGGTTGTTGCGCTGTTTCTGCTCTTGAGTCTTTCGGTTATCGTGTCGGCCGCCGATGCCCCAAAACAAGGTGGGACGTTCCGCTACGGGATCACGACCAATCCCCGGGGCATGTTCAACCCAATTCTCAACACGGAAGTCTACGACGGACTGATCATTGACGTTGTCTACGATGGCTTGATCTACATCGATGCCAGCCTTCAACCCCAGCCGATGATCGCCAAGGCATGGGACATCTCGGAGGACGGGAAGGAAATCACCTTCTACCTGCATCAAGGCATCAAGTTCCACGATGGAGTGGAACTCACAGCCAAGGATGTTGCCTACACCTACATGACCATCCTGCACCCTGATTACACTGGCGTGCGCTACGGTCAGTTCAACAAGCTGGTGGGTGCCAAGGATTACAAAGAAGGCAAGACCGACACCGTGCCAGGCATTGAGGTCATCGATGACTACACCATCAAGTTCTCTGTTGAAGAGGCCTATGCCCCGCTTCTCTCCACCTTTACCTACGGCATCCTCCCATCGCATCTGCTGGAGGATATCCCCGTGGGCGAGCTGGAGCAGGCTCCGTTTAACCTCCATCCCATCGGAAGCGGCCCCTTCAAGTTCGTGGAGTTCCAGACTGATCAGCACGTGATCTTGGAGGCCAACAAGGATTACTTCTTTGGCGCCCCAAACATCGACACACTCGTCTTCCAGAAGGTCGCCCAGGACGCGATCCCCATATACCTTCAGCAGAACCGGGTAGACTTCATCGCCATTTCGCCTGAGCAATACGAGCAGGTCAAGGCGATGCCCGGCATCGACGTATATGTCTATGAAGAGCTGAGCTACAACTACATCTGCTTCAACATGCGCCAGGAGAGGTTTGCCGATGCCGCTGTGCGTCAGGCCATCACCTATGGGTTTGACCGCCAGACCTATGTCGATGTGATCAGGGAAGGTTTCGGCATCGTGGCCAACGCCCCCGTTCCCACCGCATCGTGGGCCTTCACAACTGAGGGGATCGACACCTACGATTACAACCCCGAAAAGGCTGCACAGCTGCTGGCTGAAGCGGGGTGGACCAAGGGGCCCGACGGCATCCTGCAGAAGGACGGCATGAAGCTTGAGTTCGAGTTCCTCGTTCCTGAGGGCAGCCGCCAGAATGAGCAGATGGCTCTCCTCTTCCAGCAGAACATGGAAGATTTGGGTATCAAGGTGAACCTGGTGTTCATGGAGTTCAGCGCTGCCGTAGACCGGGTGGACGCCCGCCAGTTCGACACCTTCACCATGGGCTGGAGCCTGAGCGTGGATCCTGATCCGCATTCTATCTGGCACTCCACATCGCTGTGGAACGATCCAGGCTTCTACAATGAAGAGTCCGATGCTTTGATCGAGGCCGGGCGCACGGAAACCGATCCGGAAAAGCGTAAGGAGATCTACGCCGAATGGCAGAAGCTGATCAACAAGGAACTGCCCACCATGTTCGTCAGCTACGGTGTGACCATCGGTGCCATCAACCAGCGGGTTAAGGGCATCGACACCAATCCTGGACCGCTTGGTCCCCTGGTAGATCTGGAACTGCTGAGCACGATTTGGCTGGAAGACTAGGTCGAACCTAGAGGGAAGAGAAGGGAGCAGCAGGTTTCCTGCTGTTCCCTTTCTGGGAGGTGCTTTTATGTGGCGGTATATTATGCGCCGGATTTTCTTGCAGGGAATCCCAGTGCTCCTGGGATTCAGCTTTTTGCTCTACCTGGTGATCACCATCGCCCCAGGAAGCCCGGTAACCCATCTGCGGGGTGTGCCAAATCTGGACAGTTCCGTGATCGAGCAGCGCAAAGCGCAGCTTGGCCTGGACCAACCGTTTATTGTGCAATACCTGAACTGGTTGGGGCGGGTACTGCGTTTTGACCTGGGCCTATCCTTTGATTCAGCCCGCCGGCCCGTGGCGGATCTGATCAAGGAGAGGATGCCGGCGACGATCACCCTTTCCCTAGCTTCCATCGTTCTCGGCTGGGGGATCGGCATTCCCATCGGAATCCTGTCGGCCCGCTACCAGTACTCGGTTTTCGACTATGCCATCACCTTCTTTGCCTTTGTGGGGATTTCCATTCCCAGTTTCTTTTTCGGACTCATCCAGCTTTATGTATTTGCCTTGAAGCTGAATGTTCTGCCGGCGGGCGGGTTCTTCATGGCGGGTGAGGCCCGCACTCTGGCGGGATACGTGTCTTACCTTCTCCTGCCGTCGCTCACCTTGGGTCTGGCAAGCATCGCCGGGGTGGCACGGTACATGCGGGCGAGCCTCCTGGAGGTGATCAACCAGGATTACCTGCGCACCGCCCGGGCAAAGGGACTTCCGGAGCGCCTGGTTGTCTACAAACACGCGCTGCGCAACGCCCTTCTGCCAATCCTCACCCTGCTCGGGTTCATGATCCCGGGCATCTTTTCGGGAGCAGTCATCGTGGAAAGCATCTTTGCTTGGCCCGGTCTAGGTTCACTGGCCATCCAGGCGGTCAATGAGCGGAATTATCCGGTGATCATGGGGATCGACATGATGTTTGCCGTGCTCATCTTCTTGGGAAGCATCGTCGCAGACATTTCTTACGCCCTGGCCGATCCGCGCATCCGCTATGAGTAGGGGGGACAGAGATGGACGCAGCACTGCATCAAGAGCAGCTCACAACAGGGAAAAAAGTCTGGAGACGTTTCTGCCGGAACAGGCTGGCCTTAGCCGGGCTGGTGGTCTTGGTTCTGTTCGTACTCAGCGCCATCTTTGCACCCTGGCTCACGGACTACGATCCGAACCGCAACAACCTGCGGGATCGCAACAAACCGCCCTCCCGGGAACACCCCTTAGGCACCGATGATATGGGAAGGGATATACTCGCCCGGACTCTTTACGGGGGCAGGATCTCTCTGACAGTGGGCCTAGTGGCCGTGGGCATCTCCATGAGCATCGGCTTGATCCTCGGATCTCTGGCTGGCTTCTTCGGCGGCGCTGTGGATACGGTGATCATGCGGCTGGCGGACATCTTCTACAGCTTTCCCTTCCTGATCGTGGCCATCACCATTGCTGCCATCTTCGGACCATCCATTTACAACACCATGGTCATCCTCGGCATCCTTTCCTGGCCGGGACCGGCGAGACTGCTGCGGGCAGAATTCCTCAAACTCAAGACGACAGACTTCGTCACCGCGGCCGAAGGGATCGGGGCAAGCCCAGCCAGGATCATGTTCCGGCATGTCCTTCCCAATGCACTGTCGCCCCTTCTCGTTTCGGCCACGCTTGAGGTGGCCTCGGCGATCCTGTCTGAAGCGGGGCTGAGCTTCCTGGGTCTGGGTGTGCCCCCACCGGCACCTTCCTGGGGAAACATGCTGAACAGGGCAAGGCCCCTCCACATCTTGGCCAACATGCCCTGGATGTGGCTTCCGCCAGGCACAGCCATCTTCGTTGTGGTTCTTGCTATCAACTTCGTGGGCGATGGACTGCGGGATGCCTTCGATCCCAGACAGGACCTGAGTTAAAGAAGCGGCATGGCGAAGAAGCTCCTGCGCAGGTAGGAGCTTCCTATTAGGTGCCGGGAGCAGTGCTTAAGTGGCCCCGACAGAGTCAGCCGGCTATCCCGGGTCAGCACGTTTTTCAGTGCTAGCAAAATTGTTCCCCCGAGCAGGATTTGTGTCAAAATGGCGAAAACCTCCTCAAAACAGTAAACAGACGATTTCCGACGGTGCTCGAAATCGAGGCAATGGACGGACCACGGATGGCGATCGCGGTGTGCCCAAGGTCGCAGACTATGGCTCAGTTGAGACCGCAGCAGGCAGCTGCTCGTGATCTGCTGACCTACTGGGGTGAGCTGCACAGGGGGTGGAACGTCATTGCTCGTTTTGGGACGCAAACCGGGGGAATACGTGATGATCGGCGATGACATTATGGTAAAGGTGGTGCGCAGCAGCAGGGGGGACCTGCGCCTGGCGATCAAGGCGCCGAAGCATGTGAGTATAACCCGGGGAGAGGTTTACGAACAGAACAACGGCAACCGGTCCGTTGACGAAGAACACGATACGGCGGGGTTAGAGTAGAGGGAAGTTCTTGCGTGCATACGCGGAAGGGCAGAAGGAGTTGCGCCCGGTACGTCGAAAAAACAAGGAAAAGTTGTTCGGGCATACGCCCTTAGCTTGGCAAAAGATGAATACCCAAGGACGATCCATGTGGCTTTGCTTGCGGCTGTAGGACACAGCAGCGGCTCAGCAGAGGTGGATTGTCCTTTTTGATTTGTGGTTGAGAAGTGCGCTGCAAGCGAAGCTAACCGGTTGATCTGGACGGGGATGCCCAGTGAGGGGGTTCGTAGTTTTGGCGCAAGCGTATCCACGCGGTGGGAACACGGAAACACCCTGCGGATACGTGTGCATAAAGGGCGTGCACTGCGTCCTACTACTGGGGGTTGCGCACCCGACAGAAGGGGGGAGAAGGACAGCATAATACAGCACAGTTCTCAAGGACCAGTAGCTGTAGAACCGCGCCTGCGGTAAATGCTTCATGCGTTCGTAGGGGTGGAAACAGTCGCAGCGCAGGATGCGCTGGCCAAAACTATGGAGGTGAAGAGTGTTGTTAAAGCTTAACAAACGCATGGCGGTAGTTGCGTTGCTGCTCGTTGTGTCCCTCCTGTCCGGCTGCTTTGGCCCGAAGACCTTCGACATCACAGTCCAAATCGACCCAGAAGTGGCCGGTGTGGAGATCCGCGAGGGATCGCAGACCGGAACTCTCCTTGCGGAAACCAACGAGAGCGGTATGGCTGAGCTGAAGAAGCTCAAAGAGGGTACCATCATTGTCCCTGTTAAGGACGGATACTCTTTCGACCCTGCAGAGGCTAAGGTAACCTCAAGTGGAGCCTACAACTTCATGGCTATCCCGGATCAGGAAACCGACAAGAAGATCGCGGCCGTTCAGTCTTTCGATGACTAGGAATACTTCCTCGGGGAAGCTCCGGCATTTGACGAACTGGATCTGCCCGCAAAGGCGGAAGTGACCTTGGATGATGGCAGCTAAGAAGAGCTTGAGGTAGAGTGGGCCGCAGGTGACTATGATCCGGCCAAGATCGGCACCTACACGCTCAAGGGCGCTCTCCAGCTCAAGGAAGGCATCATCAACCCGGA
>DURQ01000036.1 GCA_012840725.1 Bacillota bacterium
CCACTTTCCCAACCAGTTCGTCGACGCAAGCTTTGAAGTTTTGAACTGATTGAGTCGTTTGTGCTATCACACCGACGCGACTTGCTATCGGCAACTCGCGGATCTCTTGAGGGTCACTCACAACTTGTGCGGTTTCACCGGCATAACCCAAAATAGCTTGTACCTCTGGATGAAGCCTGTCACCAACAACAATGACTTGATACCCTTCGTCGCTTAACTGCTCAGCCCACCGCATAGCCCTTTGCACGAAAGGGCAAGTGGCATCGACAACATCGCAACTCAGTTCTTGCAGCTCTTCCAGTACTTTCGGTGCGACACCATGTGAGCGGACAATGACTACTCCTGAACTGGCGTCACCAGGCCGCTCCAGCACTTGCACTCCCTTGGCTTCGAGCTGGGCTACGACCTGGGGGTTATGAATAAGCGGACCCAAAGTGTAGACCGGGATGGCAGGGTCGATTTCACTGAGAACCTGATTGGTCAAACTCAAAGCACGTTTGACCCCAAAGCAGAAGCCCGCGGCATCTGCTAGAATAACCTCCACCCATTCCCCTCCCTTATTATGCCTCCAGCAAAAGCCCTCTAAACAAACGTACGTCTCTGTATTTCTCTGCTTTCTCGATTTTTCCTGCTTAACAGGTAACTAATTTCGGCGGAAATAGCCTTAGTTCCTTCCAAAACCTCTGCTTTTGTCACCTTGCGGGGACCTCCCAGATCGATGGGCTGCCCGAAGGTGACCCTGATGGGCCGGCGCAGCCGGAACGGCTTAAGGCCCGAAACGACCACCGGAACGATGGGTGCACCGGTCTTAATGGCTATCAGGCTGGCGCCTCCCTGCATGGGCAGAAGGTCGGCCTCAGTTGTGTTCCGCGTGCCTTCAGGGAAGACCCCGAGGAGGTGCCCCGCCTCAACTCTTTCCATGGCAGTGCGGATCGCCTCTCGGTCAGCAAGCCCCCGGCGGACCGGGAAAGCATTCAGCTTGCTGAAAAACCAGCGGGATATCGGGGTCCTAAAGAGTTCGACTTTGCCCATGAAGTGAATCGGGCGTCTCAGCGCTACCCCAATAGCTACGGGATCCATCATTGTATTGTGGTTACCGGCGATGATGGCCCCGCCCTCCTGGGGAACATTCTCCAGGCCCGAGACCTCCATCCCGCAGAACACGGTGAAGATAAAAGCGGCAAGTACACGAACAAGTTTATACATCCTCGCCCGCTCCCTTAATTATCGACAGGACTCTCTCCACAACCTGCTCAACGTTGAGGGAGGTGGTGTCCACCTCAATGGCGTCCTCTGCCTTGCGCAGAGGAGAAACCGCTCGAGTAGAATCAAAATGATCCCGCTGGCGGATCTGCTCTGCCAGCTCCTGGAGATCGACCGCATGGCCGCTGCGCTGCAGTTCTCTTTGACGCCGGCGGGCTCTTTCCTCCACGCTGGCCTGCAAAAAGATCTTCCACTGCGCATCGGGCATGATCACTGTTCCTATGTCCCTGCCATCCATAACAATACAGCCCTGCCGCGCTATCTCCTTCTGCAGGGCGACGATGAAATCTCTAACTTTCTTGTGGCTGGACACTAGGGAAACATTGGCGTTCACTTCCGGCTCCCTGATCAGCGCAGTTACGTCTTGACCATCAAGGCGCACGAGGTTGCCCTTGGTCTCCGGATCGAACACGATTTCCAGATCCATGGAAGTCGCCACCCGGAGAAGGGCTTCTTCATCAGCGCAGGAGACGCCTCTCCGCAGCGCTGCCAGGGTGAGTGCGCGGTACATGGCACCCGTATCTAGATAGCGCAATCCCAAACGTTGGGCAAGAAGACGAGCAATAGTGCTTTTTCCGGCCCCTGCGGGGCCATCTATGGCGATTTTCACCAGCGACCTTCACCTCTTCTGTATCACTAAGTGGCCCGCAGGACCTCAAACAAGCCGCACGCCGTGCGCGGCACAGTAGCCCGTGGAAAAGGCCGCCTGCAGGTTGAAACCTCCCGTAACCCCATGCACGTCGAGGACCTCGCCGCAGAAGAAAAGACCCTTCACCTTCTTGGATTCCATGGTGCGCGGATCCACTTCCCTAACATCAACGCCCCCTGCAGTGACGATCGCTGCCGCGATGGGCAGGGTCCTGTTGATGGTGAGTGGCAGGCCTTTGAGCAGCCTGCGCAGCTGAGTCCGTTCTTCCCTGGTGATGTGGTGGCACGGTTTGCGGGGATCAACCCCTGACAGATTCACCACCACCGGGATCAAGCGCTTGGGCAGGAGGGCATCCAGGGCGTTCTTAAACTGCTTGCGTGAGAACTCAGTGAAGTCTCGCAGCAGCCTCTGATCTAGCTGTTCCTCGCTGAGGGCAGGCTTTAGATCAATGAACGCCTTTACCCCGCGTCCGCTCTCTTTGAGCCACAGGCCGATCTGCTCACTGGCAGTGAGCACAACGGGTCCTGTCAGTCCGAAGTGGGCAAACATCAATTCGCCGAAGTACCTGGTTCTTCCTCCTTCGGGGCTCTCTACCTGGAATTCCACATTGCGCAGGCTGAGCCCTGCCAGCTCAGCAGCCCAGCCTTCCTCAACGGAAACGGGGACCAGTGCCGGTCGGGGTTCCACGATGGTGTGGCCCAGGTCCCTGGCCCAAATCAGGCCATCTCCCGTAGATCCTGTACCCGGATAGCTCAGGCCCCCGGTGGCCACGATGACATTCTCCGCGGGGAAGAAACGCTCCTCGCCTTTGTGCACGGCTGCCACACCGGCGATCTGACCAGAAGGCGCAAGCTCAATGCGTACCACTTTGCGGGCAAGATAGATCTCAGCGCCCTGGCTGCGGGCAAACCGCTCCAGGGCATCGGCTATCTCATGGGCATCGTCCGAAACAGGAAAGACCCTCTGCCCTCGCTCCACCTTGAGCTCCACGCCGAGCTTGGCGAAGAACTCCATACACGCACGGTTAGAAAAGCGGTGAAGGGCGCCGTACAGGAAGCGGCCATTGCCGGGGTAATGAGAAATGAGTTCGTCCACAGGAAGGTTGCTGGTCAGGTTGCAGCGGCCTTTGCCGGAGATCCGCAGTTTGAGACCGGGCCGCGCCATCTTCTCCAGCACCTTTACCTGAGCGCCGCGCTGGGCCAGAAAACCAGCAGCGATCAGCCCTGCTGCACCTGCACCGATGACCACAACAGGCTTGCTCATAGGCC
Source organism: Bacillota bacterium (assembly GCA_012840725.1). Taxonomy (GTDB): domain Bacteria; phylum Bacillota; class Limnochordia; order Darwinibacteriales; family Darwinibacteriaceae; genus DTU010. The sequence continues at coordinate 3,181 of DURQ01000036.1, forward strand.
AACCGCCCTATAGAGGCGTTTGACTTCATAGGAACGCAGTTCCCTGTACTCACCCGCGGCCAGCCCCCGCAGCCTTAATGGTCCTATGGACTCGCGGATCAGGCGGATCACCTCGTGACCAACCGCAGCACACATGCGCTTTACCTGCCGGTTACGCCCCTCAGTGATCGTTATTCTCAGGAGAGAAGCGTCGCTTGCAGCCTTGAGGAGTTCCACCCTGGCTGGCTGGGTCGGACCGTCGTCCAGCATCACTCCGCTGCGCAGGCGTTCCACCGCGTCCTCGGAGACCTGACCTTTGACCCGTACCCTGTAGGTCTTCGGAAGCTTAAAACGAGGATGCATGATGCGGTAGGCCAGCTCCCCGTCGTTTGTCAGCAGAACCAAGCCTTCTGAATCGTAGTCGAGACGGCCCACAGGGTAGACCCGCTCAGGAAGGGAAACTAGGTCGAGCACGCTGCGGCGGGCGAACTGGTCCCTGCTGGTGGTCACGTATCCCCGGGGTTTGTTGAGGACGAAGTAACGCTTGGGCTCAAGCCTGCCCAAAGGCTTGCCGTCGACAAGGATGGTATCGCTTGCCGGATCGACCTTCTGCCCCAACACCGCGGGCTGGCCGTTGACGAGCACCCGCTTGCTCTGGATCATCTCCTCGCAAGCCCGCCGAGAACCTATACCGGCTTGGGCCATGACCTTCTGAAGCCGCTCCACCGCAGACCCCCCTTTCAGTCCAATGATACCCAACTTCACCGTAAACCGCAAGAAAAAAGAGGGTTCCGGGGGGAACCCTCTGAAGCAGATAGCCCTGCTACACCTTGTAGGCCGAGCGGACTACTCCGTCTGTGGCATGCTCACCTTTGACCATGCCCTGGATGCGGTCAAGCACTTGGGGCACGGCATCGATCAGGCGGTCGTAGATGGCTGTCTGGTTCACAGGCAGCAGCCTTACATTCTCCCTGCCCACCACTAGGAAGGCCACCGGGTTGAGGGCTATCCCAGCACCGCTGCCGCCGCCAAAGGGATGGCTTCCCTCGCTGCCCTTCGCATTGGCTGACGCAAACTCACTTCCCCCTGCGGCGAAACCGAAGCTCACTCGGCTCACGGGAACAATTACGGCCCCATCCGGCGTTTCCACCGGATCGCCCAAAATGGTATTCACATCCACCATGGTCTTCAGGCTCTCCATGGCGGTCTGCATAAGTCCTTCAATGGGGTGTCTGTCGTTCATGATTCCGCTCCTTTAGCCCGATATTCTCGCCTGCCAAGCAAAGGCCGCTCGTTTCAGTTCGTTGATCATAATCTGACCAAGTCGGAAGCGGAATATACAGTGCAGGTAGAGCCTCAGGCGCGCCTCCTCAAAAGAGGGATGGATGCTCACCTCAGGCAGCGCGGCAAGGCGCCCCCCAGCACTCAAGCCTGAGAAAAACGGGCCCAAGATGCTCCAGAGCCCGCCGCAGCTCAGCGCACTCCAAAATGGATCTCCTGTACCCAGAACCACCTGCAGGCGGAAGATCTCCACCCGCTGAACGAAGCTGTCCATCAGACGCAGCCCGAGCCGCATGCTCTTCATCAGCCGTCCCGGCTTGACCACATCGCGCCTGCGGATCAGCTCCCTGGCTTTGATCAGGAGTTTCTTCGGCAGCGTAAAGGAGATGGCGCCTATGGCCAGCCTAATCACGGGCTGGACCAAGGCACCGTCGACGGTGAGCTCCAGCTCCACCCGGAACACCGTGGTGAGCAGCACGATGAGCAGCAGCAAAAAAAGACTGAGCAGCAAGGGAACACCTCCACTCAGTCTTAATCTGCCATTTTCCTACTGACCTATGCTCTTCAAGGGCAGCTCCTCGATACTGCGCAGACCGAAATGCTCCAGGAACTTGTCTGTCACGCCGTAAAGGATCGGCCTGCCTGGCCCTTCTTTGCGGCCGACCTCACAGATCAACCCCCGATCCAGCAGGTTCGTTAGGGCGCTGTCGGAGCGCACACCGCGGATCTGTTCGATCTCAGCCCTGGTGATCGGCTGCTCATAGGCGATAATTGCCAGTGTTTCGGTGGCCGCCGCAGACAGCGGAGCATGCACAACTGGCCTGCCGAGTTTCTCAATCCATGGAGCCAGCTCTGGTTTTGTCACCATCTGGTAGCCGCCCGCCACCATCCTGATGGCCAGCGCCCCGCTCATGTGCTGGCGGCGGATCTCCTCGACCAGAGCTTCGACTGCTGGCTGATCGAGCCCGATGATCTCCCCGATCTCCTTGGCGCTCAGGGGACGCTCCGCAGCAAAGATCAGCCCTTCAACGATCACTCTTGCCTCTGCCAGCGTCATGAGTTGACCTCCACTTCCCAGGTGTAAGGTTCGATGCTGATTTCCCCAAACAACCGCTGCTGCACCACCCGGATTTCGCCCAGACGCACAAGCTCCAATACGGCTAGGAACGTCCCGACGATTTCCCCAGGGCTGCATTCTCGCAAAAGGGTGCGAAAACTTAGCCGCGGCCTGCCCACCAGCTGCAGGCGTACCAGTGCAATCCGCTCCTGCAGGGACACCCTGGCCAGGACTTCATGCACAGCCTGGCCCTTTTCCTCTTCGCTCCGCAGACGCTCATAGGCTTCCCGCAGGTCGTCCAGGGTAAGATCGCCGGCCGGCTGGGTGTAGATGGGTATTAGGTTGACCAGTTCGGTTTGCTGCCCCTTGGTGAAGAAACGTGCGGCCTCTCCATAGCGTTCCTGCAGAAACCCCGCTGCTTCTTTAAAGAACTTGTAGCGGAGAAGCTGTTCCACGAGCTCTGTGCGGGGATCGACGCACTCCTCTTCCTCCACCTCTGCCTGGGTATCCTGGGGCAGGAGCAGTCTGGATTTGAGCCGGATCAAAGTGGCGGCCATCACCAGGAATTCGCCGGCAATCGCAAGATCCTTCTCCTGAAGGGAATAGAGGTATTCCAGGTACTGCTCGGTGATAGCCGCGATAGGTATGTCCCAGATGTCCACTTCGTTCTTGGCGATCAAGTCCAGAAGCAGATCGAATGGACCCTGATAGACCTCAAGTCTAACCACGTACCCCATGGGTACCACCTAGAGCGAAAGGCGCAGTAGAAGCTGCGACAGGATGCGGTAAATGGGACTCATGATCCACCTCGCCCCGCCGGAGATGAGCAGGACAGCCAGGAGAACCGGCCCGTAAGGAGCCAGCTGGGAAAACCGATACGATGCCCTGGGAGGCAGAAGGCCTCCCAAAATGTGGGAACCATCCAGAGGCGGGATCGGGATCAAGTTAAAGGCCGCCAGTCCCAGGTTAACTTCAACATTGATCAGAAGAAATACCATCAGCGTACTGGAAAAGGTTGTAAACGGCAGGCGTGGCGCAGCGAGCCTCGCGAAGTTGTAAAAAAGCCAGCCCAAGAGGACGTTAGCCAGGGGACCGGCAAGGGAAACGAGGAGTGTTCCTTGACGCCTGTTCTTGAAGTACTGAGCGTTGATCATCACCGGCTTGGCCCAACCGATGCGGAAGAGAACCAGCATCAGCGTCCCGAGAGGATCGAGATGGGCAAAGGGATTAAGAGTCAGACGCCCCTGCAGCTTGGGCGTGGGATCGCCCAGCTTGTAGGCGGCGTAGCCGTGTCCGAGTTCATGGAAGGATATGGCCAAGAGGATAGCTGGTACCCCAAGGATGATCTGTTCGAGACTTGGCATTGGGCAGACCTCCCATCTATCCATTTCATAGTAGCATAAAAAGGAGGTTCCTGCCAGAGAACCCTCTCAAGTTTTCCTAGCTGGTCTGGTCCGTTCTGCCCTGCCTGCCGCAGCGCGCCCCCCAGCTCGCGAGGAATATCCCGTCACGCCAAACCTCGCAGATCTCACAGGAGTTGGGGCATCCCGTACACTCATAGCTCTGGCTGGCAACTTGGCTGTCCAGAACCCTCTCTAAGCCGGCGAAACGCGTCGGCACCGCCTTTCCTCCAAGTGCTTCCCTGACCAGCAGGGCGATCCCCACAGCGCCCATCACGTCGTAGTGTTCGGGCACGAAAACCGGCTGGCCCAGAGCTTCCTCAAAGGCACGGCGCATGCCCGCATTGGCGGCCACCCCTCCCTGGAAGAACACAGTGGGGCGCAGTTCTTTTCCTTTGGCTAGACTTCCCAAGAAGTTGCGCACCATGGCTGCGCACAAACCGGCCACGATGTCGGCTGTATCAACCCCCAACTGTTGTTTGTGCACCATGTCTGACTCGGCGAAGACAGTGCAGCGTCCTGCGATACGCACGGGGTTCCTGCTGCGCAGAGCCAGCTCGCCCAGGTCCTCAATGGGAACACCCAAACGGAAAGCCTGCTGGTCCAAAAAGGAACCAGTGCCGGCAGCGCAGACGGTGTTCATGGCAAAATCCACGACAACTCCGTCCCGCAGGATGATCAACTTGGAATCCTGTCCGCCGATTTCCAAAATCGTGGACACTCCGCTGTCAATGGCAAGAGCGGCGCAGGCGTGGGCAGTGATCTCGTTTTTGACCACGTCAGCCCCAAGTACCACTCCTGCCAGTTCCCTACCGCTGCCAGTTGTCCCCACTCCGCAGATCTCCCAAGCTCCCGCATCATGAAGGAGCTCCAATCCGTTCTTGAGGGCAGTTAAGGGCGCGCCCTGGGTACGCAGGTACGCTTTCCACACGATGCACGGGCGAGGTTCCACAGCATCGAGCAGCACCAAGTTCGTGCTCACACTGCCCACATCAACTCCCAGATAAACGGGCCTGCCGCTGTCCCTCAAACCGCTCCACTCTCCTCTGCACCAAATCGACAAAGGCCTCCAGCCGAGTTTGAAAACCGGCTTCCGCGGTGTGCTCATCTACGATAAGGGAGAGCACTGGGATACCGTGGTCCTCGCTGATCCTCGGGAGGATGGCTCTGGCCACGATCTCAGGCATGCAGGATAGAGGGAGAATGTGAACGATTCCATCGAGGTTCTGCCTGGCAAGAGCCACACTCCGTGCGACGCTTTCCAGACCATGTCCACCGATAAACCCTCGCAGATAACCCGCAGCCAGCCGGCGCAGAGGAGCGAGGCTGTACAGGCCCACTGCCTTTTTGAAGATATGGTTCCTCACCCATTCCACAAGGCTGATGGTGCGCACTACCTCCACGCCCAAACTGCCCAGACGCTCCTCCAGGCGAAGATTGGCAAAAGGCTCCAACACGGTGTAGATCTCCCCCACCAGTCCTAGACGCAGCGGACGGACCGCATCGTGCGCCTGTAGTTCTCGGAAGCCGCGGGAGGCTGCATCGCAGATTTCCTGGACCTCATCTACGGTCTGTGCTGTGCGCAAAAGCTCCAGCTGGCGCCGGAGATAGGGGCGAACGGTTCCTTCGTTCTTTTCACGCGGCTGGGCGCTTACAGCATGCAGCTCAAGCTCCTCCACCGCCTTCAGCTTGACCCAGCTCAGGCGCGCTCCCTGCCAGAAGGTGCGCAGATCTGTCGAGGCCGTCAGCGTCCTGAAGCGCCCCAGGTACTCTCCCCAACGCCCCCTGGGAACCTCCAAGGTGATGAACTCGACCTGCTTCCCAAAGGCCTTCAGGATCAGCCGCTGGATCTCGGCGTAGTAACCCAAACGGCACGGGCCCCAGCCGCCGATCATCAGCACACCGTCCGCCCCTTGGGCGAGACCTTCCAGCATGTTGCCTAAAGAGATCTTGAAGGGCAGGCACACCTCATCTGGGCTGTGATAGCTTCCCAGTTCCAGTGTTCTGCGGCTCGTTGGTGGCGGAGTCACCGGTTCATGACCCAAACCCTTGAGCAGCGATTCCGCTGCTATGTAGAGGTTGCCCAGGTGTGGAAAGGTGATCTTCATCCGTTTCTTTTCCTCTCCAAAAGGTCGCAAAAGGCCTCAAGGCGCGTCTCCAGGCCAGCTGTACCACTGTGCTCGTCCACAAAGAGCTGTAGGTGCGGCAGGGGTGCTTCCGATATATGGCTGGAAATGAGCACACTCTGCATAGCCTCGGCTCCGCAGCCAAAGGGAGCCGCGCTGATCACCCCATCGATGGCATCCCGGCAGTATTCCAGGGACCCGATTGACCTGCGGGTGTTGGTCCAGTATGGCCGCTTCCGCAAGTAACGACAGCCTTCAGCCGTGAGCGGTTCAGGGAAGTCGGCCGCGATGCTGACCTGGACCCCCAACTCGGCCAATTTCGCCCGAAGGTTGCCGTTGAGATAGGGATCCGCTGCCACATAGTGCGGACCGAGGAGCAGCACGTGCAGAGCGCCTCGAGAAGGGGCTGGCGGGATCCGGCTCTCGTCATATTCTTGCTGAGCATCCCTTGCCCTCTGCCATGCCCGCAGGACGCGTGCTGGAGGAGAGAACTCCAGACCCATACGCAGGTATGCCCAGGCGTGCTGGGATACCCTCCGCCGGGCATCCAAGACGGGAGTGAGCAAGCGCACATCTTCGGACACATACTGCCTGACGAGATCTGGCAGCCCCAGGAGATTGGCACAGGTCCATTCCCGCCTGAAGACACTGATCAGCTGGGGTACAAGGAGCAGAGACAGCCCATGCCGGACCAGAAAGATGACATGCCCGACGAAGGCCTTGACCGGCAGGCAGATGCTTTCCACACATGCCGCAAGGCCGAGTTCGAGGATCTCGCGGTTCGTCGGCGGGCTGACGGTTACGGCGAAACCGAGTTCCGCAAGGTATGTCTGCCAAAGCTCGCCGTACTGGAAGAAGTACAGGGCGCGTGGGATGCCGATGGGCTTGATAACTGCTACCTCCTCCTTCGGTCTCTTGCTTGGGCACGCAGATCCTGGGGTTTCGTGAGCCGCGGGCGCACAGCCACTCGCGGAATGGGATAGCGCAGAAGCACCCGGAGCATGGCGGGACCGTCAAAGGGCACCAAGGGCCACAGATAGGGGATGCCGAAGGATTTGGTCAAGCCCATGGTCAAGAACGTGATGAGGAAGCCAGCACCCAGGCCCCACCACCCCGCCACAACCGCTCCGAAGAATAGTACATAGCGAAAGAGGCGCAGAGCGCCGCTCAACTCTATGCTGGGTGTGGCAAAGGTGCAGATGGCGGTGATCGCTGCATACAGGATCGCTTCCGCCGTAAAGAGGCCGATGGACACGGCCAGATCGCCAAGTATGATACCGCCAACAATACCAAGAGAAGTAGCTAAGGCATCGGGTGTGTGGATGAGGGCCATGCGGATCAGGTCCAGGCCCACCTCGAGCATGAGCAGCTGCAGCCACAGGGCCAAGCGTCCCGGTTCCTTGGGTCCGATGAAGGAGATCCAAGGCGGAAGATTGCGGCTCACGGCCAAAATGTACCACAGGGGCAGCAGCACCAGCGAACCCACGATGCCAGCCGTCCGGACCCAGCGCAGATAGGTCCCTACCGGCGGGTTCTGGAAATACTCTTCAGCATGCTGGGTGAAGTGCCAGAGGGTAACAGGGACTATTAAGGCGAAAGGAGTGGTATCCACGATGATCACCACATGGCCCTCTAAAAGGTGGGCTGCAGCAACGTCGGGACGCTCGGTGTAGCGAGTTACGGGCAGGGGGTTGAAGACGGTACCGAGGATGTACTCTTCGAGGTTTTTGCCCCCCATGGGGATGGCATCCCGGTCGATGGCCCCAATACGGTCCTTCACCTCTTGAACCAAGCTGGGATCGGCTACGTCTTCGATATAACCGACGATGACATCGGTTTTTGATCGTCTTCCCACCTGAAGAGCCTCAAAGCGCAGGTTTGGGTCGCGGATCCGCCTGCGGATCAGGTTGACGTTGAACAGGGCCGTCTCCACAAAACCGTCCCGAGAGCCCCGGGTCACTTTTTCGAGAGTTGGCTCCTCCGAGCTTCTGACCACATACTGGCGTACATCGAGGATGGCCACTTCCTGGAGCCCGTCCACCAAAAGGAGCATGGCCCCGGAGAGCAGTTGGTCGATGGCGGCTTCCAGGTCATCTGCCATGCTCAGTTCGAAGTAGGGGATCCAATCGCACAGGTCCTGCTTGATCGCGGTCAGGGTAACCCCCAGGCGCGGAACCATCTGCAGTGCCCGGATAATGTGAATTACCGCTTCATCCTGGATGAAACCATCAAAAAAGACGAGGCACGACTGGCGGTTCGCAACCCTCAACCTGCGGAACACCAAATCGAAGGTCACTCCATAGCCAAGGGCCTCTTCCAGCACTGCCAGGTTGTCCTCCAGCTGCTTGGCAACGGCAAAGCGATCCTTCTGCATACCATCACCCCCGAAAAAAACGCCCCTGACCAGAGCGGCACTCCACGGGGCGGATGGGCTGGAAGAGCCTCAACGCAGAGTAGTGGGCACAAACAGATCGATAATGCCGATGACAAAGGCTGCCAACAGTGCTCCCAGCACCGAAACCTCCATGCCTGGCACTACGAACTGTGCGGCCCAGATGATCACGGCTGAGACCAAAAAGCCAACCACACCTCTGCTGTAGGGCGAAATGGCCTTGCCCATCAGGCTTTCCACAACCCAACCCAAAACGGCGATGACCACGGCCGCAAAGAGGGCGTGGAAGAAAGAGAGGGCTCGAAAGCCGGGAAGCAGAAACCCCACCAGCATGAGCACCAAAGCCGAGACGATAAAGCGGATAACGGCTCCCATCCAATCCATGTACTGTCACCCATTTCTAAGTGTGCTGGGTGTAGTGTAACCAAAAAACGGCTTAGTTATCCTAAGCCGCTTCGGTCCATATCACGTTTCCACTTCAAAGGCTACCTGCACATTTGCCCGATAACCCACGATTTCGCCTTCCTCATCCACTTTTCCCGTCCAGTTGAGCACTTCCACTCCAGTGATACCGCGCAGTGTCTTGCTCGCCTCTTTCACAGCAACCTGGACCGCGTCTTGCCAGCTCTGATCCGACTCTCCCACAAGCTCGATCACCTTAACGACACTGCTGCCCACGATATGCCCCCTTTTTTCCTTTAGCATTTCCTCCCGAGGGGGAGTTTAACCAAGGACTTGGCGGCAGAAGCGCAGCAGATTGCCCCCCATCACCTTTTCGATCACAGCCTCCCTCAAACCTCTCTTTTCCAGAAGACCGACCAGGGTGCGGATTCTTCCGTAGTCCTCCAGGCCGACAGGAACCTCATCGATGCCGTCGAAATCCGAACCCAAGGCGGCACAGTCCTCGCCCCCAACTCGGATCAGGTATTCGATATGATCGGCGACATGCTCGGCTGTAGCCTGACCATCCGCACGCACGAACGCAGCACAGAAGTTCACCCCGATCACGCCGCCCTTATCGGCCAAAGCCCGGATCTGTTCATCAGTGAGGTTCCTGGGATGGGGGCACAAAGCCTTGGCATTGGAATGGGAAGCCATAACGGGATCCCGGCTGACTGACAGAACATCCCAGAAGCCCGGTTCGTTGAGATGGGAGACATCAACGATCATGCCCAGCCGGTTCATCTCCTCCACTACCTCCCGCCCGAACCTGCTCAACCCGCCTCCTTCTGGGCCTTCCATCTGGCCGGCTGCCAGTTCGTTCCGGAAGTTCCAGGTCAGGGTCAAAAGGCGCACTCCCAGCCGGTAGAACATGCGCAGCGAAGAGAGCTTCCCTTCCAGGGCTTCGCCACCTTCGATGGCCAACAGGCAGGCAAAACGGCCCTCAGATCTCGCCCGCCGGATGTCCTCGGCTGAACCTGCGAAGGCCAGGGCCTCGCGGTGATCCTCCAGCATCTTCCAGAAAAGGTCGATCATCTCCACGGCCTGATGCATGGCTAGTCCATGGTAATAGCGCGGTTCAACGAAGACGGCGAAGAACTGCGCGCCTGGGCCGCCCTGAAGGTGGGCTAGGTTGACATGGCCCTGCGCCTCCTGAAGATTCGCCCGCTTTCCAAGCAGACGAAGAAGAGTGTCGATGTGAGCGTCAAAAACGAACATCACGCAGCCTCCTTTGCTCCAGATCGAAACGAGCCCACCCAAAAGGGTAGGCTCTTCTCCCACGTTCCAGCTAGCGCCCTTATCTTGGTTCCACAATTAGTTTGATCGCAGTTCGTTCTTCGTTGTCGATTATGACGTCGGTGAATGCCGGAATGCACACTAAATCCACTCCGCTAGGGGCCACAAAACCTCTGGCAATAGCCACCGCTTTTACCGCTTGGTTCAAGGCACCAGCGCCGATGGCTTGAATTTCCGCCCGGCCTTCTTCGCGAACTTTCCCAGCGAGTGCACCGGCGACTTTGTTGGGGGTGGAGTGTGCCGACACTTTCAATACTTCCATGTTAATGTGACCTCCTTAGGTGAAAGCGCTACTACTTACGTGGTATCCTCAGATCTCTTATTAGATATATACTGGGAAAATCCTCCTATTATACGCATTTATTGAAGATTCAGGCGCAAAATTCCGTCGGAAAGGCCGTTCTTTCCTAAGGTTATCACAACCCCGTTCAGGGACGCAGGACCCTTAGCCACGGAAAACCTAGCCGGCAGCTGTGTCAAGAACTTGTCAATCACGACCTCTGGCTCAACCCCCAAGACGCTGTGCACTGGACCGCACATACCCAGATCCGTAATGTAGGCGGTACCGCCCGGCAGAATCTGTTCATCGGCGGTAGGAACATGCGTATGTGTGCCCACTAGGGCGCTGATCCGGCCATCCAGGTAGCGGGCGAGGGCGATCTTCTCCGAGGTCGCTTCACCGTGGAAGTCTATGATCACATGGGTAACGTCATCGGGCAGTGAAGCAAGAATGTGATCAGCCGTGCGGAAGGGGCAGTCAAAATCGCCCATGAAGACCCGCCCCATCAAGCTGACCACAGCGATCACGGCCTCAGGGCTGCGATGCAGATAGACCGAAGAACCCGGCACCTGAGGCGGATAGTTGGCCGGGCGCAGAATGCGGGGTTCTTCACTGATGTATGTGTACATTTCCCTATGGTCCCAAATGTGGTTGCCGCTGGTCAGCACATGGATGCCCAGTGCGAACAGCTCTTGAGCTACGCTTCTTGTCAACCCGAATCCGCCCGCGGCGTTTTCACCGTTGGCCACCACTAGAACCGGGTCATACTGTTCCACGAGTTGCGGTAGGAACTGGCCAACGACCTTCCTTCCAGGCCGGCCGAAGATGTCACCAAGGATAAGCACGTTCACTGCCTATCCACCCCCACCGCGCTGCTGAAAACCAAGACCCGGCCGTTCTCCCGAAAGCCGGTGAGGCGCTCCTGCCCCAGTTCGGCCCGCTCCCGCAGGAGCGCATCGATGATCATCTCCTGCTCGGCAGCATCTTCGTCGGCTGCATCTGACCCTTCCTGAACCAAGCTATCGCGGAAGCTGTCCCGCATCAGCTGTACGATCAGCTTCAGTTCGGAGAGGGAAAAGCTTGCCAAGTCACGTACAACTTCAACCACCGTCAGCTGTTCCGTCTCTATCCTGCGCAGTTCAGAGGTCTTAACGGGTCTCCCCGCCAGCTTGTGGAAGAGGGTGAGATGAGCCTGGAACCGCTTGGCAAAGAGCGCGAAGTCCGTGTCAGGTGCTTTGAGCAGAAAGACCAAGCGCAGCGTGCCTGTCTCCGGCTCGCAGTGTATCGTCCCGACACAGGGAAAGCGTACTAAGATGGCAATCAGCAGATCTACTTGAGTTTCGTTGAGCTCCAATCTCTCTCCCCCTTTTCCATGTGCCATCTTGAAAAATAGAACCAGGCGGCTGCCTGGTCCTATTTGGCATACTCCACAGCGCGGGTTTCACGAATCACGGTAACCTTGATCTGACCTGGATACTCCAGTTCAGACTCGATCTTCTTCACAATCTCTCGGCTGAGCTGCACTGCCGAAGCATCACTTATGCGCTCTGGTTTAACAATGATCCGCACTTCGCGGCCTGCTTGGATGGCGTAGGATTTATCGACACCATCGAACGAGGATGAGATCTCCTCCAGTTTCTGCAGGCGTTTGATGTAACTCTCCAGAGTTTCCCGCCGCGCACCAGGCCTTGCCGCGGAAATGGAGTCGGCCGCTGCCACCAAGACAGCTTCCACGCTGTGAGCCTCAAAATCACCGTGGTGGCAGGCTACGGCATGGATCACGTCTTCGTGCTCCCTGTACTTCTTCAGGAGCTCGATCCCGATCTGAATGTGCGTGCCTTCCATTTCGTGGTCGACTGCCTTACCGATGTCATGCAGCAGACCGGCACGCCGTGCTAACCGCTCATCTACTCCTAGTTCGGCAGCCATTATGCCGGCCAAATGAGCCACTTCAACCGAGTGTTTCAACACGTTCTGGCCATAGCTAGTTCGAAAACGTAGTCTTCCCAGCAACTTCACAAGCTCAGGATGCAGGCCGTGCACATCAGCATCGAGAGTGGCCTGCTCCCCAGCATCCCTGATGATCGCATCCACTTCTCTGCGCGCCTTTTCGACCATTTCCTCGATACGTGCTGGATGGATGCGTCCATCGGCAATAAGGCGCTCCAAAGCAATGCGGGCGATCTCCCTGCGGACCGGATCGAAACCTGACAAGATGACAGCTTCAGGCGTGTCGTCGATGATCAGATCTATGCCCGTAAGGGTCTCCAGGGCCCGAATGTTCCTTCCTTCCCGCCCGATAATCCTCCCCTTCATGTCATCGTTGGGGAGTGCTACCACCGAGACTGTAGACTCGGCCACATGGTCTACCGCAGTACGCTGGATGGCTAGGGAAATGATATCACGGGCTCTCTTCTCCGCTTCTTCCCGTGCTTGATTTTCCAAATCACGGATCAGTATTGCAGTCTCGTGTTTGACTTCTTCTTCCACAGTCTTGAGGATCATCTCTCGTGCCTCGTCGGCGGTGAGCTGCGAAATCCTCTCAAGCTCCTGACGCTGCTTGTTGAGCAGTTCATTTATCTCCGCCTGCCGCTGCTCGACTTCCCGGGTCTTTCGCTGCAGAACCTCTTCCTTGCGCTCCAGCGCATCGCTGCGTTTATCGAGCATCTCTTCCTTCTGAGACACCCGCCGCTCAAACTGGTTCAGTTCGGTCCGGCGCTCCCGGGCCTCCCTTTCCATCTCAGAGCGCAGTTTATGGATCTCTTCTTTGGCTTCAACCAGGGCTTCGCGCTTTTTGTTCTCCGCATCGCGCTCTGCCTCCTGGAGGATTCTGCGCGCTTCTTCTTCGGCGGAGCGGATGGTGGCTTCCGCAGAGATCTTCCTAACGAAATACCCCACCACCAGGAACACCGCTGCAACCAATCCGTACTTAATCAATGTGATGAATAACGCGATAGCATTCACCTCCTTCTCTCCACACCTTTAGAAAAGAAAGCCGAGCCGAAACTCAGCTTTTCCCAGTGTTCAGGATCGTTTTCAGTTCCAGACTACTCATTTCGTTTTCGAACCAATCGGGCTAGCACAGCCGAACAACTCGCTTTAATTGTAATCCGTTTCCGGATCTCTGTCAAGCAATTCCCCTATGACTTTCCTGGCGGCCGCGCTGGGAAAACCCCTTCGCTGCAGGAGCTTGTAGACTTTGGCGCACCGGCTGAGGGCATCTTCACGCTGAAGACGCCCCAGGCGCTGGGCCGCTAGTTCCATGGCCAGTTGGTACTCCTGCTCTGGAGTGTTCAGCACTCGGTCTATGATGTCCTCGGTGATGCCTTTGCTGCTCAACTCGAGGCGCAGCAGGTAGTTACCCGTGGGACGAAAGCGGTTGCGGTATTCAACATAGTTGAGAGCATAGCGCTGATCATCCAGATAGCCGATATCCTTAAGGTACTGGATGACTCCCTCCACGTCCTCGTCGGAGAACTGGCGTGCCAGGCGAGTGCGCAGCTCGTATGCACTTCGGTCGCGCACCGTCAGCAGGCGCAGTGCCACCGCCTTGGCATCCTCATCCTTCCTGCTTGGCACTGTCCTTCTCAACTCCCTGAACTTCTGCTCCCCTCAGCAGGCCTTTGGCGGTGCGAACCTTCAGCTCAAGCTCATCGGCGAGTTCGGGATTCTGGGTTAAGAACTCTTTGGCCGCTTCACGTCCCTGTCCCAGGCGCAGATCACCGTAGGAATACCAGGCTCCGCTCTTGTTGACTAGGTCCAATTCTGTGGCCAGATCGAGGATATCACCAACCTTGGAGATACCCTTCCCGTAGACGATGTCAAACTCTGCTTCCTTAAACGGCGGAGCGACCTTGTTCTTGAGTACCCTCACCCTGGTGCGGTTACCCACGATTTCGCTGCCCTGTTTCAGCGAATCGATGCGCCGCACATCCAAGCGGATTGACGCATAGAACTTGAGAGCTCTACCGCCAGGAGTGACTTCTGGATTTCCGAACATCACACCGACCTTTTCCCGCAGCTGGTTGGTGAAGATCACAACGCTGTTGGATTTGCTGATGGCACCTGTCAGTTTGCGCAGGGCTTGCGACATTAGGCGAGCCTGCAGTCCGACATGGGCATCGCCCATTTCTCCCTCGATCTCCGCTCGGGGCACCAAGGCAGCCACCGAGTCTATGACCACTACATCGACGGCACCGCTGCGTACGAGGTGCTCAGCGATTTCTAAAGCCTGCTCGCCGTGGTCCGGTTGGGCAATGAGCAGGTTGTCAATATCAACGCCCACGGCGCGGGCGTAGACTGGATCGAGGGCATGCTCAGCGTCGATCATGGCGGCGATGCCTCCGGCTTTCTGCACTTGAGCCATGATGTGCAGAGCCAAGGTCGTCTTGCCCGAAGCTTCAGGCCCGTAGATCTCCACGATCCGCCCTCTGGGAATGCCGCCCACCCCGAGAGCGATGTCCAGCGATAGGGATCCGGTGGGGATCACATCGATATCTGAACCAGATTGCTCGCCCAGGCGCATGATTGATCCTTTGCCGTACTGCTTCTCAATCTGCAGGATAGCCCGGTCGAGAGCCTTTTGCTTTTCCTCCACTTCTGTTTTCGCCCCTTTCCTATTAAAACAAACGTTCGCCCGCTGGTCATAAAAAGAGGAGAAACTTGGCCAACAAGACGTCGAGCCGTCCCATCAAGCCCATCCCGTTTCCCCAAGCAAGCACAGTCAGAAAAGCCTTTTCATGCACTTCAGGGTGATAGTTCTACATCGCCTCCGCTATTCCTGCCTTGTTCCACAAATGTTCGCTGGAGCGAAAAGCTCTGCCCAAGGCCGGTGACATGAACACCGTCTACGGCCTGCAGCCGGACAACGCCGTCCTCGTCCCGGGCAAAATACAGGAGTGACAGGCTGTACGGAAGAGGTTCTTTGCCTTGAAAGCCCCGGATCCCGGCCGCGCCTGTGGTACCTGCATTGCTGTACACAGTGCCGTCGACCTGCTTGACTCCCCACTGGTGTGTGTGCCCATAGGCCACAACCGGAAACAAGCCAGGGTCGATGGCTTCAGCCACTCTATGGTTGTGCACGAGAAAGATGTGGGGGCGCTCAGCATCCTCCACCTCCGCCCAGACCCTGTTGACTTCCCCGGCAAGGGAAGCAAGCTCTTCGGGCGAAGCAGGAGTCGCCAAATAGCTGTGCGCCACAAGGTCCCCTGTCCCGGCAATTTTCAGGCCCTCCACTTCCACCGCCTCGCCCAGCACCACGACATAGGGGATCTCCCGCAGCCGGCTCACTACCTCAGGTGAATCGTGGTTGCCAGAAACGAAGATATACGGCAGGCCAAGCTGCTTGATGCGCTTAGTAATCTCGGCTTCCAGCGCAGTGCCCCAATCGGTCAGATCGCCTGTGTCCAGGATCACATCCACACCGAAGCTCTCGATCACCTGAGCTGCGAAGTTGTAGGCCACGGGGTTATTGTGTATGTCCGAAACATGCAGGACCATAATGTCTGCCTCCACCAAGCCAACCGGCCCCAGCTCTTCCAGCTGCTGGAGGGCAGTATACAAGTTAGCAGCCAGAGTCTGCACCCTATCTCCAAGTTCCTCCACCTGTCCCAGTGCCTCCCGCACCAGACCAAGCAGCCACGGCGCTGCCTCGATCATCCCTTCATACTCCGGGCTCTGGAAGGCTTCAAGATCATATGCCGCCAAGACCAGGCCAGTCACGACCAGAACCCCAAGGATTCCGGCAAGTCCGCCTGTCACCAGCTTCCCGGCGCTGCGTATTCCCGCAGCATAGAGCCCCAAGGCCGCCCCTAGAAAGGCAAGGGAAACCTGTTTCAGAAGGAAGTGCAGAAGGATCTTTGAGGCACCCTCCTGAACCTCGCGGGGCAGCTGGCCTTCCTTAAGGAGTGGAGAGAAGGCAGTTTGGCGGAGCAGGGTGAGGTCCACGCTGCGGAGCTCAGCATTGATCTGAACTGGAAACCAGTGGGTCTTTGCCCGGACCTCGCCGACCGGGGGCACGATCAGGCGCGTCTGGGGCGCGCTGCCCAAGCGCACACTAAGCTTGACCACTAAAGAGAAAAAGCGGTAATCGGTCTGGGAGAAGAGGTTCACCACAACCAGCAGGCCCAAAACAGCAAGAAGAACCGGCAGCTGCCTGCTCCGGTTCCTGGCCTGCGGCTTTTTGTGCACCCCACTCCCCCCTACTCAGTATCCAGCGCGTTCAGCCTTTTCCACAGGAGGCGCAGGGCTGCACTCGCGACCCTATCCTTGATCTGTTCGCGCTCGCCCTTCCAGAAATGCCTCTGGACAATAGTATTCTCCGCTGAAGCCAGGGCGATGTATGCCAGGCCGACGGGTTTATCGGGAGTGCCTCCTCCGGGGCCTGCAATGCCTGTTACGGCCAGGCCGAAGTCAGTGCGGGAGCGGCGGCGTACCCCTTCGGCCATCTCCTTCGCCACCTCGGCACTGTACACGCTGAATTCCGCCACGGTCTCGGGCCTCACCCCCAGATCCTCGATCTTCGCCTGCTCGGCATAGACCACGTAACCCCGCAGGAAGAACTCTGAACTCCCTGGTATGTTGGTCAGGCGGTGAGCGATCAGCCCGCCAGTACAGGACTCAGCCGATGCCAGGGTCACGCCCCGCGCCAAGCAGGCTTTGGCCACAGCGGACTCCAGCGTCTCCCCATCCACCCCGTAGAAGTAATCGGCAGCCCGGCGCTTGATTTCTTCTTCCAAAGGCGCGATAAGCCCAAAGGCCGCTTCTCTGCTGGTGGACTTCGCCGCCAAACGAACCCGGACCATCCCACCCGAGGCATAAAGAGCCATGGTAGGGTTAGTCTGCGTTTCCACCAGGTCTGCCAGGAGTTCTGCTAAACGTGATTCCCCGATCCCGGCGAAATGCAGGTTGCGTATGGCCAGGCTTTCAGCGCCGACCAGCTTTCTCAGTCTGGGCAGTACCGTCTCAGCGAACATCGCCTCCAGTTCCAGAGGTACGCCGGGAAGGGCAACCACAATCCTTCCATCCTTCTCCAACCAAAAACCGGGTGCAGTGCCCACAGGGTTGGGGATGATCTCGCTGCCTTCCGGAAAAAAGGCCTGCTTGCGGTTCTGCCGATTGAGGGCGTTGGCGATTCCGAATCGCTCGAGAAACAGGTTCTCTATCCAGCGGGCAACGTCCCTATCTTCGTGGAGCGGGCACCCCATGGCCAGGCTCACTGCTTCTCGGGTCAAATCGTCCTCCGTCGGCCCAAGCCCTCCGCTCATCAAGACCAGATCGGAACGTCCCAGCGCCCGACCGAGTACGTCCTGCAGCCTGTCCATGTTGTCTCCTACCGTAGACTTGAAGAAGAGATCGATGCCGAGATCAGCAAGATGCCTCGCCAAAAAAGAGGCATTGGTGTCTACAACTTCACCCAGAAGGAGCTCCGTACCAACCATGACCAATTCTGCCCGCATGACGGTCACCCCAATGTCAGAATATTATGTTTTTAACTTTACTCTTCAGCCTTCGTCTGTTATACTAAAGGTACGCCCAGGGAGACTGAGGAGGATAGGCATGAAACAAGGCACCCCGCGGCTTGCGCTCCTCCTGCTCTTCGTCTCTGTGGCCGTGGCAACTGCTGCCTGCCTTGCCCCACCGTCTGTCGACCCGTCTTCGCCCCTAACCGTCCTGGGCACCCTCGATGCCACCCCCGACACGGTCGTTGAAGCCCGCATCATCGTCAGCAGAGGAAAGCATGTCGTGGAAACAACCGTTCCCGTGGAGCGAAATGAGTTTCAGGGCAGCGTACAGGTGCCCGTCGGCCAGTGGGAGCTCACCGTATACTTGGTGGACGCAGAAGGCATAGTACGCTTCCAAAGCAAACCACAGACCATCCAAGTCGCCTATGGAACCCCCCAGGCTGTTGAACTCGTCCTCCGGCCAGCAGCCAGTACAGTGCATATCACCATCGATCTCGAGGGTTACATCTTCCGCAACCAGGCACTGCGCGCCCGCATCTACTTCAATGACCAGATGCACGAGTTAATTCGCCAGGCTGCAGACGCTCCCTTCGAAGCAACACTCGAAATTAGTCCAGGCAGTTATGAGTTCAAAATCGAACTCTACACCGAGTCGTTCCATGCCGGGAACAGGCTGGGCGTCGGCGTTTGGCGGGTGATCGACGTTGACGAGAATGAATCCGTCTCGCTGGTCTGGCGCCCAGAAACCGAGGATCTGGTGATCTCGGGCCATGTGGAGACGCTCCTACCCCCTCCTGCTTGGGTGTCTGCGACTGGCGCCGGTCCTGAGGTTGAGATCTCTTGGGCGCCCGTGGACCACTGGAACCTCGCTGGGTACCTCGTCCTCGCCCAGACGAGCCCCCTTGAGCGCTTTGAAGTGCTCACTCCCACAC
>DURQ01000037.1 GCA_012840725.1 Bacillota bacterium
CCCTTGCCCCGTGAGGATAGTGTGTGATATAATGATACCAACCTGGAGGTGAATGGCGCAGTATTCTAGTCGCCGACCTTACTTCTGAACACGGGCCTAAAAATCCGTAGCTGGCACATCGATGAAGTCCTTGGTGGCGGCTTCTGACGCCCCGTTGGGGGCTGCTGCTGGGGGTTAAGGTGGGAGGGCGATCTGCAAGGGCATGCAGGCGTTGACCCTCCTTCCACGGAGACCCATTTTCGTGGGAACAAGGATTCCGCGTTTCTACGGCTTGGGATTGAACCTGCACGCGATACGCCTTTAGAGCTTATTCGTACATCAGTGTTGGGTGCAGCGTAGCCTGTCTTGAGTGGCGTACGGGGGATAGGGTTTGCCGGTCGGGTTCCCGAGGCCAGGGAACGTGATCGTCCGCACGGAAGCGGAAAGCCCTTGAAACCATCACTGCAAAAGAGACTAGGAAGTAGGGGGGCGTCGAGGAAAACTCCTAGACTGTTTCTCCAGGGAGAAGGTGAGCTGGGGATTACGGTGTGGTCTAAGTGGCAATCCAGCCTCTGCTTTGGTGACAAGCGAAAAGATCGGAAAGGGGAAACCGCCAGTTGCGGCGACGGACTGGAGGATCTTTGGGAAAACCTGCTGGACCTAAGCCACAATCTTTACTCAGTTCACTGCCATTCACCTCAGTATACATAAGAGAGAGGTTTGCGGTGAGTAATGCATAGCCGATGGAGGGCGGTAGTTACTCTTACTCTAACCACGTTTCTCGTTTCCACAGTCCTCAACTTGGGTAGTAACAGCGCTCTAGCGTTCATGCCGGTGACGGCGAGCTTGGTGTTACTACTTTTTATTATTCTTATCGGTGTTTTGTTTGATATTCTCGGTGTTGCCGCCGCCGCCGGAGAAGAAGCACCCCTCCATGCCATGGCGTCGAAACGCATTCCAGGCGCGAAGCAGGCGATCTGGCTGGTGCGTCATGCTGACGGCGTCTCCACTTTCTGCAACGACCTGGTGGGCGATGTGGTTGGTACGCTCAGCGGCGCGTTGGGGGTGGCCGTCCTGCTGCAGCTGCGCGGTTCCACGCCGCGGCTCAGCGAAGCGCTGGCCAACACGTTGATGGTAGCGCTGATCGCCGCCGTAACCGTGGGCGGAAAGGCGATGGGGAAGAGTATGGCTATCTCCAAATCCACAAACATCCTACTGCTCACAGGAAAGATGCTGTACTATCTGGAGAAGGTTGGGCTCAAACTGCAGCCCTGGAAGGTGAAAAGCAAAAAGAGGTAGGAACCATGTGCGACAAGCTGCTGCCACAAATCAAGTCCCCAGAAGACATCAAAAAGCTGGATCTGCCCAGCCTTGAGCGGCTCGCCCAGGAGATCAGGGATCGCATCATCTCCACCGTGGAAAACAACGGGGGACATCTCGGTGCCAATCTGGGGGTAGTGGAGCTAACTTTGGCTCTCCATTCGGTTCTCGCGGCCCCCCGGGACAGGATCATCTGGGATGTGGGCCATCAGTGCTATGCCCACAAGCTGATCACCGGCCGCCAGGACCGCTTCCACACCCTGCGGCAGTGGGGCGGGCTTTCTGGCTTCCCGCTGCCGTCAGAGAGCGAGTATGACCACTTTGGAGTCGGCCACAGCTCGACTTCCATATCGGCTGCGGCAGGGATGGCTATTGCCCGCGATCTGCGCGGAGAAGACTACAATGTGGTTGCGGTGATAGGCGACGGGGCGCTGACCGGCGGCATGGCCTTTGAGGGCCTGAACCACATCGGTTCCCTCGGAAAGAACATTCTGGTCATCCTCAACGACAACGAGATGTCCATAACCAATAACGTGGGCGCCCTCAGTGACTATCTAGGCAGGATCCGCTCGGACAGTCTGCTCTACCAGGCAAGAGAGGGCCTGGCTTCTTTCCTGCGCTCCATCCCCCTTGTAGGTCCTCCCGTGGCCAAACTGGCCCACAAGATCAAGATGACCCTGAAACACATGCTGCCCGGCCAGTTCTTCGAGGAACTTGGCTTTGCCTATTTAGGCCCCTTTGATGGGCACAACATCGCCGAACTGCAGAGGGCGATCAGAGCCGGCATCCGCAGGCGGGGGCCGGTACTTATCCATGTTCATACCCAGAAAGGCAGAGGGCACGCCCAGGCTGAGCGAAGGCCGGAGCGTTATCACGGGGTGGGCCCCGCTAGAGCTGTGAATAACGGTGGACTCTCCTTCAGCGATGTCTTCGGCCGGTCACTGGTTAGGCTGGCGGAAAGGGACAACCGTATCGTAGCCATCACCGCTGCCATGCGGGACGGGACAGGGCTCGGGCCGTTTGCCGAGGCTTTTCCCGATCGCTTCTTTGATGTGGGCATCGCTGAGCAGCATGCCGTAACCGTGGCCGCTGGTATGGCCAAAGAAGGTCTTCGGCCTGTGGTGGCTGTTTATTCCACCTTCCTGCAGAGGGGCTACGACCAGGTGATCCACGATGTGGCCCTGCAGGGGCTGCCTGTGGTCATCGCTGTTGATCGCGCTGGCGCTGTGGGCGATGACGGAGCAACGCATCAGGGTATCTTTGACATCAGTTTCCTCCGGGCCGTACCTCGCCTGACGATCTTGGCCCCCCGGGACGGAAGCGAACTAACAGCCATGCTTGCCTGGGCTTTGGAGCAGGACGGGCCCGTTGTGATCCGCTATCCAAGGGCTGAGGCGAAGAACACCGCACCCTGCGAAGCCTTCAGCGCAGGGCGGCCGGTTCCACCACTGGAAGTGAAATCCGGGCGTGACGGTGTGGTATTCACCTTTGGGCCCATGGTGGATGTGGCCTTGGAAGCGGCCAGCAGCTTGGAACCGGACCTCAGCTTCTCAGTGATCAACATGCGCAGCTTAAAGCCCCTTCCCGGGGAGTTCATACGGGCAGCCGTGGACGGCAAAAGATCCGTCGTAACCCTGGAGGATCACGCTCTTTCCGGCGGGTTCGGCAGTAGTATCGCCGAAATGCTGCTGGAAATCGGCGACAGCACGCTGCTGTCCAGGATGGTCCGTTTGGGCTATCCCGATAGGTTCATCCCCCATGGTTCCATCGAGAGGATCCATGAAGAGTATGGCTTGACGGCCCCGCAGGTAGCTGAAGCACTGCGCCGGGCGGCTGATGGGCCAAGGCTTCATGTGGTGAGCGGGGATTCCGGATGCCGCGTTTAGATCAACTCCTTGTAGAGCTGAAACTGGCACCGTCGCGGCAGCGGGCCAAAGAGCTGATCACAGGCGGACAAGTCCTGGTGGACGGGATGAAGACAGTTAAGCCGAGTGCGCAGGTTTCAGCCCATGCCTCAATCGAGATCGTCGGCGGGTCTCTGCCCTATCCGAGCCGGGCTGGGTTGAAACTGGAGAAGGCGCTGCAGGTGTTTGACGTGCAGGTGACCGGAAAGACCGTCCTGGATGTAGGCGCATCTACTGGCGGATTTACCAGCTGCCTGCTGCAGGCAGGTGCCGCGAAAGTCTATGCCGTCGATGTGGGACACGGCCAGCTGGCCGCCGAACTGCGCAGTGACCCCCGTGTGCTTGTTCTGGAGGATACGGATATCAGGCTGTTAACCGCAGAGGGACTTCCTTCCCTCGCCGAGGCAGCGACAGTTGACGTTTCTTTTATCTCCTTGACCAAAGTCTTTCCACACGTTAAGGCCCTGCTCAAACCGGGAAGCGATCTGATCGCCTTGATCAAGCCGCAGTTTGAGACCGGGGGTGTGGGACTGAGCAAGCATGGGGTGATTCGGGACTACCGCGTCCACCTGACTTACCTTCCTCCCCTCGTGAATGAACTGCAGGGCAGCGATCTGGGGCTATTGGGCTTTGCTGCCTCTCCGATCAGCGGCATGAAGGGTAACCTGGAGTTTCTGGCCCATTTCCGCTTAGGGGAGGCGGTGCGCGACGCTGCCGAGTTGGTCTCGCAGGTCATCCGGGACGCGTGGGGCGCGGGTCAGCGAAAGGATGGGGACTGATGAGAATCGGGATCATACCACATACCGGAAAACCCGTGGCCATGGACCTGAGCAGGAAGCTGGCCGATGTCCTGGACGAGCGGGGTGTGGAGCATCACTTGATCCTGAAGCCCGAACAGGACAGCCTGGCCCAACTCGATCTCGTTATCGTCCTCGGAGGAGATGGTACTCTGCTCAACACTGCCAGGCTGGCCAGCTGCGTGAAGGTACCGGTCTTCGGTGTGAACGTGGGCCATCTGGGCTTTCTTACCGAAGTCGAAACCGACGGACTGCTGCCTGCCCTGGACCGTCTCTTGACGGGGGATTACTCCATCGAGGAAAGGATGCTCATTTCTGCCGCCGTCCAGCGCGATGGCCAGGAAATAGCGAGGCATATTGCCCTTAACGACTTCGTGGTGACCAGGGGCACCTTCGCCCGGATCATTGAGTTCAGCATCTTTGCCGCTGGGCAGCATGTCACCGACTATGTGGGCGATGGGGTGATCGTAGCGACTCCCACCGGTTCCACTGCCTATTCCTTGGCCGCAGGTGGCCCGATAGTTGAGCCCCTTTTGGAATCGATCTGCATAACGCCCATCTGCCCCCATTCCCTGTCCGGCCGTTCCGTGGTCATCCGGCCGGAAGTAGAGGTGCAGATCCGCCTCAACCGGGCTAGCGAAGCGGTCATGCTGACCATCGATGGGTATGATGGGTTCCCCTTGATGACAGGCGACACTGTTACAATCAAGCGCGCTGAGCAGAGGGCGCTGTTTGTCCGGCTGGGTGATAGGGGGTTCTTCCAAGTGCTGCACAGCAGACTGAAAATGCCTCAGATGGGGGGTGGGATCCGTGAAACATAAGCGCCAAAGCAAATTGCTGGAACTGGTGCGGGAGTACAATGTGGAGACCCAGGAGGCTTTGATGGAGCTCCTGCAGGCGCATGGGTTCAGCGTGACCCAAGCCACGGTCTCCCGGGACATCAAAGAGCTGGGCCTCAGCAAAGTCCCCGACGGCATGGGCGGTTACAAGTATTCGCTGCCAACGACAGTAACCATGGGGGATCTTGTGGGGCGTGCCAAGCGCATCTTCAAAGACTACGTGCGCAGTGTGGACTTCAGCGGCCCGCTGATCATGATCAAGACCTATCCCGGCGGAGCGCACGCTGTTGCTGCCATCATCGATGAAATGGAATGGCCCGAGATGCTGGGCAGCATCGCCGGAGATGACAGCATCTTGGTTCTCACCCATGATCCCGCAGAAAAGCCGCAGAGGCCTGAGGGACCAGCCGGAGCCGTCTTAACCCGCATCCAAGAGCTGATGGAGAGGTGAGTGCATGCTCAGGGAGCTCCAAATTCGTGATTTCGCCTTGATCGAGGATTTGGAATTATCTTTCTATTCTGGCTTCAGCGTCTTGAGCGGCGAAACAGGGGCCGGAAAATCCATCATCATCGATGCGCTCAGCCTGCTCTTGGGTGCCAGGGCGTCTACAGAGGTGATCCGTACCGGGGCCGAGCGAGCCTTAATCTCGGGCAGTTTTACCCCCACTCCCGCTGCTTCAGCTCTCCTTGATGAATGGGGTCTGTCCGAGGAGGAGCTGATCATCACACGGGAAATCAACAGCAGCGGGCGCAGCCGTTGCTGGATCAACGGGCGGCTGGCCGCAGTGAACCAGTTGAGCGCCTTGGGCGCCTGCCTGGTTGATATTGTCGGCCAGCATGACAGCCAGAGCCTGCTCAAACCGGAAAACCATGTCCAGCTGCTGGACAGCTACGGCGGGAGCGCCCATCCGCAGCTTCTGGAACGGGCCGATGAGCTCGCCAACCGCTGGCTCGCGCTCCGCGCTGAACAGCGGCGCCTGCAGAGTGACGAGCGGGAGCGGATCAGGCGCTTGGATCTCCTGGCCTATCAGATCGAAGAGATCACAGCCGCCGACTTACAGATCGGCGAAGATGAACAGCTCGAACAGGAACGCTCACGCCTGGCCAACCTGGATCGCATCCGCCAAGCCGTGCAGTACGCAGTGACTATGCTTGGTGAGTCCTGCGGCGATGGGGAGCCGGTGCTCAGCCTTCTCTCGCTGGTGGAAGCGGAACTTGACCGGGCGGCCGCCTTGGATGCGCCCCTGGAGCCCTTGAGCCAGCGCTATGCAGAACTTGTGATCAACCTTCAGGAGCTGTACCGCGACCTGAGGGATCACCTGGAGAACCTGCCCGCCGATCCAGGGAGGCTCAACGAGGTTGAGGAAAGGCTGGAGCTGCTGGACAGGCTGAAGAGGAAGTACGGGAACACGGTGGAGGAGATCATCGGCTACCGAGAACGGGTTGAGGCGGAACTGACCGCTCTCCAGCAGGCAGAAGTGCGGGCAGCAGGCCTAGATGAGGAGTGCCAGCGCCTCGCCCAACAGTGGCTGGGCCTCGCTGAACAGCTCAGCCGCAGCCGCCTTGACCTGGCGCAGCGGCTGGAGGAACAGATCGGGGTTGAACTGAGCGATCTTGCCATGGACGGCACAAGGTTCAGGGTGCAGTTTCTTCCCCAGCCGGGTGACCATCCTGTGTTAGGCGGCCGGGAGCGCGTGGAATTCATGCTCGCGGCAAATGTGGGAGAGGAGCTGAAGCCTCTTGCCAAGGTGGCTTCTGGGGGCGAGCTGTCCCGCGTTCTGTTGGCGCTCAAAGCCATATTGGCCAGGGCGGAGCAGATCCCGACTGTGGTCTTCGATGAGGTAGATGCCGGAATCGGAGGGCGGACTGCGGTCAAGTTGGGCGAGAAGCTTCGGGCCCTAGGTGAGGTCCGTCAGGTGCTGTGCGTAACTCACCTTCCGGTGGTTGCCAGCTTCGGCACCCACCACTACTCTGTGCAGAAGTTTACACAGGAAGGACGCACAGCGGTGCGAGCGGCTCTGCTGGCTCCGGAAGAACGGGTGCTGGAGCTCACCCGCATGCTGGGCGGCAGTGCAGATGAGCAGGTGGCCAGCGAGCACGCGCGAGAGCTGCTGCGCAGGACGGAAGCGGCTGCCGGAAAGCTGGAGCTTGGCAGCTAGTTCCTTCAATACGACGATTTCGCACCGGGCAACCTACTCCCATGGACGGCAAGAAGGGGGTAGGTGGCTTTGTGAGAAGAGTCTTGCTCAGAGGTTTTTTGACTCTGGTGCTGGCGTTGACCGTAGTGCTCTGCGCCATGCCCTACTGGGTCTCTGCGATCGGTATTCCGCAGGAGCTCAAAGTGTTTCCTGGGATGGAGCTTCCCGTGGAGGTCAGGGCCCCCTTCCGCATCCAAGATCAAGACGGGGCGGAAGTAACGGGGTTCTTCAACACGGAAAACCTGGGAAGCACCGTTTACCGAGTCAGCCTGTTCGGCTGGCTGCCCGTAGGCCAGCTGGTTGTGGACGTTGTTCCTTTGGTGGAAGTGTTCCCCGGTGGTCAGTCTATCGGAGTGCTGCTCAGTTCAGAAGGGCTGGTCATCAGTGACCTGGGTGCCGTAATTGACTTGGACGGCCGGGAGCGCAGCCCAGCAAAGGAAGCGGGACTAAAACCGGGGGATATCCTCCTTTCGATAGAAGGTCACCCCACCCGCCGCCCGGAACTGGTCAGCCAGCTGATCAACGCACTGGCTGCGGAAAAGCGGCTCCTGAACCTGGAGGTCAAGCGGGGCGACAGCATCCTCAACATCGCCGTGGAACCAGCCCGGACGCGGCAGGCCAACCTCTTCGGGCAGAGTTCTTACCAGTATCTACTGGGCATCCTGTTGGAAGACCCCGCGGCCGGGGTTGGCACCCTGAGTTTTTACCATCCCGAAACCGGCCGTTTTGGAGCTCTGGGGCATACCATAACGGACAGCCTTGGGCGGCCCGTACACATAAAAGAGGGCATGATCGTTGAAGCATCCATAGATTCGATCCGCTACGGCAGCAGGGGGGCTCCGGGCGAAAAAGTCGGTTTCTTCCATGGCGAGCAGGACATTTTGGGCATCATCGATTCCAACAGCAGCCTGGGCATCTACGGCCAGTTGGTGGGGTCCCTGGCCCGCAGCTCATTTTCGCGGCCGATCCCGGTAGCTTTCGCCCATCAAGTGCGGGCCGGGCCTGCGGAGATGTACACCGTTGTACAGGGCACCAGGATCGAACGGTTCAGCGTGGAGATCGTCAAGGTGGTCAACCAGACCAAACCCGGGGAAAAGGGCTTGGTGGTAGAGGTTACCGACGAGAGGCTGCTGAGAGAGACCGGCGGTATCATCCAGGGGATGTCCGGCAGCCCGATCGTGCAGAACGGCATGCTTGTTGGCGTGGTAACCCATGTATTTGTGAATAATCCCACGAGAGGCTACGC
>DURQ01000038.1 GCA_012840725.1 Bacillota bacterium
CTGTAGCACTGCTCACCATGCCCATACCCATGAAGGAAATGAACTTCTTCTTCCAGCCCATCGTCCCCTGGCTGGCCAATGTGGAAATCGGTTTTCTGCCCGCGCTGCTGGCGGCTGGCCTCATTTCCGCCTTCCTGGGCGTGCTCATCGGCGCCCCGGTGCTCAGGCTGACCGATGACTACCTGGCCATCGCAACTTTGGGCTTCGCTGAGATCATCCGGGTTGTCTTCACCAATACCCAATCGCTCACCAACGGGGCCCTGGGCCTGAAGGGGATTCCCAACTTCACCAACACCTGGTGGAGCTGGGGAACGGCCTTTGTGACCATCTGGTGTGTGAGCTTCCTGATCAGAGGCAGTTACGGCAAGGCCTTCAGGGCCATCAGGGAAGATGAGGTAGCGGCCCAAGCCATGGGCATCAACCTGTTTAAGCACAAAGTCTTGAGTTTTGCCTTCGGCTCCTTCTTTGCAGGGGTGGCCGGGGGTCTTCTGGCTTCGCTCTTGGGAACCATCGACCCAAATATGTTCAGGATTACCTTAACTTTCAACATCCTGCTCATCGTGGTGCTGGGAGGCCTGGGCCGCATCACCGGGACTGTGATCTCCGCCGTCGTGGTCACGGTGATGATGGAAGCCCTGCGCTTTCTTGATGAGTCGATCAACCTCGGCTTCATCCAGCTGCCGGGCATACCGGGCATGCGCATGGTGGTCTTTTCCATCATCCTGATCCTGGTGGTGCTGCTCCGCAGAGAAGGCCTGATGACCAGGCTAAAAGGGCGTGAGGCGAGCTATGCTGAGAATTGAGAACCTGACCATGAAATTCGGCGGAGTTGTGGCCTGCAGCGAGTTCAGCGCGGAGGTCAAGAAGGGGCAGATCGTGGGCCTCATCGGCCCGAATAGAGCGGGAAAGACGACCGTTTTCAACGTGATCACGGGAGTGTACAAACCCACGGAAGGGCGCATCACCTTTGAGCCCCGCGAAGGAGAAGTCCATGAGCTTGTGGGGCTGAGCCCAGACCGCATCGCCAAGCTCGGAATCTGCCGGACCTTCCAGAATATCAGGCTGTTCGGCCAGCTGTCCGTGCTGGACAATGTCTTCATCGGCAGCCACCTGCGGCTGAAATCCAATGTGTTCTCCTCGGTGGTCAGGCTGCCGCATTATGTGAAGGAAGAAAAGGAGATCTACGAGAAGTCCCTTTACCTTTTGGAGAAAATCGGGCTGCAGGACTTCAGAGACGAAAAGGCCAGCTCGCTGCCGTACGGCATGCAGCGGCGGCTGGAAATGGCCAGGGCCTTGGCTACTGACCCCAAGCTGCTTCTCCTCGATGAGCCGGCGGCGGGCATGAACCCGCAGGAGACCATGGAGCTGATTGAATTTATCCAGGACATCAAAGAGGAGTTCGGCTTGACGATCTTCCTGATCGAGCACCACATGGAAGTGGTGATGGAGATCAGTGAACATATCTACGTCCTCGACCACGGGGTCTTGATCGCCGAAGGCAGCCCCGGTGAAGTGCAGAGGAACGCCAAGGTCATTGAGGCCTATTTGGGGGTGGGTTAGTGCTTGAGGTTCTTGATCTGCATGTGAATTACGGAGGAATCGCGGCCCTGCGGGGCATCAACCTCACCATCAAGGAAAACCAGATCGTAACCCTGATCGGGGCCAACGGGGCAGGCAAGTCCTCGACCCTGCGGGCGATCATGGGCCTGGTCAAAAAGTCGAAAGGCAGGGTCATATACAAAGGCCAGGACATCTCCAACCGGCCCACCAAAGACATTGTGACCATGGGGATCACCATGGTGCCGGAAGGCCGCCGGGTGTTTGCCAACCTGACAGTGGAAGAAAACCTGCTCCTAGGTGCCTATACCCGCAGAGACCAGAAGGCCGTGGCCAGGGATATGGAGAGGGTGTACAGCACCTTCCCCAGGCTGAAAGAGCGGAGCTGGCAGAAGGCGGGGACCCTGTCCGGCGGCGAGCAGCAGATGCTGGCGGTGGGGAGGGCTCTGATGAGCAGCCCCCAGATCTTGATGATGGATGAGCCTTCTTTGGGTTTGGCACCGCTTCTGGTGAAGGAAGTGTTTGATATCATCCTGCTGCTCAGAGAGCGCGGCAATACCATCCTCCTCGTGGAGCAGAACGCCAAGAAAGCACTGGAAATCGCGGACTATGCCTATGTGCTGGAAACGGGGCAGCTGGTGTTGGAAGGCCCAGGCCAGACCCTGCTGGCTGACGCCAAGGTACAGGAAGCTTACCTGGGTGCGGCCCGCTAGGTTTGAGGATGGAAAGAGGGTTCAAAAAAGCGGTCAATGCTCAGGCATCGACCGCTTTTGTGTGTTCTGGAAGCTCATTTGAGGTTTGCAGATCTCTTGGCCAGGCCGGCCCAGCGCTTCTGGGTGCCTCTGCGCTCTTGCACCTTGTGCCTGTACATCCAGTCCTCAGCTGACTTCACGACCTCCTCAAGGGGCTGGTTCATGGAGTCGCGCGTGGCAACGCCGAGGGACACACTCAGCTCCACAGGACGCAGACCGGCCTTGGCACAGGCGGCCCGGATGCGCCTGCAGATCAGCAGCGCTTCGGACTGGGTGGTATTGGGGAGCAGGATTGCAAACTCATCCCCACCCCAACGGGTGACGATGTCTGTAGAGCGGCAGCTATCTCTGATAATGTTGGCCGCACTCACCAGCAGTGAATCTCCTGTATAGTGGCCGTAGGCATCGTTAGTGTACTTGAGGGAATTCAGATCGCCCATGATCACGCTCAGCGGGAGAGCGTCTTCCCGGTCAAGTTCCTTAAGCTTCTCGTCGAAATACGCCCTGTTGTGCAGGCCCGTGACCGGATCTGTATAGCTCAGCTCCCACAGCCGCTGCTGCACGCGCTTCTGTTCAGTAATATCCACCGTGATCCCGATCACCAAGGTCGGCCTGCCGCGCCGGTCACGGGACACCGTAACGCCCCGGGCAAGCACCCAACGCCAGTTTCCGCTCGCATCCCGCAGCCTGAACTCAGTTTCAACGTGCTCGCTAGCGTCTGCCAGATACCTATCCAGATCGGCTCGCATGCGCGGCCGATCCTCCGGGTGGACATGATCGGAAGCCAGGCGGAACAGACCAGCAGCGCCGTCAGTTCCATAGCCCAGCATTTCCGCGTAGCGTCTATCGTTGATCGCAAACCCCTTTTTGAAAGACCAATTCCAGACTCCGAGTTTGTTCCCAACAAGCGCCAGTTCCAGACGGCGCCTTTCGTAGCGTGCCTTTTTGTGGAGGTAGATGAGCAGCCAGGTCGCGGCGCCGGCAAGGACGGCCAGCACAAGGATCTGGAAGAATCTATGTACGGTGAGCAAATTAACCCCAACCCCTGAAGTTATGTCAAACATCTGCTGCGTCGCCTCAAGTATATGGAACGCCAGGCGTGCTGTCAACGGAGGAAAATTTAGTTATTGGCTAAGAAAAACTCGGGTCTCAGCCTGTGAACGAGCCATCTGCAGGCCCTTTGAGGACGCCGAGCTCGGTGTGGGCCCAGCCGGGTGCCTCCATGGATAGGGTCCCTCGCGGCCAGCCCCGGCTCAGGCGCGCTTCCACCTCGGCGAGAGAAGGTACGCCTTCAACTGCTGAGGCCGCTTCCACGCTGCAGGCGCCCACTGCAGTAGCGAGGGTCGCTGCTTCCTCAGGCGCTCTGTCCAAGGCAATGCCCGCCAGAAGCCCGGCAATGGTGGTGTCGCCAGCCCCTGTCGTTCCCCGGGCCTGGACCCTGAAGATGGGTGAAAGCAGCTGGCGGTCTGCCCAAGGGGCGCCGAGCAGTTCGCCGGCGCGGGAGCCAGAGCAGAGGTAGAAACCCTGGCTGCCCAGTTTGATGCCCACGACGCCGGCCCCCATGGCGATTAGGCGCCTGCCGAGCTCATCGAGGAGGTCCGTGCTCACTCGCAGAGTCCCGTTCTGCAGTGCCTGGAAGTCTTCCCTGGCCACCATGTACAGCAGTTCATCCAGGCTGGGCAGGAAGAGATCGACAAAGGGAAGGGTGCGCGCCAGGATGGCCTCCCAATCGGCTCGGCCGGCCTCGGCATTGGGATCGGGGACAGCCATGTCAAGACTGGTGATGCAGCCCGCTTCTTTGGCCTTTTGAAAGACAGCCTGCAGGTTTCTGCCCTCTGCGGCGTACATCTGCCGCATGAGCGGCGGGTAGCCAAAATGGAAGAGGCCAGATGCAACCGCCTCGAAGTTGATGTCTTCCAGGGAAAACTCGTGGTTGCTTCCAGGATAGTGGAGGAAGGCTCGATCGGCACCGGGCGGGTTGAGAACGATCGTATAGGAGGTCGTCCCCGGAGAGCTGTGCAGGAAGCGGGGGGAGACCCCGTGCTGCTCGAAGATACTGCGGATGATGTTGGCAAAGTGGTCGCTGCCGATGCGACCGACGAGCACCGGGTCAAAGCCCAGGCGCTTGAGGCAGAGGCCTGTGTTAGCCACTGCTCCACCCGTGGAAAAGGCCACACCGCTCAGCTCCACCATGCTGCCGGGTTTGAGGGAGTCAAAGCCCCCAACCTGCCAGTCCGGTATGATGTCCAAACAGAGATGACCAACTACTGCGATACGCACGGCGCCACCCCGCTGTCGTTGTCCCTTTGCTGCCTAATTCGGCAGATGGTGAGGGGATCCTCCCGCAGCTTGTGAAGGGGACGTGCTGAACGGTTCACCCGCAGAGAAGGAGAGTGCTTGAGGATCCCGAAAAATGATCGGTGAAAGCATCCAAAAAAGGACAGGTGGTACATGTGAAAAGGCGCTTAAGTATTCTAGTCTGGATACTCGTGTTGGTCCTGATCGCCGCCCATACCGCGCTGGCTCAAGGAGCAGTGACCGGCACCGTGACTGCGGTGGACAAGTACGGCAATGCGATCCTTGATCTCATCACTCAAACGCTCCTCGACTCAGGCTTTGAATTTGGTGATGTGATTTCCATTGAAGTCCCGGGTGCGACCCTTGAGGCGCCTTTTGTCACCGCTTACAGCGAAGTCGAGGTTGGCCGCGCTCTTGTGCGGGGGCCTGGGGGAGAAGCAGCAGCCAATGTGATCCTGGCCATCAACATGGGCAGCTTTGCGCAGACCTATGGTGTGGAGGAAGGAACTCTTGTCGTCCTTTCCCTGGCAGAGAAAGCCGGCTCCTTAGGGATCATCCTTCCCGAGCGGGTCAGCTCAGCAGACACAGATGAGGAATTCGCCAACTTCCGGGAAGTCACCGCAGGCAGCATGGGCAGGGGCACCTTCTACCGCAGCAGCAGCCCCGTAAACAACGAGCTCGGCCGGGCCGCCTGTGCTGGCCTTCTCGTGGAGGCAGCTGGCATCAAGACAGTGATCAACCTGGCGGACAGCAGGGAAGAGCTGGAGAGCTATTTCACCCAGCCGGACTTCGCTTCCCAATATTACAGGGAGCTCTACGAACAGGGCCAGGTGATCGCTCTCGGCATGGGGGTTAACTACCGTGCGCTTGAGTTCCAGGCAAAGCTCAAAGAGGGCTTGGAGTTCCTCCTGGCCAATGAAGGGCCTTTCCTGATCCACTGCAATGAAGGAAAGGATCGGGCAGGCTTCGCAGCCGCACTCCTCGAAGCCTTGGTCGGCGCCACCGTTCAGGAGATCAAGGAAGATTATATGCTCAGCTACGTAAACTACTATGCCATCGAGTACGGTTCGGAGTTGTATGAGAAGATAGCAGAAAGCAACATCCTGGCCACTCTGGGGGATCTGGCGGGTCTTCCTCAAGGGGCCAGTCTTGAGGAAGTCGATCTGAGGGGGGCAGCGGAGGGGTATCTGGCGAGTATAGGCCTCAGTGCGGAGCAGATCGAACTGCTCAAGGCGAAGCTCACGACGGACACGAAGTAGCAGGAGGGCAGGCGTATGAGGATCGAGTCACTGCAGCGGGACGACGAAAAGCACATCTACCAGGCAGCCCAGCTGCTTGTGGAAGGTTTCCGGGAAAACTGGCCGGAGGCCTGGCCTGATCTCCAGTCAGCCCTCGACGAGGTGCACGAGCTCCTGGTTGAAGACCGGATCTGCCGCATCGCCCTGGACGAGGGGGATGATGTGGTTGGATGGATCGGAGCGATCAGCTCCTACGGCGGCAGGGTCTGGGAGCTGCACCCATTGGTCGTGGATGCGGGGCACAGGCGGCGGGGGATCGGCGCCATGCTGGTCAGGGATCTGGAAGAACAGGTGCGGCTGCGGGGGGGCATCACCCTGTATGCAGCCAGCGATGATGAGAACGACATGACTTCACTATCTGGAGTGGACCTGTACGACGGCCTTCTAGACAGGCTGAAGAACATCCAGGACCGCAAGGGGCATCCCTACCAGTTCTACCAGAAAGTTGGTTTTCAGCTGGTAGGTGTTATCCCCGACGCCAACGGCCTGGGGAAGCCGGACATCCTGCTTGCTAAGCGGGTTATACCTTGGAAGTAGAAAGGCGCGGCCGGGGCCGCGCCTTTGCTTTACTGCGGCAAGCTGGTCAGGATGTTGAAGATCTGCTCCTCCAGCTTGTTCAGCCGCTGCCGCACCGCAGCAACTTGTTGGGCCAAACGATGCCGGTGCCCTTGGGGATCTGCGGTGATCTGCTCGATGGCTTCTTGCAGCGCGGCAGCCAAATTTGGTTCGGAGAAGGGGATGGCCAGGCGTTCCCAGCCTACTGACTGGGCGAAATCCACGCATTTCCAGCGGTAGGCCAACGATACGAAGGGACAGCCCGCGGCAGCCGAAAAGACACTGGCGTGGAGCTTCATGTTGATGGAGCACAGGCTCCCGATGAACACTGCCTTCAGCTCCTGGGGAGTAGGAACCTCGGTCATAACCTCCACCCGGCGCTCCCTTCCCACCACCTCCGCCAGGGCGCGGCACGGTTCAATATCCCGATGCCACACGGGGTAGAAGAGCAGGCGGAATCTGCTGGAGAGTCCGAACAGCGCCTCAGCCACTTGAGCTGCGGTCTCCTTCTCATCTCCTCCCAAGACATTGTTGTAAGCAGTGCCCCAGTTTACGGCAAGCCTGGGCAGCTGTTCTCGTTCCCCCTCAGATGGTGCCGCCTCGTCTGCCAGCCAGAGCAGGCCCGGATCCCCAACCATGGCGATGCTCTCTTCCGGCACACCGGCATTCGCCAGAGCCCGAAGGGTATAGGGGCCCCTGATGCCCACTGCCTCTGCTCGGGAGAGCACCTGCCGGACGGCATAGGCCAGATCATGGGGCATCACGGGGTCTTCTTGCATGCCGTCATACCCCGATCCCCAAACCGCCGTGGGAATTCCCGCCTGCTGGGCCAGGATCAGGGGTTTTAGATAGACCAGTTCGAACAGGGAACCGGCGCCTAAGACAACCAGATCCGGCTGGAGCCGGGCCAGGGTAAACTCATCGAACCGGGACGGATAGAGGGCCAGGACCTCAATCTCAAGTTCGTGTTCTTGGGCGGCAGCGGCAAGGCGGCTTTTGAAGATATCGAGGCAGAGATCATCGCCGTGATTGCCAAACCCCACCCAACCAATATAGAGCACTCTGCGTTTTCTCATGCCCCTTCTTCCTCCGAGGCATGGCTGAAGATGGCACTGCGCATGCCGTAGAATTCCCGCGAGCGCTGTTCGCTGTGTTCACGGTAATAGTAAAGGGGTGTGCGGAGGTTCTGCACATTGAACCCCTGGACGATGGCGCGGGCCACATACTCGTAGTCTTCAGCTCCTTTAAGGAAAGAAGTGAGGCCGCCCAAGCGTTCCACCACCTGTCTGCGCATGAGCAGCGAGCCGAAGCATACGCAGTGGTTGCCAGCACGGTAGCAGCTGACGATGCTGTTGTCATAGCGTACCAGGAACGCCTTCTTCCGATCGCTGAAGTCATCGGAGAAGATTTCGTAATTCGTGCCAACAAGACTGAAATCCGGGTTGAGCCTGAGGAACTGCACCTGCTGGGTCAGGCGTTCTGGGTGGCTGATGTCATCTGAGTCCTGGTTGGCGATAAATTCGCCCTGTGCAAGCATATAGCCGATGGTTACTGCCTTAGCAAAACCTAGATTCCTGGGCAGATGGTAGTGAATTAGGGTCAACCCCTGAGTCTTTTTGGCCTGCTCCGCCCATTTGGACATCACCTTATCGGTCTGATCCTGGGAGTGATCGTCGATCACCAGCACCTCCAGGGGGCGGTAGGTCTGCGCGAATATAGATGCCAGACATTGATCGAGGAACTCGGCCCTGTTGAAGGTGGGGATCACCACGCTGACCAGGGGGCTTCCCTCCTGAGGCTCCGGCTCTGGGCTTGCGGCCGGCAGTGGCGGTTCAGCGGCAGCTGGGTGAGCGGGTTGAAGTTGGGTCTTTGAAGCAGTTCCTTGGATATCCAACACCTTTGCTTCCGCCTGGCCGCCCAAGACCTCGTAGTAGAGTTCTTCGATGACCGCCGCCACAGTCTCCAAGCGGAAGTGGGCAGCTACCAACCGCCGCAGGGTTTCCTGCTCCGTGCTCTTGCCCCTGCGCAGGAGCACCTGAATGTCCTGTTTGATTTGGGTCTTGCTGGGAAGGGTGATGAAGTCGTGGTCGCCGAAATAGACGTCCCAACCTTGGGCGAAGTTCTCCGGGGTGACTGGCCCGAAATAGCCGGAGTTGCCTGCGGCGATCACTGGTTTGCCTGCACTCATCGCTTCCAAGGCCACCCGGGCGGTGCCGATCACGATGTCCGCCGCCCGGTAAGCATCCACGGGATCCAGAAGCGCTCCTGTGAGATGGATGACATCCCGCCCAAGCCTGTGGTTGATCATGTTGGCCATGGCATGGACAAACGGGCTGTCGGGGCCGCTTCCCACCAAGGCGAGATGCACTTTCTCTTCCCCATGGAGCTCCTCCACGGCCGACATGGCATCCTCAATCACCCTCGTTTTACCCCAAGCGATGCGGCTGCAGAGTGTGACCAGGGGTTCGTGTTCCGCCACACCCAGCTCGCGCCGGAATTCCGGGGCGTCCCCGGGTTTAAAATGCTTAATATCAATGCCATTGGGAATGACGCTGAGCTGCTTGGCGGGGTAGCCCAGATGCCTTTTGACCCAAGCGGCCGCGGGAGGACTGACGGCTATAACATGGGCACAGCTGTCGATCAGGCTCTGCAGCTGCCTCCGGGGGTAGAACATGCCGTGGACCGTGAGCACGAGGGGGATGAGCAGTTCTTGAGAGACCTGGGCCGCCACCTTCAGCCCCGCGATCTGGTGGGCGTGGATCAGATCAATGCTCCGGTCTCGAACCAGTTCCCGGGTCTGGTTGAGCAGAGCGGTGTAATTGGTATAGAGAGGGTTATCGGTTTGAAACGGCATGTGCACAACTTCCAGGCCCGCCTGCTTGTAGCGCGCGGCCATGGGTCCGCCGCTCGTTCCGATGATAATCCTGTGTCCGCGCCCGAGCAGGGTTGAGGCGATGCCCAGCACATGCGTTTCAGTTCCCCCGATTCCCAGGGAATCTACAAACATCAGAATGTTCAGCGGTTTCCTTTCCCTGTCTGGACTGGGGTCCATATCTGAATCCTCCTTAGTGTGAGTATGTCTCAGCATATGATGGGGCGCCGCACCGCGCATAAAGCGCCAGCACTAGTTGCTCAGAGATTAGTTCTGAGGTCCGATCCCCTCTTGGGTCGTCCTCGCATAACTATGACATAACCGGCTCTGCTGGATCTCACAAAGAGGAGGAGCTAGTTCATGTATCCAGGTCTTGACGAGAATCTCATCATATTGATCAGCTTGATCCTGCTGATCATCGGCCTCCAGATCATCGAGTCATAGGCGTATAACCATGAAGGTTCTCTTAACCTCAATTCTCTGCCAAAGCGGACTCATGACCCATGTTCACGATCTGCTCCAGTACCTGCGGCGGCACTCCATCCCGGCAGCCGCGGCCTTTCGAAAGTCTGATTATGCCACGCCGGAGGAAGCCGCCGCCCTCAAGGAGCGCCTAGCGGGCGTGGAGATCTGGGAATACGGGGAAGATGAAGAGCTTTTGGAGATCGCTGAAGCGGCCCAGTGTGACCTGCTCCACGCCCATTCCTACCTCACTTTCAACGCCGCATGCGCCGCGTCCCGCAGGCTGGGTATTCCCTTCATCATCACGCTGCACTCGGTTTATCTCTGGGGTCTCGCCTATGCGGAACCCCTAGTTCAGGCAGAAAGGATCATCGCAGTGGGCCCTGCCCAGGCCAGGTTCGTGGGGCCGTGGCGGAAGAAGATGGTGATCATCCCCAACGGCATCGATCTAGATGTCTTCAGGCCCGGGACAGATGAGGAAGGCGGGGAAGGGGACGAAATCACAGTGCTGTGGTATGGGCGGGTCAATGGAAGGTTGAGCCGCGGGCTCCGAAGCCTCGATGAAGCCGCACCTAAGCTGCCTTCTTTCGTGCAGGTAAAGGCAGTGGGCCAGGCCGATATCCAGCTCAAGAACATCCCCCAAGTGGGTTGGGTGGAGGATCCCGTGCGGGAGCTGCAGGCGAGCCATATAGCTTTCGCCCATGGCAGGTCTCTGCGGGAAGCCATGGCCTGCGGGAGCATCGGCATGCTCCTGGGGCATGGTTATGGAGGGATGGTGACCAGAGAAAGGCTCAAGGCGCTGGATTATGCAGTGGATGCCCTGCCCCAGTACCATCTGCCCAGGGCGACTCCGGAAGTACTGCTCAGAGACGTTCTGAACGTGGTTAACTCTGGAAAACTCGCTGAATTACGGGCCAAAGCCCGGAGTATTGCTGAGGAGTTCTTTGATCTGGAGGATATGGGGCGACGCACACTGGACGTGTACGCCGCGGCCCTGAGCTGAAGGGAAAGCCGCCAGGTTCATCACCCAGCGGCCTCCTTCGCAATTAGTAAGCAGTGAAGCCTCCGTCAACGACCACCACGGCGCCGTTGACGTAGGAGGCGTCGTCCGATGCAAGAAACACCGCGATGCCCGCCAGTTCATGGGGCTGGCCCATGCGCGGGTTCAGCGGCATGCCCAGCTGCATGCGGCCCATCCCGAACTCGCTCGCCTTACCCATGCTGGCCAGGATGTTCGTCTCAACGCCGCCGGGTGCGATCACATTGCAGCGGATACCGCTGAGGGCGTACATGAAGGCGGTGTTCTTGGAAAAGCCGATCATGGCATGCTTGGAGGCGGTGTAGGCGGCGCCAGCCCGGCAGCCTTCCAGGCCTGCCACGGAAGCTACGTTGATTATGCAGCCCTGTTTCTTTTCCAGGAAGATGGACAGGGCTTTTCTGGTGACCCGCATGGTCCCGGTGACGTTGACAGAGAAGATGCGCTCCCACAGCTCATCTGTGACTTCGCCTGCTGGTTCGAAGTTGTCCATGATACCAGCATTGTTGACGAGGATATCCAGCGTGCCGTATTCCTTCAGCGCTGTGTCGATCATGGCCTGGACATCTTGTTCCTTGGCGATGTTCCCAACCGCCGCCACGGCTTGTCCTCCCGCGGCCTTGATCTCCTCGACCGCCGAGGCCGCCGTTTCCCCGTTGATATCCCCAACGACCACCTTAGCCCCTTCCGCCGCGAAGCGCAGAGCAATCGCCCTGCCGATCCCCGAACCTGCGCCTGTAACGACGGCGACTTTACCTTGCAGCTTCATCGTGATCCTCCTTTTTCCGATCTCGGATTATTTTGGAATATTTTACATGAAGCTCCGGGATTGGTCAATTTTGTGTCTTGCTTCACGTTTGCCGTCGGAAATATCCTGCATTGGCGTGCTCTCGGAAGGATGTACCTGCTCTTTGGCGAAAGTTAACAAACGCGGCATGAACAACGCACTAGAAGATGCCCTGCGCGGCCGTACATGCCGCAGCAGATGGAGGAATGGTCGTGGACAGGCAGACGGTAGAAAGACTGGAACAGCTCGATCGGCAGGGAAAGGAACAGCTGAGCCGGGGCGAGTGGGAAGAGGCGGCGGAAACGTTCCGCACCATGCTCGAGCTCGATGATCATCCTGTGCTGAGAAACAACCTTGCGACCGCGTATTACAACGGCGGCAGGCCCGGACAGGCCTGGGAAGTCCTTGCGCCAGAGCTCGATCGGGGAGTCTTCAGCCCCTTTGCGTGGGCCCTGGCCAGCATGATCGCCCATGACCAAGGCCGCACTGATGACGCAGTGGAGTATCTCAAGCGAGCCATTTCCCTCTTTGAGCATGGGGTGCGCAATCCGCTGGAGCTGGGAATTGAGCCTGCGGCTTGGCGGGAGTACACGGTGATCATCAAGCGCGCCGCCGGGCACCTCGGCGACGAGCGTTTGGTGGTGGAACTGCACAGAAGCTGGGAGCGTTACTACCAGACGCCTGAAGACCTCTTCCAGGTCGGTGTCGCCTATTTCAACCTTGGCCAGCGTCACAAAGCAGTGAAAGTCTGGTCGCGCATCAAGGAACATGGTTGGGGGTTCGTGCAGGCCTACGCTGAAGTAGCTGAGCTTATGGATCGGGGCGTGATACCAAGCTTCATGCTTCCCTACACCGCTCCGGATATGATTACCTGGAGAAAGAAGAGAGAAAAGGCGACAAAAGAGGACATCTGCAGAGATCTCAGCCATGGGGGAAACCGGGCCCTCTTCCTGGGCAACCTTTTTTCTCCGCGATTTCCGAAAGCGATGGTCCCCCAGACCATAAACGTCCTGGTCTCCCTGGGTGAGTGGGGTCTCGCCTTTGCCCGTTCGATCTTTGACAGCAGCAGCCTGCCCATGGAGTGGAAGATGGCGGCAGGCATGGCCTTGGTGGATTTGGGTGTGATCAAGCCTGGTGAGCCCGTGTCCATGATTGTAGA
The DNA here is from genome assembly GCA_012840725.1 of Bacillota bacterium. Taxonomy (GTDB): domain Bacteria; phylum Bacillota; class Limnochordia; order Darwinibacteriales; family Darwinibacteriaceae; genus DTU010. Next base: position 12,777 of record DURQ01000038.1, read on the forward strand.
CGGGGTGGAAACGGAAGTACACCTAAGCAAACGCACTGTGCGCGCTGCTTCACCGGAGGAAAAGGTTGAGCTCAGAAAGCTCGCCAGGCTGTTTGAAAAAGGAGAGTACGAGCTGGTCAGAGATCGGCTGCTCGAACAAGCCCATGCCAATGCCCTGTCCTTAGAGGGTTGTCAGGTCTTGGCCAAGGCCCATGCCGCTCTTGGTGAGCGGGAGCCCGCCGAAACGCTCGCCAACATGTTCGTGAAGATCGGGGAAGAAGGTAATGCTCTGGGGTATCTAGTTGCCGCGGATATCTATCTCTATATGGATGAAGTGGAGCTTGCGGGAAGGTTCCTGGAAAAGTGCGCTTACGAAGAACTGGCTCCGGACGCCAGAGAGCTGTGGAGCTCGCTTGACGATAGGCTCAGGCTGCGGCGGCAGCCGAAACGGGAGGGATTGGAATGAAGGTTTCGATTATCGGCGCAGGAAGCATGTTTACGAGGCATCTGACTGTGGACATTTTGACCATCGACGGGCTGGATGAGGGGACTTTTGCCTTAGTGGACATCGATCCAAGGCGCCTGGAACTAGCCCGGAAACTGGTGGAGATGCTGATTGCCAAAATGGGCAAGAACTGGAAAGTCATCGCCTCTACCGACCGCAGGGAAGTGATCGCTGACTCGGATTTCGTGATCAACCAGATTGAGGTGAGCGGCCTGCAGACGGTGCGCTGGGACTATGAGATACCCCTCAAATACGGGGTGAAGCAGTGCATCGGCGACACCTTAGGCCCCGGCGGCCTCTTCAAGACTCTGCGCACTCTGCCGCCCTGGATCGAAATTGTGCGGGACATCGAAGAGCTTGCTCCCAACACCACGATCCTAAACTACACCAACCCCATGTCCGCCGTGATCCTGGCCACCACAAGGGTCACCGATCTGCCAGTAGTGGGCCTCTGCCACTCGGTGCAGGGCACCAGCCGCCTGCTTGCGGACATGCTCGGCGTTCCCTATGAAGAGCTGAAGTGGGAGTGCGCCGGGATCAACCACATGGCCTGGTTTACCAAGCTGGAACATAAGGGGCGGGATATGTATCCCATCCTGCGGGAGAGAGCCAAAGACCCTGAGTTCCTTTCTCGTGACCCGGTGCGCCTCGACGCCATGCTCTATCTCGGGGCCTTTGTCACCGAATCCAGCGGCCACTTCTCCGAGTACATCCCCTACTACCGCAAACGGCAGGAGCTCATCGACAAGCACTGTGGATCCGGGTACAACGGCGAGACGGGCTTTTACGCCAACAACTGGCCAACCTGGCGGGCGGACAACGATCGGGAGATCGAGCGGCTCGTCTCCGGCGAAAAGGAGCTCACTCTGGACCGGAGCTACGAGTACGCTGCGGTGATCATCGAAGCGATGGTGAAAGACCAGCCCGCAGTGATCTACGGCAATGTGAAGAACACCGGCCTCATCGAAAACCTGCCGCAGGACGGCGTTGTGGAAGTAGCCTGCATGATCAACCGAAACGGCATCAACCCCTGCTACTTCGGCCGTCTGCCCGAACAGCTGGCCGCGCTGAACAGGAGCAACATGGCCTTCTTTGAACTGGCTGTAGAGGCCGTGCTTCAGAAGGACCGCGACATGGCCATGCGGGCGTTGATGGTGGATCCCCTCACCGCCGCCGTCTGCTCCCTGAGCGAGATCAAGGCCATGTTCGATGAGCTCTACGAGGCGCAGAAGGATTACATAGCCGAACTCCATTAGGAGTTAGGTGCAGCGAAGCAGAAGACAAGCAAAGCGCGAGGAGCCCTCGCGCTTTTTACTCACCTATGCGTTTTCTTTCAGCTTCTCCTGGATGCTGCTCAGCACCTGGATGGCCTCCTGCAGGCCCCGCTGTTCCTCTCGAAGTTCTTCCAGCTTCTGGCGGTTTCTCGGCAGGAGGTTGCGCCAGTACTGCAGGGAGCGCCACGAAGGGTTGATCATCGGTTCCAGCTCAGCCAGGCGGTTCTGAAGTTTGGCGATGCGCAGGCCGATGGCGCTTGATATGATCTCCTCTGCGATCTCGGTCTTCTGTGAGGGCCGCCACCTCTTGGTCGCCAGCTTGTAGTGGTGGACAGCCTCATCGAGGTCGTCTTTCTCCAGTGCCTTGAGGGCCGCCTTGATGTAGGTGGATTGGGGCATGTAACCGTGTTTCGTCAGCTGCAGCACTCCAGCCCTGGCCATCAGGCCCGCCAGTACACTGGCTATGAAGCTTGGAGAGGGGATCATTTTAGATCTTCAGGGCTTTTTCCAGCCATTCCGCAGTCTTGGGATTCATCTCCTTGAACTGGCGCCACTCGCTCTCGCTGATCTCCAGGGGATCCTTGCCGAACATCTGCTCAATGTTCCGAGCTGCGGCTTGGACCAGATCTCTGTTCACCGACAGGGCTGCCAGTATGGAACCGCTGACCGCGAATAAACCGTCAACGAAATCAAGGCCGGTCAAGCTTTCCAGGCCCTTTTCCAGCAGCAGCCCGGCCAAAAAGCCAACTCCACCTGCGGTCGTCGTTTTGATCACTTTACTCACTTTGTCAGCTCCTTTCTACGCTTGCCCTCTTCCTCAAAGCTTTTGATGGCGCGGGCGATGTAATCGTCTTTCTGCTTGAGCCTTCTTTCCAGCTCGCGAATTTCCGCACGCAGTTTCTGCTCTACCCGTCCCTTTCCTCCGATGAAGCGGTTGTAGAGGAAGGCGATATTAACTCCAAGCACGATGCCCACCAGTGTCCCAAAAAACAGGTAGAGCATGTGGCCATCTCCAGACATATCCCTGTGTTCCTTTCTTTCCAGGATTGCAATCTCTGCCTCAGGGGCCATCCACCCGAAATGTGCGGGCTTGCAAAGTGTATATTACACACCATTTCGTCAAATTCCCCCTGAACGTGGGCATTCTTTTGCGGGATGGCTGCCCAGCAAGGACTAACTCCGCTGGTGTGGAAATGATCTCAAGGTAGAGCGATTCAGCCGTTCAGAAAGGACTGGGATGCCATGGACAAGCTGGCCTTTGAGGGCGTGATCACCTCTGTTCAGCCGAGGATCAGGCTGACCAGGTCTTTTGATGAAGCCAGCCACACGTACTTGGGCTACGCCATTTTCCTGCAGGGAACGATCGGGGCAGAGGAGAGGGAGTTTTCTATTGGGGTGGGCAAGGCTACCCATGAAAAGCACCAGTTCAGGATCGGAGATCGCCTCTCCGGTTTCTGCCTGCCTGTCCTCGACGAGAGGAAAGAACCGGTGGAGTTCTACAAGGTCTCAGGCCTGAAAAAGCTCGCGACCTCAAGCATTGAACCTGAAGCTCCACCGCCCTGGCACGATCTCTGCCCTGATCTTGAGACTTACCGCTCACGGGGACACCGCCGGCTTGACGCAAGAACCTACGCTGCCAAGTGCCAGAGCTGCATGTGGGGCTGCCGCATGCCGGTGGAGATCATCATCGACAACTGGAACCCGAAAGGCAAAGTGAACTACCGCATGGAGACATTCTGCTATGGCCCTCTGAGCTGTAAGCTGTACAAGGCAGGGCCAAAAAGGCAGGTGGAAGGCCGCGCTGGCATGGTCTACGTGGAAGAAGACTGGGTGGATGAAATGCAGGTGGAGCATCGGGGGCCGGATGAGTGATCTGGGGCGACGTGCTTGAGAGCTTGGACACTACTTGTCAAAGAAGACCATCTAGTCATACCTCTCTTCACCGTTGTTGGTGCCATAGACAAGGTCGTGACGGAACCCGTCAAGAAGGAGTTCTTCATATTTCCCTTGGCTGATCAGCCCCTTTTCCTTTATCTGCTGCGCCAAGGACACGTAACGACCGTAGGTGGCGTACTGCCGCTCTTCAGGAGTCGGGAGATACAGCATCGGGTCATATCCGAGTTGCTTGGCGGTGATGATGATGTTTGCCCGCATTTTCTCTGCCTGTTGTTCCGATAGGTACCGCTCTCTCAGCAATCTGACGAGTGTTGCGTGACGGCTCAACCCGAAATGTTGCTCGATGTGTATGACATCCTCTTGGGACAGTGGACCGTCTTCTTTGCCGAGCCGCTCTTTTATGAAGGATCGCAGGGCCTCATATGGTGCGCGCACAACCCCGATTCGATGTATCAGCCTGGCGGGTTTGGGAAATTATAGGACAAGAATACATCGAAGGGGGTTGAAAGATGAACTGGTTGTCCAGAGTTGCACTGCTCCTGGTGATCATCGGTGCTCTCAACTGGCTGCTGGTGGGGCTGTTCCAATGGGATCTGGTCGCGTCTGTCTTTGGAGGAGAAACCATGCGGGCATCTTCCATGCTCTCCCGCATCGTGTACACACTCGTTGGCTTGTCTGGTCTGTACTGCCTGACATTCCTTTTCGGAGACAACAGGGTTCGCGCAGAATAGCTGCGTGAGCGCTTGGTTCAGCTGCGGACCACAAATGTTCGGTCCTTCTTAAGTATCATTTTTGGTTTCGAACAAGTCTCGGCGCAGGCCGGGGCTTTCACTTTTTGTTGGTGGGGCATAATAGCTCAAGGATGAAGCGAAGAAGGAGGTCCAGTATGTCCACAGTAGTAGATGCACCTTTGTCTCAAGTGGAGCTGCAGAACGCCATCTTGGAGTTCGCTCGGGAACGGGACACCGGCTATCTGGGCACGTCCGGACCAAGTGGTGTCCACGTAAGCCCAGTCAAGTACTTCGTCGACCCGGAGCTCAACATCTACATTCACAGCCGGGGAGGCACCAAGTTTGACAACGTAGCCGTCAACCAACGAGTCTGTCTGCTGATCTCCACGCCGTTCGCCGATGACTTTCACGAGATCAAGGGGGTACAGCTCTTCGGAAGGGCCAAGGTGGCAGACGCCAGCTCTCAGCTCTACGAGATGGCCGAGGAACTCTGCCCCTGGGAACATGAGGAAGACGTGAGGATGATCCATGTGACCGTCACGGAAGCGGTGTACGTAGACCGGCTTAACGGCAAAGGCATCAAGCAGAGATGGTATAGGCTCTAGCGGACAGCGGGCGCCGATGCGTAAGCGCCCGCTGCTGGATACACAGCATACCGCCGGTGTGGACAGGCTGTGGAGACTGCCCGCGCCGGCGCTGTTTTTTCGGTCTCAGAAGAGGACTTAATCCTAAGTTGTTGAATAAAGTTTGAAGCGTCGAGGTCACTGCGGCCTCTGCCCTGAGAACCCATCAGAGCCAAAGCAAAACGCACACGCAGTAAGTAGTTCGGCAAAGGAGATGATACGTATGGCGAAACAATCAACTAGACATCTAGTCTTGGCAGGTCTCTTTTTGGCACTGGGCCTGCTGCTGCCTTTCCTTACGGCTCAGAACCCCGCCCTGGGGTCGCGCCTTCTGCCCATGCACCTGCCTGTCATGCTCTGCGGATTCGTCCTTGGCGGCCCTTGGGGACTTGTGGTTGGGCTGGTCACTCCACTTCTGCGCAGCCTGCTGTTCGGCATGCCGCCCATGTTCCCCACAGCTGCGGCCATGGCCTTTGAGCTGGCAGCTTACGGCTTCTTGACCGGCGAGTTGTACCGACGGATTAGGAGGATCTATCCGGCGCTGCTTCTGGCCATGCTCGGAGGCCGGATCATCTGGGGAGCAGCCAGTATCGTGCTTTACGGCTTGTCCGGCTCTGCTTTCAGCTGGCAGATGTTCACAGCGGGAGCGTTCATCAATGCTGTGCCCGGGATCGTCTTCCAGGTTATCGTTGTTCCCCTGATCGTGCTGGCTCTGCAGAGGGCAGGCTTCATGCAGGAAGCACAGCGGAGCGCCTGACCCTGAGCGTGCCAAGGCCAAGACTACTTGGCCACTGGATGCCTCAGCACCGTCTTGAGCTTGTCTGGGGCCGTCTTTCTTGGGTCGCTGAGATAGATCTCGTGGTGCTTCCTATCTGAGGAAAAGTCAAGCCTGTAACCATGCTCAAAGGCAAAGGCATGCATGCGCTGGATGCTTGCGGGCTCTGTGTCATAGGGCCCGATGTGCATCATCTGCACGCAGAGTCCTTCGGCCAAAGACATGAGCCTGGCCTTCGTCAGGTCCAGCTCTGGTTTCTTCTTGGCCAGGGTTTCCTGTGCCCAAGCAAAGACTGCTTCGGTAACGAATTGGGGCTGCCTGATCATCATGGTCCAGGAGAGTCCCTGCTTGTTCGTTACGACCCAGGATTCGGGGTCCACACCGCCGCCCCACCAGAGGCCTTCCAGAGGGGGAACAACGTATTCGAAGTATCCTTCGGGGGCAGAGCCGCTCTTGGGGCTCATCTTGATAGTGTATGACAGTCCGAAGAGAAGTTCTACCGCATCGGCGTAGGCTGGCGCCGTATTCGGGTCACCCTCGCCGTCAACGGCGATGAAGAGCATCTCCGGGACATCGATGATCATGGGTGCGGCTTTCGGCATGTAAAGGTCTTTGTACTCTTTCTTGAAATCGAACTTGTCTGCCACGCTTGGTCCCCCTCCAGAACTCGTTTGGTATATTATACCACACCTGCTGAGGGGCCGCGCAAACAGCAGTCGGGTAGACGGGGAATGGCATCTGAAAGGAGGTGCACCGGTGGCGCGGTTTGTGAGGGTTGACGTTAGTCGTGAGGTCTTGGAGTGGGCCTTGGATAGATCTGGAAAAAGAGCTCAACTGGAGAAGAAGCTCCCGATGCTTGGCAAATGGCTAAAGGGAGAGGAGAAACCCACCGTTAAGCAACTAGAGGGTTTTGCCAGGCAGACCCATGTACCATTAGGTGTACTGTTCCTGAAGCATCCTCCCGAAGAAGAGTTGCCCATAGCAGATTACAGAACCTTTGATGATAACCTCGTTCGTGAGCCGAGTCGCAATCTCATGGATACAGTGTATGCCATGCAAAGACGGCAAGCCTGGTTGAGGGATTACTTGATCGAAGAGGGCTATGAACCCAAGAGTTTTGTTGGTTCCGCTACCCCTTCCGATAACGTTGCAGATATCGCTGCGAGTATCCGGCGTACCCTCGGTCTATCTGACGATTGGGCTCATAGTCTTCGCACTTGGGAAGAGGCCTTGACTAGGCTCTTTCAAAAGGCTGAACAGATTGGCATCATGGTGGTAAGGAATGGTATAGTCGGCAACTCGACCACAAGGAAACTTGATGTAACAGAATTTCGCGGCTTTGTCTTGGTCGACGAGTACGCCCCTGTGGTCTTCCTCAACAGCAACGACAGCAAAGCGGCTCAGATGTTCACTTTCGCTCATGAACTGGCCCATATCTGGTTGGGAAGGAGCGGCGTGTTTGACTTGGCATACCTCCAACCGGCTGAAGAAGGTATTGAGAAGACCTGCAACAGGATTGCCGCCGAATTTCTGGTACCGATAGATAGGTTGAGGGATCATCTGTCGATGCGTATGCAGCAAGTAGGTCATCGTGTGGCCTTTCACGATATGGCTCGTGAATTCAAGGTAAGTCCCTTGGTGATCGCCAGGCGAGCCTTAGATCTCAAACTGACCAGTTACGCAGAGTACAGGGCATTCTACCGGGATTACCTTGAGCGGCTGCGAAGATGGGAAGAACGCACAGATGATGAGGACAGCAATGATGGGCCGCGTTTCTACGAAGTTCAAAGGCTCCGCGTGGGTCGACTGTTCATCAGATATGTTGTTTCGGCTCTGAAGGAGGGGAAGCTCCTTTACAGAGAAGCGTATAACCTAACCGGCCTGTATGGAGACACCTTTGCGGAGTACGCGGCACGCGAGACAGGGGGCGTTCTGCAATGACACACATGACTTTCGTAATCGACGCGAACGTGTTCATGCAAGCCTCGCGGCATACTATGCATTTGACATCGTACCTTCGTTTTGGCCAAAGATCGTAGAGCTTGCAGCTGATGGAAGGATCGTGACCGTTGATAGTGTCCGCGATGAGATTTTACGAGGGCGAGATCGACTAGCTGGTTGGATCATCACAGACTTTCCACAGAGCGCCATAGCGGGCACGAAGACGGATCCTTCTGTTGTACAAGCTGTTGGGGCGATAATGAACTGGGTGTACGGTCCGGGCCAGGTCTTCACACCGGACGCCATCCATGACTTCGCGGGTGGCGCGGACCCGTGGCTGATAGCGTATGCTATCGCACATAACAGCTGCGTGGTGACACACGAGACGTTCAAACCCGAAATAAGGAGAAAGGTGCCGATCCCGAACGTCTGTCAAGCTTTTGGCGTAGCATACGTAAACACATTCTCGATGATGCGAGATCTCAGTGTGTCAATATAGGGATCTGCGACTGGACCCTCGCTGGTAGCAGCATGAAGAGCGGCGACAACCCTGGTTAACGGCCAGGGTTTTTTCTTGCCATTCTGGGTCGTTTCGGACGGCACTGCGCATTGCGCAATCCTGCGCAACTCGTCCACCTGTAGCGCAATTCGTTGTAAAAACGAAACGCAAAAAAGAGGAAAACCAAAATCACGATAGAATAGTGATCGGGGAATCACCGACACACCAGCTGCACACATGCTGCGCAAACTGCGCAAAAGAACGGAAGGGTGAACATGCGTCAGAACTGCAGTGAGCTGCTTCAGACCTACCAACAAGAGCACCAGATCTTCCACACAGAAAAACTAGTCTTCAAAGGCATATCCGGCATGGACGTGTACAACATTACCGCACCCCTCCTTGACCAGGGTGAGCAGTTCATCCTCGGGCGGGTCGAGCCGCGGGCCTCAGAGTTCTCGCAGATCTTGGCCTTCCGCCAGCGGGATGGCGAGTGGGTAGTAGCCGACGAGATCCCTCCCCTTGAGCTGCAGGATCCCTTTTGGAGCCGCATCCACGGGCAGCTCGTCGTTGGCGGCGTAGAGGTCTTTCCCCACCCAACCAAACCGGGCTGGCTGGGCTGGCGGACTAAGCTCTACCGCGGCAGGAACCTGCGGGAGCTGGAGCACTTCGCCAGCGGGCCGGACATGATGAAAGACATCCGCTTAGCAGAACTTCCCGATGGTACCATTGCGGTCTTCACCCGTCCTCAGGGAGATCCTGGTGGACTCGGCACCATCGGTTACACCCAGATCTCATCCCTGGACGAACTCAACCCAGAGACCATTCAGCGAGCCGAGCTTCTGGAGCAGTTCATCGCCGAGGAATGGGGAGGGGCTAACGAGGTCCACGTTCTTGAGGGCGGTCAGTTGGGCGTACTGGGGCACATTGCCTGCTTCGATCAGGACCGGGCCCGTCACTACTACGCCATGGCCTTCACCTTCGATCCCGTGACCAGAGAACCCGGCCCGATGCGCATCATCGCAACCCGCCGCGACTTTCCGCCGGGGGAAAGCAAGCGTCCTGATCTGCAGGATGTTATCTTCAGCGGCGGCTTGGCGCGGACCGGCGAAGATAGGGCATGGCTCTACGCCGGCCTCAGCGATGCCGAAGCGGGCCGTGTTCTGATAAAAGATCCATTCAGCGCAAGGTTCAGGGTTAGGCGGTAGTATGGACAGGAGGCAGTGGCCGTGAGCGTCACTCTAAAAGACATCGCCGAAGCATTGGGCATTTCCGTCACAACCGTCTCCCGGGCCTTAACCGGGCAGGGGCGGGTCAGCAGCGAGACCAGAGAAAAGGTTATCAGTAAAGCCCTGGAAATGGGCTATGGTGTTAAGGTTGCGCCTGGCAGCCGCGATGAGCACAAGCATATCTGCATCGTCTTCAACTCCCGCCTGCGTTCCCTTTCGGGAGACCCTTTCTACGGCACCGTCATGGTCGGCGTGGAGAACGAGTGTCAGAAGTACGGGTACAAAGTGTTCCTGCAGACGATCAGCAGACCAGATGACCGCACCGTCTGGGAGATGCACCAGGCCGTGCGCCTCGACGGCCTGATCTTCGTTGGTGCTGACATATTCCCGGGTATCGTGCATCAAGCCATCCAGTCCGGCATCCCCGCCGTGCTCATAGATAACTGGATCCCGGAAATGGCGGTGGACGCCGTGGTCACAGATAACCGCGGCGGGATCATGCGCCTGGTCAACTACCTGGTCAGCCTGGGGCACGAGCGCATCGGCTGGATCGGTGGCCCCCTTTCCCATCGTTCCCTCCAGGAACGCTACGACGGCTACCGGGCTGCCTTAAGGGAACACGGTATCACCCACCAGCGGGACTGGACTTGGGTGCACTCGGAAGCAGGACCCCAGGTCGACCAGGGCCGGGTGGGCATGGAGGCCCTCCTTGCCCGGGGAATGCCCATCACTGCCGTGGTTACGGACAATGACAGCACGGCCTTGGGCGTGCTGCAGGCCTGTGCCCATGCCGGCGTGCGGGTGCCAGATGACCTATCCCTCGTTGGGTTCGATAATGTGGAGCTCAGCCAGTTCGTCAACCCGCCTCTGACGACGGTGCACATCCCCAAACAGCGCATGGGGGCTATAGCCGCCCGCCGCCTGCACGAGCTGATGGAAGGCAGAGACGCCGATGTCACTTTGAAGATCACCTTAGGCACGGACCTGATCATCCGCCAATCCGTGCAGCAGCCCAAGATGGAGAAGTAACAGGAGGAAAGCAGATGTTCAGACTGCGCCGCTTAGCGGATCAACCAGTACTAGCACCCATAACAGCAAATCCCTGGGAAAGAGCGGCAGTGTTCAACTGCGCTGCAGTCCTGCACGAAGGCAGGGTACACCTCATTTACAGAGCCGCAGACAAAGACTTTGCCGTGCTGCGGTGCCCGAAGCCAGAAGAGGCGCTGAAGTTCACCTCGTCCTTTGGCTTGGCCGTGAGCGATGACGGGATCGAGTTCACCAGAGAGCCGCAGCCCCTTTTCCAAGGGGAAGGGGAGCAGGAAGCCTGGGGCGTCGAAGATCCCCGGGTGAGCAAGATCGGCGATACCTTCTACATGGTTTACACCGCCTTTGGGGGAAGGAGCTGGGAAGATCACCGCATCGCCCTGGCCTCATCTCCGGATCTGCGCACCTGGCAGCGCCGCGGAGTGCTGCTCGATGAACCGAACAAGGACGGGGCTTTACTGGAGGATATGTATGACGGCAGGTATCTGCTCTTCCACCGGAGAGTGCCCCATATCTGGACTGCTGTTTCGCCCGATCTAAAGAACTGGCATGATCACAAAATCCTGATGGAGACGATCCCCGGTTGGGAAGGCCTCAAGATCGGCATCGCCGGGCCGCCTGTGGCCACCCGCCAGGGTTACCTTATGATCTACCATGCCGTGGATAAGAAGAACACCTACCGCTTGGGCGCGGCCCTCCTCGATGGAGAAGACCCGACCAAGGTGGTGCGCCGCCTGCCTGAGCCCATCCTGGAACCGGAGCTGGAATGGGAAAAAGTGGGCCATGTCCCCAACGTGGTCTTCAGCTGCGGACAGGTGGTAAAGGACGGATTCCTATGCGTCTACTACGGCGCGGCGGATCAGGTGATCGGCGTCGCCGGCATCGAGCTGGACGAGGTTGTCTTCTAGGCATACGAGTTGTGAAAACCGCTGAAAGGATGGCCGAGGTTGATCTGTGGACACAAGCTCAGAAGCACCAGCATCATGAGTCTCCTTGCCCTGCTGATCGCGGGAGCAGTGTGTCCACTTTCCGTTTCTGGACGTGAACTGCGCTACGGAGAATACCTCCAGAGCTGGCAGGGCAAGGGACGGCCCGAGTTGGAACTGGTTGTTCCTGCGGGGGTGCTGTTGGAAGAAGGCAAGTCCATGGAGTGGACGGTGGACGTGCCGGAAGAAGGCCTGTACAACCTTACCCTGGCCTACCTTCCCGTACCCGGCCGGGGTGCCAGCATGGAGCTGGAGCTCATGCTCAACGGCGAGCGGCCCTTTTCCGAAGCTGGTTACCTCCTCTTCCACCGCATCTTCGGAGACTCGGGGCCGGTGCTCCGGGACAGCTTGGGCAACGAAATCCGTTCCGCCCAGGTAGAATACCCGGCGCTGCGCCGGCAGCCCCTCAGCGATTCCCGGGGGTATACGCAGGAGCCGTTCCTGTTCTACCTGGCTGAAGGCCCTAACACCATCAGCCTGACGGCCCGCCAGGAGTCAATCTACATAGACGAGCTGGTTATCTGTCAGATCCCTGCACCCCGTCCCTACGCTGAGGTTGCCGCGGAGTGGCCCGAGGTACATACCCGGGATGTGTTCATCAAGATCCAGGGAGAAGCAGCCCTCTACCGGTCCCATTCCACTCTTTTTGCCATTTCAGATATGGGCGATCCCACCGTGGAACCCTACCATCCCGCCCAGATCCGCCTCAACTCCATCGGGGGCTGGCGCTTCAACCAACCGGGTCAGTGGATCAGCTGGGAGTTCGAGGTTCCCGAAGCGGGTCTGTACACCATCGCATTCAAGGCCAAGCAGAATCTGCGCCGGGGGATCCCCAGCAACCGGCGGGTACTGATCGATGGCGAGGTGCCCTTCGCGGAGCTCGACGCCGTGGAGTTCCCCTATTCCACCCGCTACCAGATGCACCGCTTGGGTGGTGAAGAGCCTTACCTGATCTACCTGGAAGCCGGACGGCACGAGCTGACCCTGGAAGTTGTCCTCGGCGCCCAGGCCTCTTTGGTCCAGGCAGTGGAGGACAGCCTCTATGAACTGAACACCATCTACCGGCAGCTGATCATGGTGCTCTCGCCCGATCCCGATCCGCTGCGGGACTACCAGCTTGAGGAGCGAATCCCCCAGGTACTGGTAGCCATGGAAGAACAGGCGGAGATCCTCCACAGCATAGCTGACGAGATGGAAGCTGCCAGCGGGCAGGGAGGCGGACACATGGTCACCGTGCGCAGCCTTGCCCTGCAGCTGGAGAGCATGGCACAAAAGCCCGAGTCCATCCAGGTGCGCCTGGACGAGTACCGGGATAACCTCAGCGCCCTTGGTACCTGGCTCCTGCAGACGGTGGAGCAGCCCCTGCAGATCGACTACCTCCTGGTGACCAGCCCAGAACAGGAGCTGCCCCGGGCTGAGCCTACTTTCTGGGAGGCCGCCCGCCACGAACTGGCCAAACTCGCGGCATCCTTCACCCATGATTACAGCGCCTTGGGGGATTTGGGGCTTGCCCAGGGAGGCGACCGAACCATCAAAGTGTGGATCGGCACAGGCCGCGACCAGGCCCAAGCCCTGAAGACCATGATCGAAGACAGCTTTACCCCGCAGACGGGCATCCGGGTGGACCTGGAATTGGTGGACATGAACATCCTGCTCCAAGCTACCCTGGCCGGCCAGGGGCCCGATGTGGCCTTGGGCGTCGATCCTTCCCAACCCATGAACTTCGGACTCCGGGGAGCGGTGCTCGATCTGGCCCAGTTTCCGGACTTTCCGGAGATCGCCGGCCGGTTTTACCCGGCATCTTTGGAACCCTTCACCTTCCGCAGCTGGGTGTTTGCCCTGCCGGAACAGCTGCCCTTCTTCATGCTGTTCTACCGGCAGGACATCCTGGATGAACTCGGCATTGAAGTGCCCCAGACCTGGGACGAAGTGCTGCAGGTCATCCCCGAGCTGCAGAAGCTGAACATGAACTTCGGCCTTCCCTGGACAGAGATCAAGCGCAACGTGGGCGGCAGGGTGGGCGAAACACCGGCGGGAGTGGGCAGCCTGTCTGCCAGCCAGGGCGTGCTCAGTTTCCTGATGTTCTTGAGCCAAAAAGGGATGGATCTCTTTGGCGATGATGCGGCCCAGACCAACCTGCACACCCAGGAAGCCTACGAAGCTTTCCAGTTCTGGACCGACCTTTATGAGCTGTATGATCTTCCGGTGGAGTACAATGCGGAAAACCGCTTTCGTTTGGGCGAAATGCCGCTTCTGATTTCTCCCTACACCCTCTACAACACCCTCACGGTCTTCGCCCCCGAGCTGCGGGGAGAGTGGGGTTTTGCTCCGGTTCCGGGAACCAGGCGTGCCGATGGCACGATCGACCGGACCGTATTGGCGAGCGGGACCGCGACCGTGATCCTCAGCGGTGCCCAAGACCCGGAAGCTGCCTGGGAGTTTGTGAAGTGGTGGACAAAGTCCGAAACCCAGACCAGGTACGCCCTGGATCTCGAGGCGTTGATGGGCGCCGCAGCGCGGTATCCCACAGCCAATCCCGAAACCCTGCGCAGCCTGCCCTGGCCGCTGGAAGATTTCCGCAAGCTCGAGGAGCAGCTCAAGTGGGTGCGGGGTGTCCCGGAGGTTCCCGGCGGCTACATGGTTGGCCGCCACCTGGACAACGCCTTCCGCAGGGTAGTGAACGATCAGGCCCCCGTGCGGGAGACTCTCTTGGACTACAACCGGGTGATGAACGAGGAGATCCGGGCGAAGCGGCTCGAGCTTGGCTTGGACGAGGTTGAGAAGTAAAGGAGGGAAGAGACCGTGAGGCTGCGGGCATTCTGGAAGAAATGGGGCGTGTCTTACCTGTTCGCCGCGCCCTATGTGCTCCTCTTCCTCCTCTTCACTGTGGTGCCGGTTTTGGTCGCCATCACCTTGAGCTTCACTTCGTACAACATGCTCCAGCCTCCGGTTTGGGTGGGGTGGGCCAACTATGTGAAGCTGCTCTTTGCCGATGATGTCTTCCTCATCGCGGTGAAGAACACCCTGCTCTTCGCAGCGATCACAGGGCCCTTAAGCTATATGCTCTGCCTGCTTCTGGCTTGGTTCATCAACGAGCTCAAGCCGACCATGCGCACCATTTTGACCCTGCTCTTCTACGCCCCGTCCATCTCGGGGAATGTCTTCATGATCTGGACCATCCTCTTCAGCGGGGATATGTACGGCTGGGTGAACAGCGTTCTCATCCGCTGGGGAATCATCTACGAGCCGGTGCGCTGGCTTACCGATCCGGATACCCTGCTCTGGGTGACCATGCTGGTTACGCTCTGGATGAGCTTGGGCACATCGTTCCTTGCCTTCATCGCGGGACTCCAGGGTATCGATGAATCGCTGTACGAGGCCGGGGCCATCGACGGCGTGCGCAACCGCTGGCAGGAACTGTGGTTTATCACTCTCCCTGCTATGCGGCCCCAGCTGCTCTTCGGTGCTATCATCTCGATTACGTCCTCGTTCGCCGCGGGAAGCCACATAGTCGCCTTGGTCGGCTTCCCCAGCACGGATTATGCCGGGCATACAGTGATCACGCACCTCATGGACTACGGCAACATCCGCTTTGAGATGGGCTATGCTTCTGCCATCGCCACGCTGCTCTTTGTGGCTATGCTTCTCACCCAGCAGCTCGTCCAGCGGATGCTGCGCAAGATCGGGTGAAAGGAGGAACAGCATGCAGCTGCCCATTTACCGCAAGCGCGTCACACGCTCACCGGGCGGAGATCTAGCTGCCCTGATCATGCTGCTGCTTCTGGGCTCCTTTACCGCGCTGCCCATGGTCTATGTTGTCAGCAGCGCCTTTAAGCCCTTGAACGAGCTGTTCCTCTTTCCGCCCAGGTTCTTTGTGCGCAATCCCACTCTGGACAACTTCAAGGACCTCGCCGTCTTGATGAGCGAGTCTTGGGTGCCCATATCCCGTTACCTTCTGAACACCTTGATCATCACCTGCCTGGGGACCGCCGGCCATGTGCTCTTTGCTTCACTCTGCGCCTTTGCCCTGGCTAAGCACCGCTTTCCAGGTTCGCGGCTGGTGTTCAATCTGATCGTGATCTCCCTCATGTTCGCGCCAGAGGTCACGGCCATCCCCAACTACCTGATCATCGCCAGGTTGGGCTGGCTGAACACCTATCGGGCTGTGATCGTGCCAGCCTGGCAGTCCAGCCTGGGGCTGTTTCTCATGAAGCAGTTCATGGACCAGATGGTGCCGGACAGCCTGCTGGAAGCGGCGCGCATAGACGGCGCAGGGGAGTGGAAGGTGTTCTGGAAGGTGGCCATGCCCACGGTCCGCCCGGCCTGGCTGACCCTGATCATCCTTTCCTTCCAGAGCCTCTGGGGGAACACGGGCAGCAGCTTTATCTACAGTGAAAACCTGAAGACCCTGCCCTACGCCCTTAACCAGATCGTGGCCGGCGGCATCGCCAGGGCTGGCGTGGGTGCGGCAGTGGCTCTCTTGATGATGATCGTCCCGGTGACGGTGTTCATTTTCAACCAGCGCAGCGTGGTGCAGACCATGGGCACCTCGGGCCTGAAAGAATAGCGCAGGGGGAGGGAGGAAGAGTGCGCAGAATCACTGGCTGGCTCGTCGCGGCCGTCATGCTGCTTGGGGCGCAGCTCGCCTGGGCCGCTCCCTATGCGAGTTATACCTTTGACTTCTACGGGAACGCGGTGCCCGCTCCCCAGGCCTACACGGTACAGACGATCATCGATGGGACCAGCTTGGGAACGACTCCCCTGCGTGAGCCGCGGGATCTGGCCGTATCTCCAGGCGGTGACATCTACATCGCCGATACGGGCAACAACCGGATCCTGCGCTTAAGCAGCAGTTTCGAACTGCTGCAGACCATAGACGGTTTCTGGGTGGAAGAAGACTGGCAGACCTTCAACGCTCCCGTGGCTCTCTATGTCACTGAGCGCGGCCGCCTGTATATCGCCGACCGGGACAACGCACGCCTCGTGGAACTCACAGCGGAGGGCGAGTTCGTGCGCCTGATCGGCCCGCCCAAAACCGATCTCGCCGGCACCCTCCCCGAAAACTTCAGCTACCGCCCCTTTAAGGTAGCGGTGGATCAGGGCGGGCGCATCTACGTGCTGGCAGAAGGCATTTACGAGGGGCTGCTTGAGTTCGATGTGGACGGCAACTTCCGCGGTTTCTTGGGGGCGCCGCTTGTCAGGCCCACCATCCTGGAGCGGTTCTGGGCCAGGCTCGCGACCCGTGAACAGCGCAAGCGGATGGCGCTCTTCCTTCCCACAGAGTACACCACGGTGGATCTGGATGAGCGGGGTTTTCTCTACGTGGCCGAGTTCAACGAAGTGCGGCGGCTCAACCCCAGCGGTACCGATGTACTCCGCCGCAACGGTTTCTTCGAACCCATCGGCGATGTGCCGACGGCACCGGAATACCGCAGCTCGAAAGAGATACCTTCCACCTCGTTTGTGGATATCGCGGCCCGTCCGGATGGGCTCTACTCCGTCCTGGACCGTCAGAGAGGGAGGATCTTCACCTATGAGGGTGATGGCCATCTCCTCTACGTCTTCGGCGGCTTGGGTACCACCGAGTCCACCTTCCGGGTGCCCGTGGCCCTCGATGTTCTCGGTGAGCTGATCCTAGTTGCCGATCGAGGCGCCAACCGTGTCATCGTCTTCGAGCCAACCATCTATGCACAGCTGATCCATGCCGCCATCAGGGAATACCAGGGGGGAAACTACGAGCGTTCTGCCGACCTGTGGACGGAGGTGCTGCGCCGCAACCTCAATTTCGATCTGGCCTACACCGGTATCGGCCGGGCCCTGCTCAGGCAGGACCGCTTCGCGGAAGCCATGGCAAACTTCCGCCTGGGCAGCAACCGGGAGCAGTACTCTGAGGCCTTCGGCCTCTACCGCCGGGAAGTGATGTCTGAGAACTTCGGCAGAGTGGTTTCAGTGCTCTTAGTTATTGCCGCAGCTATCTGGGCTTGGGGCAGGTTCCGGCCCCGCTTCGGTATGGCCGAAGCGGCAGCGGCGCGCTATGTGTCGGTTCGCCGACCCCAGGGCTTCTGGGCCAGCCTCCTCTACGCCAAGCACGTGATCTTCCACCCCTATGACGGGTTTTGGGATCTCAAGCATGAAAAGCGGGGTACCTTGAGTGCCGCTTTGACCTTTGTGGGCCTAGTCGCCCTGACCCATGTGGTGATGCGCCAGTACACGGGATTCATCTTCAACCCGCGGGATCTTTCCAAGCTGAATGTACTTGTGGAGCTCCTCAGCGTCGTGGTCCCCTTCTTCCTCTGGGCGGTGGTCAACTGGGCCCTCACAACACTGATGGACGGCAAGGGCACTTTTCGGGATATTATCATCGCCACGGCCTATGCTCTGGTGCCTTTTGTGCTGATCAACCTGCCCCTCACCTTTGTGAGCAACTACCTGACCATGGAGGAAGGCACGTTCTACCACTTCTTCCGCATCGCCGCGGTTCTCTGGTCTGGTTACCTGGTCTTGATCGGCATGGCTGTCACCCACGATTACGAAACGGGGAAGAACTTCTGGACCTGCCTTCTGACCATCGTGGGTATCGGTGTGGTGCTGTTTATCGCCCTGCTCTTTGTCCATGTGATCAACGTTGTTGTCGGTTTTATCTCCTCGGTCTACGCCGAGCTTGTACTGCGCTTGTAGGGGGTGAGGAAATGCGCCGTTTACTGGCTGCCCTGCTCATACTTCTGGCTGCGGTCTGGCCTCTGCCCGCAGAGGCCCAGGCACCGGCAGGTTTTGATCTCTGCGCAGAAAACGAGCACCTAGCCCTGTACATCAACCCCGAGACCACAGAAATTGCGGTGTACGACAAAGCGGCAGACACTACCTGGTTCTCCAATCCCCCCGGCAGGAACATGCGGGCCGGGGTGGGGCAGGATGTGGTGCAGATCCGCTACGATTCCCCCACCAGCCCAGACAAGCTCATGGACAGCTGGACGCACAGCGTGCAGCTGGGACAGGCAAGTGTGGTTCCCCTGCCCGACGGCGTGCGGGTGGAGTACCTGATGGGAGCGGAATATCCCGAGGGGATGGCCCTCATGCCCCAGCTGGTCAAGGCGGGTATCTTCGAAGAGCAGATCCTTGCCCCCCTGAGCAGCTCTGACCGCAGCACCCTGCTGCGCTACTATACCCCGATCTTTGTCCGGGAACCTTACCCATTTGAGCTGGGCGTAACCGCCGCGGCCCGGGACCTTGAGCGGCAGCTCTTCGGCGATCTGGTCATAGTCCCTTTCACCGAAGAGTACCAAGAGCTCGTGGCCGAGGCGCAGGCGCTGGAACCAGGCTCGCGTGAACTGCGCGACCTTGAGCAGAAGATCGCCAAGCAGCGTATGGACGTCCTCTACCTCCTTTTGGAGAAGTTCACCGGCTACCTCTTGGGCAGCGGGGAAGGGGCCCGTTCCATTGCCTACCGGAAAGACATCACCAGCACTTCGGATCTGGGCCGGGAGGACTTCGCCCATCTCGCCGAAGAGCCGAGCTACCTGCTGGCCCGCTTGGCGCCGCTCCTGCAGGACCAGGTAGCCCGCATTCTGGCCAAAGTGGACTACGGCCTGGAGGATCTCACCCGAGATCACGTGCAGAACCGTCTCGATCCCCCCATCCCTTCCGTGGAGCGCTTTCTGGTTCCGGTGGAGTACCGCCTGGACGGTCGCGAGCTTGTGGTGCGCATCCC